>JAUNNN010000044.1 GCA_030531435.1 Lachnospiraceae bacterium
CTGAAGTTTACTTATACTTCGATCTTGAAGAGTTCCCTATCACAGCTAGAGTTGATCCTAGAACAACATCTAGACCTGGTGATACAGTTAAGTTTGCTTTCGATGTTGAGAAGGTTCATGTATTCGACAAAGAAACAGAAATGACAATCACAAACTAGTATTTAGTTATAGAGAAGGCTCTGCATTTTGCAGAGCCTTTTTCCATGTTATAATGTTTATATGAATATAAAAGGCTTACAAAAAACTACATTACTTGATTATCCTGGGCATGTGGCAGCAACAATTTTTCTTGGTGGCTGTAATTTTAGATGCCCTTTTTGTCATAACATGAATCTTGTTATAAATACTGAAGCAGATGTTTCAAAAGAAGAGATAATGAGATTTTTAAATAAACGACAGGGAATCATTGATGGAGTTTGTATTACAGGCGGTGAACCGACGTTATATAATGACCTGCCTGAATTCATAAAAGAAATAAAAGATATAGGATATCTTATAAAGCTTGATACAAATGGAACAAATCCAGATATGATAAAAACATTAGCTGAAAAGAATCTGATTGATTATATAGCAATGGATATTAAAACAAGAATATTAGATTATTCAGTAGTTTCTGGAGTAAGTTGTGATGATGATCTGATTTGCAAGATAAAAGAATCAGTTAAATTTTTAATTAATGGCTCTATTGATTATGAATTTAGAACAACAATTATTAAAAATTATCATAGTGAAGATGTAATGAAAGAGATATCCTCTGAGATACAAGGTGCTAAAAGATATTTTTTACAAAACTATATAGAATCAGAGTTTGTTCAGGATAAATCCCTTGTAGCATGTACATTAGATGAGCTTAATAAATATAAAGAAATGCTTAAAAAGTCAGGAATAAATACAGAAATAAGAGGAGTTTCATAAAATCGAATTTATTCTTTGTTTTTTTCTCTTAATTCAGAAAAGAAATCACTTAAAATCGTAGAGCACTTCTCTTCAAGTATTCCTTTTTCTATTTCAACCTGATGATTAAATTCTTTCATTTGAAGAATATTGAGAATGGAACCAGCACATCCTGATTTTGGACTCATACAACCAATTACAACCTTATCTATTCTTGATTGAACGAGAGCACCAGCACACATTTGACATGGTTCAAGAGTTACATACATAGTACATCCTTCAAGTCTCCAGTCGCCCATGTTTTTGCTGGCTTTTCTAATGGCTGCTATTTCTGCATGAGAAAGAGTATTCTTATCAGTTTTTCTTCTGTTGTATCCTCTTCCAATTATTTTGCCATCATAAACAATAACGCATCCAATAGGTACTTCACCTAAACGGTACGCTTTTTTTGCTTCTTTATAAGCTTCGTTCATGTATTTTTCATCTAAAGTATATTTTTTCATAATGTGAATTGTATGATTAATCCCTTAAAATATCTGCGATAATTAAGTATGTTCTATTACTTTTCATATTTTATCATACAAACTAGCTAAATATGATAAAATAATATATAAATATGATGAGAAGATAAATGTATATGTTTACGATACATTATTATAAATTGAGGTAGTTCATACCGAAAGGAGACGTATGATTACAAATCATATAATCAAAAACTGTATAGAAGAAGTTAATTCTATATCAAAAGTGGATTTTCTTGTAGCGGATGAATTTGGAACGATATTAGCTACAACATCAGATTTTTCTGAGCTTGACAAAAATGTGTTATTCAGTTTTGCTCAGTCGGAAGCAGAATCTCAGGAAGTAAAAGACATTTTAATGCTTAAAGTCGTTGATGATGGAAATGTAACATTTGTCCTTGCTGCAAGAGGTGGAGAAGAAAAGTTCATAGTTGGAAGAATTGTAGCTAGTGAACTTAGAAATCTAGTAGTAGCCTATAAAGATAGAATTGATAAAAACAGCTTTTATCAGAACCTTCTTCTTGATAATCTCCTTCTTGTTGATATTTACAACAGATGTCAGAGTCTTCATATTGATGCAGTAGCTCCAAGGTGTGTATTTGCAATTGAGTTAACTGAAAATAGTGAAATAAGTGGAATTGAAATGGTACGAGAACTTTTCTCATATCAGAATGGGGATTTTGTTACAACTGTTGATGAAAACCACATTATTGTAATAAAAGCTCTTGATGATTCAGATACATATGAGGATCTTGATGATACAGCAAGAATGCTTGTAGATATGTTTAATTCAGAAGCTCTTACAAATGTCAGGGTATCATATGGAACAATAGTCAGAGAAATAAAGGGTGTTTCTAAGTCATATAAAGAAGCTCATATGGCTCTTGATGTTGGTAAAATTTTCTATCCAGATAAAAAGATTATTTCCTATAGTTCTCTTGGCATTGGAAGACTTATATATCAGCTCCCAGTACATCTATGTCAGATGTATATTGATGAAGTATTTGGTGGAAAGCTTCCAGAGGACGTTGATGATGAAATCCTTAATACAATAAATAAGTTCTTAGAGAATAGTCTTAATGTATCAGAAACATCAAGACAGCTTTATATTCATAGAAATACTCTTGTTTATCGTATTGAAAAGCTTCAGAAGGCAACAGGCCTTGATGTAAGAAATTTTGAGGATGCTCTTACATTTAGAATTGCAATGATGGTACTTGCTTACATTGACTTTACACGTGTTTAAAAGTATAATGATTTTTACGCAGCCGGGGAAGTAGCGGCTCCCTGTACCTGAAATCCGCTATAGCAGGGGTGATATCTCGCCGAGGGTGTTTATGATGCATAGCAGCCCTTGGTTATCTGATGTTGAGACCCGGGTCTCACGCGACGAAAATCTGTGAACCGTGTCAGGTCAGGAATGAAGCAGCACTAAGCAGAAGCTTTCGGGTGCCGTGAGGTCGCCTAGGTTGAGTCAGATGCCATCGAAGCGTATGTGTTTTTGCATTCGAAGCGAGATGCGTATATTTGTAAAAAAGCTAGGATAAAATCCTAGCTTTTTTGCGTTTAAAAATTGGAACAATTTTTAAACATATGTACCAGTTGAGTAAAATATTTCTACTCCATCTCATCAAGCATTGATTGAATTATATCTCTAGTCTTTGCTCCAATAAATTTTGACTCATCCCTTGATAAAGAATCTGTATAAATAGGTTCACCATATCTTATAGAAACTTTTGTCGCTTTAACTAGAGGAAAATGAAGTTCAAATATTTCATCCGCATGCTTTATAGCAACAGGAATGATTGGACATCCACCCTTTGTAGCTATTTTTAAGCTTCCCTCGTGGAATTTAAGCATCTCATCTTCGTGATTTCTTGTACCTTCAGGAAAAATAAAATATGAAATACCTTTCTTTGTGTTTTCAGCAGCTTCTAGAATTGCCTGTAAACCTTGACGGACGTTTTTTCTATCTATATATAAACCATGGAGGCATGTAATCCAGTGTCCAAGGACAGGAACACTCTTGAATTCTTTTTTAGCCATAAAACCTGTTGGACCTACAATATTTTTATAAGCTACGATTATATCGAAATAACTTCTATGATTTCCTACATATAAAACAGCTCTGTCTCTTGGAATATTTTCAAGTCCTTCAATCTTTACTTTTACACCTGATGTAAAGAGAATGATTGTAAAAGCAATCTTCATAAGGTTAATCGACATGAAATCCTTTGCTTTAGGGCTTACTAAACCTATAAGCCAGAAAATAATAAGCACAGGAATCGTTACGAAAAAAAAGAAAATAACAAGTAATACATCTATAATAGTACGAATCATCTTTGACCTCTGAATTCTTTAAAATTTATATTTTTTTTGATATATTAGATAAAGAATATTTTAACCTTTAAATATTAAAGAATCAACAAGGGAAGTACATCATGCTTATCAAAAATACCAGACTTATTAATCCAGCAACGGGATTTGATGATATAACAGATATTCTTATTGATGGTGATACAATTAAAGAGATATCTAAAAATATAAAATGCAATGAAACCGAAATAATTGATGGCACTGGACTTACAGTGTTCCCTGGACTTGTGGATGAGCATGTTCATTTTAGAGATCCTGGTTTTACACATAAAGAAGATATTTATACTGGTGCTAAGGCGGCGGCAGCAGGTGGTTTTACGACAATTATTCTTATGGGAAATACAAAGCCTTGCACAGATAATGAAGAAACAATTAAGTATGTAATTAATAAAGGAAAAGAAACAGATATTAATATTCATACAGTTGGAACTATTACAAAAGATCTTAAGGGAAAAGAACTTACTGATATGGAGGCTCTTAAAAATGCTGGAGCTGCAGGATTTTCAGACGATGGAATTCCTATCATGGATGAAGAGCTTTTAAGGAAGGCCTTTACTGTGGCAAAATCTCTTGATATGCCAGTAAGTCTTCACGAAGAGGATCCATCATTTATTACAAATAATGGTGTAAATGCAGGAAGTGTTGCAGAAAAGCTTGGAATAAAAGGTTCACCAAGAGAAGCGGAAATTAGTCTTATTAAACGAGATGTGGAAATAGCACTTGAGACAGGAGTTTCCCTTAATGTACAGCATATAAGTACTAAGGAAGGTGTAGAAATAATAAGACAGGCTAGAAAAAGAGGACTCAATATTCATGCAGAGGCTACACCACATCACTTTACTCTTACAGATGAGGCAGTGTTAAAGCATGGAACATTAGCTAAAATGAATCCTCCTTTACGTAAAGAAGAAGACAGACTTGCAATTATCGAAGGTCTTAAGGACGGAACGATTGAAATAATAGCAACAGATCATGCTCCTCATTCTAAAGATGAGAAGAATAAGCCAATAACAGAAGCGCCAAGTGGAATATTAGGACTTGAAACATCGTTGGCTCTTGGAATTACAGAACTTGTAAAAAAAGGATATCTTACATTAAATGAGTTAGCAGATAAAATGACAGTATCTCCTGCAAAGCTTTATCATATGGAAGATAAAATTGCATCTGTTGAAGTTGGACGAAAAGCTGATTTATGCATATTTGATGAAAACGAAAAATGGGTAGTTACAGAATATAAATCAAAATCTGAAAATTCACCATTTATTGGAATGGAATTAACAGGTAAGGTTAAATACACTATTTGTAACGGAAAGGTAATCTCATGAAAATAAAAGAAACTGCAAAAGTTATTTCTCAGGAAAAAATAGCTACAGATATATATAGCATGTGGATAGAAACATCTATTGCTGATTCTGCAAAGCCAGGACAGTTTATTTCTGTATATACAAAAAATGATGCAAAGCTTTTACCAAGACCAATTAGCATATGTGAAATAGAAAAAGGTAAGCTTCGTATAGTATATAGAATTGTTGGAGAAGGTACTAAGGAGTTTTCTGGATATAATTCAAATGATGAAATAATAGTCCTTGGACCATTAGGTAATGGATTCCCTGTACTTACTGATGACGCAATTCTTATTGGTGGTGGAATTGGAATACCTCCAATGCTTCAGCTGGCAAAGACACTTAATTGTGAGAAGAATATTGTAGTTGGTTATAGAAATGAGCTATTTCTAAATACTGAGCTCGAAAAATACGGTAAAGTTACTATTGCAACAGAGGATGGAAGTACTGGTACAAAAGGTAATGTAATTGATGCAATAAAAGCTGAAGGAATTAAAGGAAAAGTAATATATGCTTGTGGACCAATTCCTATGCTTAGAGGAATCAAGCAGTATGCAAAAGAAAATGGAATTACAGCATATATTTCCATGGAAGAGAGAATGGCATGTGGTGTTGGAGCATGTCTTGGATGTGTATGTAAGTCAAAAGATGTTGATGATCATTCAAAGGTAAATAATAAACGTGTATGTGCAGATGGTCCTGTATTCAACGCAGAAGATATTGATATTTAAGGGGTAGAGTATGAACACTAAAGTAAATATAGCTGGCGTAGAATTTAAAAATCCTGTAATGACAGCATCCGGAACATTCGGATCAGGAATGGAATATGGTGAATTTGTTGATTTAAACAAGTTAGGTGCTGTAGTAACAAAGGGTGTTGCACTTACACCATGGCCAGGAAATCCTACACCAAGAGTGGCTGAAACATATGGTGGAATGATTAATGCAATTGGTCTTCAGAATCCTGGAATTGATACATTTATTGAAAGAGATCTTGCATTCCTTAAGGATTATGATACTAAGGTAATTGTTAATGTATGTGGAAAGACAGTTGAAGAATACGTTGGAGTTGTTGAAAGACTTGCAGATACAGATGTTTCAATGCTTGAAATTAATGTATCATGTCCAAATGTTAAAGAAGGTGCGATTGCTTTTGGCCAGAATGCAGATAGTCTTTATAACATTACAAAGGAAATAAAGGCACATGCAAAACAGCCTGTTATTATGAAGCTTTCTCCAAATGTAACTGATATTACTGAAATGGCAAAGGCAGCTGAGGCAGCAGGTTCGGATGCTTTATCTCTTATTAATACAATTACAGCAATGAAGATAGATATTAATAGAAGAACATTTGCTCTTGCAAATAAAACAGGTGGTTTGTCAGGTCCTGCAATTAAACCAGTTGCTGTAAGAATGGTTTATCAGGTTGCAAATGCAGTTAAGATTCCGCTTATTGGAATGGGTGGTATCGCAAATTATGAAGATGCTCTTGAATTTATTATGGCAGGTGCAACAGCTGTTTCAGTTGGTGCAATGAATTTCCATAATCCATATACAACAGAAGAAGTTGTTAGTGGAATTGAAGAGTTTATGAAGAAAAATAATATAGAAGATATTAATGAATTAATCGGTTGTGTGAAATAATCGATTGCTTATAGAGGAAATATAAATGAGACTAGATAAATATTTAAAGGTTTCTCGTATTATAAAAAGACGAACTGTTGCAAATGAGGCCTGCGATGCAGGAAGAGTAACAATCAATGGTAGACCAGCAAAGGCATCTGCAGATGTAAAGGTTGGAGATATACTTGAGATTCAGTTTGGAAATAAACCTGTAAAGGTTGAAGTTCTTGACGTGAAAGAAACTGTCAAAAAAGACGAAGCAAAGGAAATGTTTAAAACTTTATAATTAATCATACTCTTTCAGTTGACATAAATTATAGTATCGGGTTATAATTATGTAAACAATTCTGAGGGGAATGAATAATTATGGCTAGGCAGGTAATGTTTCGTAAGAAAAAACAGAATCGTCTGGGTATGGTAACAGTGGGCGTAATTGTTGCGCTCTTTTGTACTGTTATTATGGTAAAAAGTACGGAACTTAAACATAAAAGGGATGATTACAGCAAGAAGATTGAAAGTTTAGAAAGTCAGATTGCTGATGAAGAGGCTCGTACAAGAGAGCTTGAGGAATATGAAAAGTATACAAAGACATCAAAGTATGTTGAAGAAGTAGCAAAAGAAAAGCTAGGTCTTGTATACGAGGATGAAATAGTTTTTGAATCAGGTGTTGATGATAAATAAAGGTTGTCTTTAAGACAACCTTTCATTGTTTTAAATATGGATTATAATTTCAAGTTTACTCAAAAGATAAGTGCATACATTGAAAAAAACAAAATGATAAAGCCAGGTGATAGTGTTGTTGTTGGACTATCAGGTGGTGGTGATTCAGTTTGTCTTTTTCTTATATTAAATGAGTTAAAAAAGAAAATTGGTTTTGATTTATTTTGTGTGCATATTAATCATGGCATTAGAGGGATTACTGCCACAAGAGATGAAATTTTTGCTAAGGAATTATGTGAGAGAGAAAATATTCCTATTAAAATATATAAAATAAATGTTCCTGAGAAATCCAGAGATGAAAAGCTTTCGTTAGAAGAGGCTGGTAGAAAAGCCAGATACGATATTTTTTATAAAGAGGCAGCAGAACATAATAATGCAAAAATTGCAGTAGCACATCATATTAATGATCAGGCTGAAACAGTTCTTTTTAATATGATACGAGGTTCTGGACTTAAAGGTGTAGGTGGAATTGCTCCAGTAAGAGAAAATATTATTAGACCTCTTCTTTGTGTAACAAGAGATGAGATTGAAGAATACTTAAGAACAAATAATGAAGATTTCTGTACTGATGAGACAAATGAGGATGATGCTTATTCAAGAAATCAGATAAGAAACAGAGTTATTCCTTTATTTAATGAAATTCAGCCAGAAAGTGCCTCTCATATTGCAAGCGTTGCAGAAGAATTACGAGAAGTATCTGAATATATTGAAGAGAAAGCTAAAGAGCTTGTAAAACTATATGTTACAAAACAAGATAAAGGATATGTTATTTCTCTTGAGAAATTAAAAAAAGAGAAACCTGTAATTATCAGATATGTAATTATTTTTACAATGCAAAAGCTTACTGAAGAATATAAAGATATTACTAGAACACATATAAATGATGTATATTCACTTATTTCAAAAGGATGTGGAAAAGAAATACATTTACCAAAGGGGCTGAATGCAAAGAAAATTAAGGGCGGAATATATATAAGTAAGAATTAAAAAACATGCGCTGTGAATAGTATAAAACTATTACGCGCATGTCTTTTTATTTTAAACAGTCTTTTTAGAATATTTCATATCCTTTTTAAATGATTTGAAATCACTTAATGCCTGCCATCCAATCTTTACAATTTTAATGATGTTGATTGAATTAGTTCCAGCCTGACGTGGCTTGAAGCTTATTTCCTTAAATGTGTACTTTTCTTTGTAGTGAGCAAAGTATGTAGTAACCATTATATTTGGAATATTGTAATTTTTTGGAAGCTTATATAAATACTTCTTAAGTGAGTCACATCTTATTAATCTAAATGGTGCGTTGGCATCAGGAACATTTACATTAAAGAATATCTTTAAAAGAAGACAAACAACCTTTTCAACAAATGCTCTTGATTTACCATCACCTCTAACAGGTCTTTCTCCAAAGATTGCTGTATAATCATTACGCATATCCCAGAAAGCATCAAACTCATCTGGATTTGTCTGACCATCAGAATCAGTCTGGAATACAAAGTCAGCACCCTGTTTAATTGCATAATCATAAAGCGCTATAACCTTTGGACCATGCTGCTTTTCACAATCTGTGAATATCTCAAGCTTTGGATATTCAGTTTGCATTTCCTGAAGATATTTATGTGTATTGTCTGTGCTTCCTGCATCTGCAATAACAAGTCGTGAAGCCTCATCTTTGCCATCTAGAACTTTATACCAGTCCTTTACAACATTTCTGATGTTATCCTCTTCGTTATATGCAGGCATTACAATATATAAAATGTCGCTCATTGTAACTCCTAAGTGTTATTTCATCATTAAATAGAATAGCTTTTTTTAGCATATTTATCAAGTATGAGAGGGTTGTTTATTCTTTAAAAACGCAGGCCCTTATGATAAAATAAGTAATTACAGATTATTTACTATGAAAAGGGAGCAGAAAATGGCTGAAAAAATTAGTGTTTTATTAAGTGAAGAAGAAGTAGATAAAAGAATTAGCGAAATTGGAGAACAGATTACTAAAGATTATGCTGGTAAGGAAGTTCATCTTATTTGCGTATTAAAAGGTGGTTCATTCTTTATGTGTGAACTTGCAAAGAGAATTAATCTTCCAGTTTCTATCGATTTTATGTCTGTTTCAAGTTATGGATTAGATACAAAATCAAGTGGAGTTGTAAAGATTATCAAAGATCTTGATGACTCAATTAAAGATAAGCATGTAATCGTAATTGAAGATATTGTTGATTCTGGTAGAACATTAAGCTATCTTCTTAACAACTTAAATGACAGAAAGCCTGCAAGCCTTGCACTTTGCACACTTCTTGATAAACCTGAAAGAAGAGTTGTTGAGGTTGAGGTTGATTACACAGGATTCCAGATTCCAGATAAGTTCGTTGTTGGATATGGACTTGACTATGCTCAGAAATATAGAACACTTCCATATATTGGAATTGTAGAAATAACGGAGGATTAATTTTTGAATAAACCTACAAGAGGGCCAGGATTTTATTTTGCAATAATAGCGATTTTTGTTCTTGGATTTTTCTGGCTAAACTCTATTTGGACAACAGGACAGGACTATATTACTTATAAAGAATTTGCACAGACACTTGATTCAAACGAAGTTATGGCAGTGTCGGTACATCAGAATTCAGAAGTTCCAACAGGTGAAGTTTCGTTAAGACTTAGAAATGGTTCAGAAAAAGTAGTATATGTGTCTAATGTTAGTGAGACAGAACAGCTTTTAAGAGAAAAATTTCCAGCCTACACAATGTCAGATGTTAAGCGTGAGAGCATGCTTACCGCATACATCTTTCCTGTAGTAATTGGCGCAATAATTGTAATGCTGATGTTTATGATGCTTACAGGAGGCGTAGGTGGCGGTGGTGGATCAAACGCCAAGATGATGAATTTTGGTAAAAGCCGCGCGAGACTATCCACAGATGATAATAAAATTAGATTCAAGGATGTAGCTGGTCTTAAGGAAGAAAAGGAAGAACTTGAAGAAATAGTTGATTTCTTAAAGAATCCTAAAAAATACGTGGATGTTGGAGCAAGAATACCAAAAGGAGTAATTTTGGTTGGACCTCCAGGAACTGGTAAAACACTTATTGCTAAAGCCGTTGCTGGTGAAGCAGGAGTTCCATTCTTTTCAATATCTGGTTCAGACTTCGTAGAAATGTTTGTTGGTGTTGGTGCATCAAGAGTACGTGATTTATTTGCTGATGCTAAAAAGAACGCACCTTGTATTGTATTTATCGATGAAATTGATGCGGTTGCAAGACGTCGTGGAACAGGTATGGGTGGCGGACATGATGAAAGAGAGCAGACTCTTAACCAGCTTCTTGTTGAAATGGATGGTTTTGGTGTAAATGAAGGAATCATTGTTCTTGCTGCTACAAACAGAGTAGATATTCTTGATCCTGCAATCTTACGTCCAGGACGTTTTGATAGAAAAGTTGGTGTTGGTACACCAGATGTTAAGGGACGTAAAGAGATTCTTGATGTTCATTCGAAAAATAAGCCACTTGCAGAAGATGTTGACTTAGATCAGATTGCACATACTACAGTTGGATTTACAGGTGCAGATCTTGAAAATCTTATGAATGAAGCTGCAATTAATGCTGCTAAAGAAGGCAGAGGCTTTATTAAGAATTCAGATATTAAGGAGTCATTCCTTAAGGTTGGTGTTGGTGCCGAGAAGAAGAGTCGAGTTGTTTCTGAAAAAGAAAAGAGAATTACGGCTTATCATGAGGCTGGACATGCTATTTTATTCCATGTACTTCCTCATATGGATCCTGTATATACAGTATCAATTATTCCTACAAGTACTGGTGCCGGCGGATATACAATGCCACTTCCTGAAAGCGATGATATGTTCAATACTAAAGGTAAGATGACAGAAAATATCATTGTATCTCTTGGTGGACGTGTAGCAGAAGCACTTGTGCTTGATGATATAACAACAGGTGCATCTTCAGATATTAAGAAAGCTACACAGCTTGCTAGAAGAATGGTTACAAAGTATGGTATGTCTGATGAAATAGGTGTTATCTGTTTTGATGACGATGAAGATGAAGTGTTTATCGGTCGTGATCTTGCTCATGCAAGAGCATATAGTGAAGATATGGCTTCAAAAATTGATACAGAAGTTAAGAAGATTATTGATAGCTGTTATAAAGAAGCAGAAAGAATCATTAAAGAAAATGAAGATGCACTTCATAGAATTGCAGACCTTCTTCTTGAAAAAGAGAAGATTGGCAGAGATGAATTCGAAGCATGTTTTAATGGTCAAAATAGTATAAATGAAGCATAATTTAGTGCTTTTTGAACAAATTGACAACAGTTTTTCACAGAATGGACATAAGTCGTTGTCAAATTTAACAAAAAATATACATATGTTAAAAAATGTTTGTGCATTGTACGAATAGTCAAATACTAGGGGTAGTGCTAATATACACTTGTAACCCCCAATACAGCGTATAACCTTTAAGGTTATACCCCATAAGAAAGAAATACCTTCTCCAAAAGAGCAATCGAAAGATTGCTCTTTTCTTTTTGATACTAATGTATCTTGTGTATGTATATAACCTAAAGTATAATATCTAGTATGTATATTTTATTATAAGTGAGTATAGGTAGACGTATTGATATGATAGATTTAGAAAAGGGGATGTATTTATCCTCAGCTCGTCCAATATTAAATAAGAGAGCTCTATTTCATGATAGTACAGAAGACTATATTATTCCTTTTGAACCAAGTAAGTATGAAATAATAAAGATTCGTTTCAGAACAGCAAAGAATAATGTTGACGATGTATTTATTTATATAGATGGAGAACGTTTCCTTATGGAATATGAGGAAACTATTGGGTCATATGATTATTATATGTATGAATGTCAGCTTGAAGACCGACTTATTACATATTATTTTGAAATAACATGTGGAACTGTTTCATATTTTTATAATGTTCTCGGTGTTGAAAAACATGCAAACGTGGATTTCAGCTATAAACTTCGTCCAGGATATAAAACACCAGACTGGGCAAAGGGTGCAGTAATGTACCAGATATATGTAGATAGATTCTGTAATGGAGATCCTACAAATGATGTTCAGACAGGAGAATATCAGTATATTGGAGATAAGACTATTCATGTAGACGATTGGAACAGATATCCACAGTCAATGGATGTTAGAGATTTCTACGGTGGTGATTTACAGGGAGTTTTAGATAAGCTTGATTATTTAAAGGACCTTGGAATAGACGCTATTTATTTTAACCCATTATTTGTATCACCATCTAATCATAAATATGATATTCAGGATTATGATTACATTGATCCACATATTGGTAAAATAGTTGATGATAAAGGCGATTTATTGCCAGACGATCAGCATGAAAACAGATTTGCATCAAAGTATATAAACAGAGTAACAAATAAAGCAAACCTAGAGGCAAGTAATGAACTATTTGCTCATGTTGTAGATGAAGCTCATAAAAGAGGAATAAAAGTAATTATTGATGGTGTATTTAACCATTGTGGTTCTTTTAATAAATGGCTTGATAAAGAGCGTATTTACGAACATAGTGAGGGATATGAAAAGGGTGCGTATGTATCAAATGATAGCCCTTATAAGAACTATTTCAGCTTTCATGAAGATTACCCTGATAAATGGCCATACAATAACTCATATGATGGATGGTGGGGTCATGATACACTCCCTAAGCTAAATTATGAGGGTTCTCAGGAGCTTTATAACTATATTTTAGGAATTGCAAAGAAATGGGTTTCTCCACCATATAATGTTGATGGGTGGAGGCTTGATGTTGCAGCAGACTTAGGACATTCACCAGAGTTTAATCATAAATTCTGGAAAGATTTCAGACGAGTTGTAAAGGAAGCAAATCCAGAAGCAATTATTATTGCTGAACATTATGGTGATCCATGGTTTTGGCTTCAGGGCGATGAATGGGATACAATCATGAATTACGATGCATTCATGGAGCCAATTACATGGTTCTTAACTGGAATGCAGAAGCATTCAGATGATTTTAGAGCTGACCTATTAGGAAATGCTGAGTACTTTAAATCTCAGATGCAAAATGCCAAGACAAAAATTATGGCTCCTGCTAAGCTTGTTTCTATGAATGAGCTTTCAAATCATGATCACTCAAGATTTTTGACTAGAACAAATCATGTAGTTGGTCGTGTTGGAGATAAGGGATCTGAAGCTGCCAATAATGGTGTTAATAAGGCAGTATTACGTGAAGCTGTAATTATGCAGATGACATGGATGGGTGCACCTACGATTTATTATGGTGATGAAGCCGGAGTTTGTGGATTTACAGATCCTGATAACAGACGTACATATCCATGGGGAAATGAAGATCAGGAATTAATTCAGTTCCATAAGGATATAATAAGAATTCATAAAGAAAATAAAGAGCTTAGTAAAGGCTCATGTAAATTCTTATGGACAGACTATAATGTAATTGCATATGGCAGATTTACAATAGAAGATCAGTGTATTATCATTGTGAATAATAATGATCAGGAAAAAGAAATAGATCTTAATGTAGTTGGTATTGGTATAGATAGAGATGCATCAGCAAGACAGTTAATCTTTAGTTTAGATGATAGTTATTCAACAAGTAATCATATTTATCCTATTATTGCTGGTAAGTTAAAGATATTCATGCCAAAGACATCCGCAGTAGTGCTCAAGGTATTGAAAGACGAGAAAAAAAATGAACAGTAACCTTAAGAAAAGAATTTTAATGTCCCTTCTTGGTGTTGTAGTGTGTGCTATAAGTGTTGGAATCTTCAAAATAGCAGCACTTGGTGTTGATCCATTCCAGTCATTTATGGCAGGTCTTGATTCAGTAGTACCACTTGATTTTGGTACGGTATATGTAATTGCTAATGTAGTACTTTTATCATTCGCACTTATTACTGACAGACATTATATTGGAATAGCAACATTTATTAATCTTTTCCTTCTTGGATATATTACAGAGTTTACTTATGAATCTCTTCAGAAGGTTATTGTAAATCCTTCAATAGTATTAAGACTTGTTTTACTCTTAGTAGCAGTTGGAATTATATGCTTTGGTTCTGCATTTTATATTACAGCAGATCTTGGTGTATCTACATATGATGCAGTTGCCCTTGTTCTTGCAAATAAGTACAAGATTGGAAAATTTAAGTATATAAGAATTTGTACAGATCTTGTTTGTATTATCATTGGAATTGCGTTATACTTATTGGGAGGTGGACAGCTTGCAATGGTTCCTACATTTGTAGGTGTTGGTACAATTATTACAGCATTCTTTATGGGACCACTCATTGAATACTTCAATGACAAGTTTGCCAGACCATTTCTTAACGGAAAGAATTAATACAACCAGTTGTGGTTTTCAGTTTAATTTTTCTATAAATAGTAGTTGCATTAGCTGAGTATCTATGGTACTATATTTCTTGCGTTGTGAAAGCGACACATGCCTAGATAGCTCAGTTGGTAGAGCAGAGGACTGAAAATCCTCGTGTCACTGGTTCGATTCCGGTTCTAGGCACGCAGGTGTGGTTCAATGGTAGAACATCAGCCTTCCAAGCTGAATACGTGGGTTCGATTCCCATCACCTGCTCTCGACTTTGTTGACAAAGTCAAAATGATTTGGTATCATTGCACGGTATCAAAGAAATAAATGCGCGAGTGGCTCAGTTGGTGGAGCACGACCTTGCCAAGGTCGGGGTCGCGGGTTCGAGTCCCGTCTCGCGCTCTTTTCTTTTAGAAGCGGAAATGCTTGAAAATCAAGCTTTTCCGCCATTTTTTTTGCTCAAAAATGGCTGTATTCATTTGAATACACTTGAATACACCACTTTCAAACCCTTATATTTACTGCATTCTTGAAATTTTGTGATGCGGGCTTTTATTAAATTGCCCCGTCTCGCAGCTAGTACAAACGCCGAATTATAGCAGTTTATAAAGCTTCTGCAATAAGATCGTAGGTTTCTTTTTCTGTCAGAGGATTGTAAATATATCCATATGTTGTTGACAGATTGCTGTGGCCTAACTGTTCTCTTATTGCATCGATAGGGACACCTTTGGCATTTAACATACTGGCGTATGTCTTTCGCATCTTATGACTGCTTTTGGTTATGTGACCATTTCTTTCAGCGTACTTTTCTAAAACATAAT
>JAUNNN010000045.1 GCA_030531435.1 Lachnospiraceae bacterium
CGATGCTAACCGTGCCCTCATGGGATCAAACATGCAGCGTCAGGCAGTACCTCTTATGATGACAGAGGCTCCTGCAGTTGGTACAGGTATGGAGCCAAAGGCTGCAGTTGACTCAGGTGTTTGCGTAGTTGCTAAGAAGGCAGGTACAATTTCACGTTCAGTATCAAATGAAATCGACATCGATTACGATGACGGTACAAAAGAAACATACAAGCTTACTAAGTTCTTGCGTTCTAACCAGTCTAACTGTTACAACCAGAAGCCTATCGTAAATAAGGGCGAGCATGTTGAAGCAGGACAGGTTATTGCAGATGGTCCTTCAACAGCTAATGGTGAGTTAGCTCTTGGTAAAAACCCTCTTATTGCTTTCATGACATGGGAAGGTTACAACTATGAGGATGCTGTACTTCTTAGTGAGAGACTTGTTCAGGAAGATGTATACACATCTATCCATATGGAAGAATATGAAGCAGAATCACGTGACACAAAATTAGGACCTGAAGAGATTACTCGTGACGTTCCTGGTGTTGGTGATGAAGCTCTTAAGGACCTCGATGAAAGAGGTATTATTAGAATCGGTGCAGAAGTTAGAGCCGGTGATATTCTTGTAGGTAAGGTTACTCCTAAGGGAGAGACAGAGCTTACAGCAGAAGAGAGACTTCTCCGTGCTATTTTTGGTGATAAGGCTAGAGAAGTTAGAGATACATCACTTAAGGTTCCTCATGGTGAATACGGTATCGTAGTTGATGCTAAGATCTTCACAAGAGAGAATGGTGATGAGTTACCACCTGGAGTAAATCAGCAGGTTAGAATCTACATCGCACAGAAGAGAAAGATTTCTGTAGGTGATAAGATGGCTGGTCGTCATGGTAACAAGGGTGTAGTTTCACGTGTACTTCCAGTAGAAGATATGCCATATCTTCCAAATGGACGTCCTGTTGATATCGTACTTAACCCTCTCGGCGTTCCATCTCGTATGAATATCGGACAGGTACTTGAGATTCACTTAAGTTTAGCAGCAAGAGCACTTGGTTTTGATGTATCAACACCTGTATTCGATGGTGCAAACGAGGCAGATATCCAGGATACACTCGAGTTGGCAAATGACTATGTCAACATGGAGTGGGATGAATTTGAAAAGAAATATAAAAAGGTTCTTGATCCTGATGTATTAAATTACTTATCAGAGAATAGAGCACATAGAGAGCTCTGGAAGGGCGTTCCAATCAATAGAGATGGTAAAGTAAGACTTCGTGATGGTCGTACAGGTGAATACTTCGATAGCCCTGTTACAATCGGACACATGCATTACTTAAAGCTCCATCACCTTGTTGATGATAAGATTCACGCTCGTTCAACTGGTCCTTACTCACTTGTAACTCAGCAGCCACTTGGTGGTAAAGCTCAGTTCGGTGGACAGAGATTCGGTGAAATGGAAGTTTGGGCTCTTGAAGCATATGGTGCTTCATATACACTTCAGGAAATCCTTACAGTTAAGTCTGATGACGTTGTAGGACGTGTTAAGACATATGAGGCTATTATTAAGGGTGATAATATTCCAGATGCAGGTATCCCTGAATCATTCAAGGTACTTCTTAAGGAATTACAGGCACTCGGTCTTGACGTAAGAGTTCTTCGTGAGGACAATACAGAAGTTGAGATTAAAGAATCTATAGATTACGGTGATACAGATCTTCGTTCCGTAATTGAGGGTGATAGCAGAAATTATAAGAGAGATGATAACCTTGATAAAGAAGGCTTCACAACTCAGGAGTTCAACGAGGATGAAGAACTTGTAGATGTTGAATCCGACTCCGCAGACGATGAAGTATTTGATGACGCGGATGAATTCTAAGAGAAACCTGTAAAATAAAAGGAGTTTGACATGCCGGATATTAAAAATGAAGGATACCAGCCAATGACATTTGATGCAATCAGAATTGGTTTGGCATCACCTGAAAAGATTAGAGAGTGGTCAAGAGGCGAAGTTACAAAGCCTGAGACTATTAACTACAGAACATTAAAGCCTGAGAAGGACGGTCTTTTCTGTGAAAAGATTTTTGGACCATCAAAGGACTGGGAATGTCACTGTGGTAAATATAAGAAAATTCGCTATAAAGGCGTTATTTGTGACAGATGTGGCGTAGAAGTTACAAAGGCTAACGTTCGTAGAGAACGTATGGGTCATATTGAACTTGCTGCTCCTGTATCACACATTTGGTATTTCAAGGGAATCCCTAGCAGAATGGGTCTTATCCTTGATATTTCACCAAGAGTACTTGAGAAGATTCTTTACTTCGTAAACTATGTAGTACTTGAGGCTGAAGAGTCAACAGGACTTAAGGTTAAGCAGGTTCTCACAGAATCAGAATACCAGTCAGCAAGAGAAGCTTATGAAGGTCAGTTCCGTGTTGGTATGGGTGCTGAAGCTATTAAAGAGCTCCTTATGAACATTGATCTTGAGGCTGACAGCGAAGAGCTTAAGGCTGAATTAGTGGAAGCTACAGGTCAGAAGAGAGCTAAGATTATTAAGAGACTTGAAGTTGTTGAAGCATTCAGAGAGTCTGGAAATAATCCTGAGTGGATGATTATTGATGCAGTTCCAGTTATCCCACCAGATCTTCGTCCTATGGTACAGCTTGACGGTGGTAGATTTGCTACATCAGATTTAAATGATTTATACAGACGTATCATTAACAGAAATAACCGTCTTAAGAGACTTCTTGAGCTCGGTGCTCCTGACATCATCGTTAGAAACGAAAAGAGAATGCTTCAGGAAGCTGTTGATGCTTTAATTGATAACGGTCGTAGAGGCCGTCCTGTAACAGGCCCTGGTAACAGACCACTTAAGTCTTTATCAGATATGCTTAAAGGTAAGTCAGGACGTTTCCGTCAGAACCTTCTTGGTAAGCGTGTAGACTACTCAGGACGTTCAGTTATCGTAGTAGGACCAGAACTTAAGATTTATCAGTGTGGTCTTCCTAAGGAAATGGCTATTGAATTATTTAAGCCATTCGTTATGAAAGAGCTTGTTCAGAATGGTACAGCTCACAATATTAAGAGTGCAAAGAAGATGGTTGAGAGACTTCGTCCAGAAGTTTGGGATGTACTTGAAGATGTAATTAAAGAACATCCAGTTATGCTTAACCGTGCTCCTACACTTCATAGACTTGGTATTCAGGCATTCGAGCCAGTACTTGTAGAAGGTAAGGCTATTAAGCTTCATCCACTTGTATGTACAGCTTTCAACGCTGACTTCGATGGTGACCAGATGGCTATCCACCTTCCACTTTCAGTAGAGGCACAGGCTGAGTGTAGATTCCTTCTTCTCTCACCTAATAACCTCTTAAAGCCTTCAGATGGTGGCCCTGTTGCCGTTCCTTCACAGGATATGGTACTTGGTATTTACTACTTAACAATGCACAGAGAGAAAGACTACGCAACAGAGCCTGGATATACAGGAATCGGTGTTGCAGAGCTTAAAGAGGCTGGACTTTACTTCGAATCTGAAGATGCATTAAAGGCTGCATATGATGAATATCAGGCAGCATATGCTGAGGCAGTTAAGAAGGGTAAAGATGCTTCATCAATTAAGAAGACAGCTCTTATGAGAGATACTCTTGTTGCAGTTAATATCGATCCAGAGCGTGAAAGAATTATCGTTTGTAAGGTTGTAGATATCATTGGTCGTTACTACTACTCAATGAACCAGGCAATCCTTGCATATGAAAATAAGGAAATCACTCTTCACCAGGATATTAACGTTAGAGTAGAAAAGACAGATAAAGATGGAAACAAGATTACTGGTGTTCTCCATACAACACTTGGTCGTCTCCTCTTTAATGAAATAATTCCTCAGGACCTCGGTTTTGTAGACAGAGAAGATCCTGAAAACGCACTTAAGCTTGAAGTTAACTTCCATGTTGGTAAGAAACAGCTTAAGCAGATCCTTGAAAAAGTTATTAACATTCACGGAGCTACAAAGACAGCTGAAGTTCTTGATGATATCAAGGCTATGGGTTATAAGTACTCAACAAGAGCTGCCATGACAGTTTCGATTTCAGATATGACTGTTCCTGCTAAGAAAGCACAGTTACTTGATGACGCTCAGGAGAAGGTTGATATGATCAGCCAGAACTTCGCAGAAGGTCTTCTTACAGAAGAAGAGCGTTACAAGGGAGTAGTTGAAGTTTGGAAGCAGACAGATAAAGAGCTTTCAGACGAGCTTATCAATGGACTTGATAAGTACAACAACATCTTCATGATGGCTCATTCAGGTGCCCGTGGTTCTAACGACCAGATCAAACAGCTTGCTGGTATGCGTGGACTTATGGCAGATACAACAGGTCGTACAATCGAGCTTCCTATTAAGTCAAACTTCCGTGAAGGTCTTGACGTACTTGAGTATTTCATCTCAGCTCATGGTGCTCGTAAGGGTCTTTCAGATACAGCTCTTAGAACAGCCGACTCTGGTTACCTTACACGTCGTCTTGTAGATGTATCTCAGGAACTTATTATTCGTCAGCTTGACTGTAGTGAAGGCAGAGAAACAATCCCTGGCATGAAGGTACAGGCTTTCGTTGAAAAACTCGGCGATAACAAGCAGACAGATATTGAAAAGCTTAAAGACAGAATTATGGGCAGATATGCTGCTGAAGACATCGTAGATGCTAACGGTAAGGTTCTTGTTAAGAAGAATCACATGATTACACCAAGCCGTGTAGAAGCAGTTACAGCTGAAGGTTCTGGAATTAATGAAGTTAAGATTCGTACAATTCTTACATGTCGTTGTAAGAACGGTATTTGTTCAAAGTGTTATGGTGCTAACATGGCAACAGGTGAGGCTGTTCAGGTCGGTGAAGCAGTAGGTATCATCGCAGCTCAGTCAATCGGTGAGCCAGGTACACAGCTTACAATGAGAACATTCCATACTGGTGGTGTTGCTACAACAGAAGATATCACACAGGGTCTTCCTAGAGTAGAAGAACTTTTCGAAGCAAGAAAGCCTAAGGGACTTGCAATTATCTCTGAAATAGCAGGACGTGCAGTACTTAAGGACACAAAGAAGAAACGTGAGGTTGTTGTTACTAACGACGAGACAGGTGAGTCAAAGACATACCTTATCCCTTACGATTCAAGACTTAAGATAACAGAAGAACCTGAAGGACAGATGATTGAAGCTGGTGATGAAATCACAGATGGTTCAGTTAACCCACACGATATCTTAAAGATTAAGGGTATCAGAGCTGTTCAGGATTACATGATCCGCGAAGTTCAGAAGGTTTACCGTTTACAGGGTGTTGATATCAACGATAAGCATATCGAAGTTATCGTTCGTCAGATGCTTAAGAAGGTTCGTATCGAGGAAGCTGGAGATTCAGAATTCCTTCCAGGTACAATGGTAGAAGCTCTTGAGCTTGATGATGTAAATGAAGCACTTATTGCTGAAGGTAAGGAGCCAGCTACATTTACACAGGTTATGCTTGGTATTACAAAGGCTTCACTTGCTACAAGCTCATTCCTTTCAGCTGCATCATTCCAGGAGACAACAAAGGTTCTTACTGAAGCTGCTATCAAGGGTAAGGTTGATCCACTTGTTGGTCTTAAGGAAAATGTTATCATCGGTAAGCTCATCCCTGCTGGTACAGGTATGAAGCGTTACAGAAACGTTGAACTCGATACAACACTTGCTGAAGCTACAGCTGTTTCAGAAGCAGTAGAAGAAGTAGTAGAAGAGATTATCGACGAAGAAGAATAATTAAAATGATTTACCCCGTGTATTTATTACACGGGGTATTTTTATGGCTGTTTGGGAAATTTATTAGTGCAAAAAAAGAACACCTATTGGTGTTCTTTTTCTATTTAGTATAGATTTAAGATTCTTTTAAAGAACTAGAATTATTTATTTTCTTAAGAAGTAAATCAGGATCCTGAGCGTATTCAAGAGCGACCTTAGCATCTACCTTGCCGGATTGTACTAGTTCAAGAAGAGAAGTATCCATTGTTACCATGCCTTCGTTTCTTGATGTTGCAATCATACCGTCAATCTGATGTACTTTAGATTCACGAATCATATTCTTGATTGCAGGTGTTAGAGTCATTATTTCAAATGCTGGTACGATGCCACCATCAATAGTTGGAATAAGCTGTTGTGAAACAACTGCCTGAAGTACCATTGAAAGCTGAACTGCTATCTGATGCTGCTGATTTGGTGGGAATGCATCAATAATACGATCGATTGTATTAGATGCACCAATTGTATGTAATGTTGACAGAATAAGATGACCTGTCTCTGCAGCTGTCATAGCAACGCTCATTGTTTCGTAGTCACGCATTTCTCCAAGAAGAATTACATCTGGACTCTGACGAAGAGATGCACGAAGTGCAGTTAAATATGTCTCTGTATCTGTAACAACTTCTCTCTGTGAAACAATACTTTCCTTGTGCATATGAAGATACTCAAGAGGATCTTCAAGTGTAATAATGTGTGACTGTCTTGTTTTATTAATATGATCAATCATACATGCAAGAGTAGTTGATTTACCTGAGCCGGCAGGACCAGTTACGAGAACAAGGCCTTTTTTATAATCTGAAAATCCCATTATTTTATCTGGAATCATAAGGTCGTGTGGATCAGGAATGTTAAAGTTGATTACACGAATTACAGCTGAGAGAGAACCACGCTGCTTATATGCATTAATACGAAATCTTGCAACACCACCTATTGCGAATGAGAAATCGTCATCACCACATTTCCTAAGGCGATCCATATTTCTATTGCCAGCAAGTTCATATATCTCAGTAACCATACTGTCTGTATCTGATGGCATAAGCTTTCCTTCTCCATCAGAACATATACGACCATTTGATTTGTATGAAAGAGGACGTCCAGCAACGATAAAGATATCTGATGCGCCAGCTTTTGTGATTTTAGCTAATGTGTCAATAATTGGCATTTAAAACTCCTTTAGAACAATAAACCTGCGTTATTTTCTGTATCAAGATCTTCTTCTGCAAATGATGAGACAGCCTGCCACTTTGTAATAGTAAATGGTAAGTCATCTTTAGCATCAGCATAGTTTGTTTCTAGAGTAACTTCAAGATTTTGTTTATCTGTAATTGCAACAGAGTAGTTAAGTACTATTTTACCATCTAAGTTAATAGCTTCAATAGAATTATTATCTGCAAATACAGTATCAAGTCCATCTAAAAATTCTTTTTCAGAAGAACAGTTATCTACGCTTTGTTTAATCTGTGATTCGATATTAAGTAAATATACTTCAGCCATGCGATTTGCTTCGTAATAGCGTCCCATACGGTCTGCAGACTGTCTTGAAAGTCTGTAATCTGAATTTGCAGACACAAAGGAAAGAGCTGCAAAAGTCACAAGACAAAGCAACACAAATGTTACAAGTATAGATGAGGAACCAACGTTCACTCCTGATGAAAAATTCTTTTTTCGTTTATTCATAGTTATTTTCTAATGTATTTAGTGGCTGTGAGAGAGTAGATATTCTCATAGTCATCAAGTTTTACTACATTTATTTCCATATTTTGAATCTTTGATATTTTATCAATTGTAACGTCTGAAACATACTTGGCATTTTCTATATCAGTTGTTTCTTTGAAATCTTTATCATAGTATACTTCAAAATATGTTTCGTCATCACCAATAGCTTCAGGATATTCAGCTAATATGCTTTCAAATGAACCATCTGTTCCACGCATTACTTCTGCAAAACCCTGAGCCTTTGAAACAGCACAGTTAAGTTCTTTTGCTTCAATGCTTCTAATATGAGCTGCAACAAAAAGCTGAACGCATACTGCAGAGCATATAGAGAAGAAAAGAATTGTTATTATAAGCTCCATAAGTACTAAGGAGGTTCTTGATTTAGTTTTCATTATTTGTCCTCCTTATCACTATATATGGAAATAAAGAAATCAGAATTATTACCATAAATATCAGTAATTATAAAGTGGTATAGTGAATCACTTCTCTTTTCGACTTTAAAATCTGATATATCCATAATTCTTGTACCATAATCTTTATAGAATTCATTTCCTTCTGTAGTAGTGAATTCCATAAGAGAACCATCAAGAGTATAGATATATGTACATACATTGAAATTATCTATTTCCTGATAGAGCTTAATAACGGTTTCATTATTTTCTTCTATTATTTCTATTCCTTTGCTGTTATCGTTTTGACGAAGCTTTTCTGTTATATATGAAAGAGATGTTCTGGCATAGAAGCTTTCGTCGCTTGATTTAACAACATTTTTATATATTTTGGCACCAAAAAGTACTATAAATAAAGCACTTATTAGGAATACTCCAAATAGCGCAAGCAGGAATAAAGTATCAATTATTGACTTGTCTCTTCCTCTAAATTTCATCGGTTATTTCCTGACTTTTTAATTATATCTACCTGAGGCATAATGTTTGCCCCAATAAACTGATAATCAATAATGAATTTATCTTTATCATAAGTAAGACCATAGTGGTCTTCCATATATGTAACACTAGGTGGATACATACCTTCAACAGAGTAGCAGTGAACAACATCATGAAGCACAGCTTCCTCAAGGATTTCTTTATCATTTACAACATCTGAGTTTGATACTGTAGAAATGCCATAGATAAATAAACCTAAAATCAAAACAAATATGATTAAAGATATACTGAATGATCCCGATATTCTGTCTTTAAAGCTTTTCTTAGTAAATCTGTTCATTAACTGTACCTGTTAACCGATTGAAGACATAATGCCCATAAGTGGCATAATAACTGATAACAATATGAGACAAACAACAATAGAGAGAATAATAACAAGTGTTGGCTCTAATATTGAAATCATATTGGACATACTGTTATCGATTTCTTCATCATAGCTGTCAGCGATTTTCTTAAATACTTTATCAACTGAACCTGATTTGAATCCGATATTAACCATCTTTGAATACATAGCTGAGAAAATACCAGCCTTTGCTAATGATTCAGAGAATGAAATTCCTGGTGTATCCTCACTACCTTCCATAAGCTTACGACACTCCTTGATTTTTGCTACCATAGCTGGATTATCAACAAGCTGTTCTGCTAGGTCAAGGCTTGTATCTGTATCAAGTCCGGCAGCTTTCATAATTGCCATACCTGATGCGAATCTTCCAGATGCAATCTTATCGTAGAAGCTCTTTGTAAGTGGAAATGTTGAGCAAAACTTTGAGAACAATTTCTTGCCTGCTGGAACCTTCATAAAGAAAACAAATAATGCAGCAATTACAATAAGTAATACAATGAACGCTACAGAATATGTTGTAAGTGTATTTCCAAAATTAAGGAGTCCCTTAGAAAAACCTGTCATTTCAGTTCCAAGCTGTACAAATACCTGCTGGAAAATAGGAAGAACCTTAATTACAAGAACGAGTATTACAATAAGCATCATGCACACAATAAGGAAAGGATATGTAACGGCACTCTTAATCGCCTGCGCTACAGATTCTTCTCTGTTATAGTGATTTGCGAGAGATTCTAATACTTCATCAAGTTTACCTGAAGTATTTCCTATTTCTATCATATCAACAGCGTACTTTGGAAATACGCCAGCATTTTTTACGGCTTCAGGGAAGGATTCCCCTCTGTTGCATGTCTCTGCAATTGGATTAAGTATAAGCTTTGCTTCTTCAGTAGCAGCATCCTCAAGCATTAACTGGATACCAGCTTCTGGAGTCTGACCAGCTTTTAAAATCATTGACATTTGATCACAGAATACTGCGAGCTCCTTATTTGTCAGTGTTTTTAGTTTTTTCTTAGTGTCAGCCATAAGGCTCCTCCTTATAAATAGTCACTTTAATATGAGAACTTGGTTACGTAATTGCTCCCAGTACCAATAAAATCTTTCATTTTCTTTTTATTCTGAGAATTAGATGCATACGTTGGATCCATAAGAGTCCACTGTATTCCATTAAATTCAATCATTCCATCAATCCAGCCCTGATCAACTGTATATACAGAAATCCAAGCATGGTATGCATCCTGGGCATATCCAATCTGAAGCTTAGTTGGAATAGACTGACTTCGAAGCATCGCTGTCATAAGAGAAGCATAGTCAAAACATATTCCTTTTTTGGTATCTAATACTTCATCTACATCAGGAAGATATCCTGGTTCAACCGTTTCTGCTTCTTCATGATCATAAGTGATGTTGTTCACGACATATTCATAAATGTTATAAACTACTTCTAGATCACATGTTGCGCCCTGCGCTAACTGCTCAGCCAGACTTACAGCTTTTGAATCTTTTGTAAAATAAACATATTGGTTAGGGTATAGATATGGCCCGTACTGATTGTCGACAGTAACATCAAGATTACCTGCAAAGAGGACAGAATACTGGCTAGGACCTACACCTTCATATAGCGTCATGTCATAATTTCCACTGTCTGATGTTAGTGGAATAACATTTTCTTCATTAATTACTAGGTCATATGTGTATGTAACACCATTTGTACCTGTAACCTGAAGCTTTGAACGACTACTTTCACCAAGATAAGTAACGGTAAGATAGCCTTCAGAAGCCATACTGTAATCTATAATGACATGGCTGTTACCTATTGTATCAGTGCCTGGTGCGATTGTTTCAAGAACATTCGCTTTATTTGACCTGGTAGAAGAATTATTACTTGTGACTTCAATTGGATTAGTTTCCTTTTTTCCACATCCACCAAGTGAGAGGGCAAAACATAATACAAATAATATATATTCGAATTTTCGATGTGTCTTATTTAATAAGAACATCAATTTCTCCTCATTGATTTATTTTTGTTCTGCAAGAAGTGCTGTCATAGTATAACCTCCACCTGCTGGGACAGTTATTGTAAGCGTACTTCCGTCATATGGAAATGTGACTACACCATTATTTTTATCAACTAGCTTTGGGAAAATAATAGCGCCATCATCTTTTATTGCTTTTATTTCATCATATAATATGTCTCTTCCCATGAGACGCATTGTAAATGCTGTATCATATAACTGGTGGTCTGTAACAACAACAGGCTGACCAGGTGCTGCATTAAGCAACATAAAAGAAGTATCTCTGCTGAAGAAGAGAGGAGAAACAATGGCAATTATTAAAAATAGTGTAGCCAAATGTCTGAAAGCAACAACAAGCTTTGTTTCAGCTCTACTTCTAAGCATGATTTTATCAAATGGAATAGAATTATGAGATACATTGCACGCATCAAATACATTCTGAAGAGTTTTATCTGCAGCTTGCATGCTCATACTGTATTTTTTTCTAAAAAACATTATTTGTCCCCTCCTTTCATTGAACGTTCAAGTTTTTCCTTCGCGCTTGCTAAATATCGCTTAACTGTACTTCTACTTATTGAGAGCACACTGGCGATATCTTCGAGTTTCAGGTCATTGTAATACCTCAAAACAATAACCTGCTGTTCGTGGAAAGGCAGGGCATCTATTGCTTTTTGTAAGCTCTCCGTTTCGGAGTTCTTTTCATAAATGTCTTCGGGATTGTGTTCAATATTTGTATCTTCAGTGAGCTCAAGCATCTCAGGGTCGATTAAACCATAATTTGCGTTTTGCTTTTTACAAATATCGAAGCAGGTGTGGAATGCAATCTGATTAATCCATGCAATAAATAATGAAGGATCATTTATCTTACGGATATTTCTTAGAGCATGGATGTATGTTTCCTGGACTGCATCCTGTGCTAAATATGTATCTTTTAAGTAATGAGCGGCATAATTGTATATGTGATTATAGGTTAATCCATATAACTCTGCGAAAGCATCGGAATTACCCGCTTGGGCTTTCTTTACTAGAGAGCCAATATATGCGTGGTTATAATCAGGCATTATGAGTAGTTCCTTTTAATTTATAAAGGTATGCAATTAATTCACCAAAGCTTGTTTTCTGAAGCTCAGAATTAAGAACATCAACTGACTTATATGTAACAGGAATCTGATTAGATGATTCGTTATATGCAAGAACTGCTTTATCAAGATCATCAAGGAAGTTCTGCATTTTTGCATCTGTACAGTTTTCCATTACTATTAAAAATTCATTTCCGCCATTACGACCAACAAAGCCGTAGTTGTCGCCAACTGATTCAAATACCGACGCAAATTCTTGTATAAGAACATTTCCTTTACTTCTTCCAAGTGCTTCGTTGATAAGTGCAAGATTTGAGATACCAACAAGTGCACATCCAAGATCAGAAATGTTTTTTTCGTTTTCATATTTTTCAAAAATGATATCGCAGCTCTGTCTGTTAGGAATTCCTGTTAATGAATCAAGATAAGCAACTTTCTGAAGACTATGTGTATCTGTAATACTTTTCTCTAACTGACGAAGGTCAAGAACTGTAGTAAGAAAACAAAATACCATAAAAGCCCAAAGGAAAACACAAATAGTCAAAAGATTGCTGTTTGTATACATATTATTTCTTAAAACGGGATCTAATTTGATATATGCAAAAAATGCTATGAAAAAGATGATTAGTAAAATCAACTGAATAATTTTGAAAATCTTATAATTATTGTTATATTTGTTATCCATGACGAGCTCCTTCTCCAATAAAAAATATACAATGTGATTATATAACAAATATATATAAAAAGGAAGAAACAGGGCAAAAATAAAAATGAAAAAATTTGCATAAAATCTGAACCTTTTGTAGAATTATAATAGTCTTAAATTATAGATAAGATGATGATATAGTATAATTCGAGGAATTAACGATGGAAAATGCAATTACAAATTATTCATTTACAGTAATAGAAGATAATATGGTGCCTCTTTCAGCATCATTTGAAACAGTAAGTGTTGCCCCAATAATTATTGCGGTTGTTGCAGTAGCGTTATTGGTAGCAGCATGTATATATGTTGCATGGTTTGCTTCACACAAGACACATATTCTTTCTTTAACAGGAAAGAAGCCTGATGCAAGACTTGGATATTACTTCGTTCATCCAAAGGAATTTTTAAGAATGGAATATGAGATTGAAAACAATCTTGTTAATAAATACATCGCTTGATAATAATATGTTATCAGTGATAGAAAGACGTCAGAGATTTATCTGGCGTCTTTCTATTGTCACAAAAGATTTCGTATTGTAGGAGCTCACTAGCTTCGAAATATCATAGAAATAATAGTTGACATTAAAGGATTATCTAACTATAATATTCGAGTGTGCGTTTTTGCGCGCGTGTTTTTGTGCGCAAAAATGTATGTATATGTTTAATCTAATCTATAAGGAGGTGAAAAGAATGCCAACATTTAACCAGTTAGTTAGAAAGGGTAGACAGACAGCAGTTAAGAAGTCAACAGCTCCTGCACTCGGTAAGGGATTTAACTCTCTTCACAAGAAGCCTATTGACACAGCGTCTCCTCAGAAAAGAGGTGTATGTACAGCTGTTAAGACAGCTACACCTAAGAAGCCTAACTCAGCTCTTCGTAAGATTGCCAGAGTTCGTCTTTCAAACGGTATCGAAGTAACTAGCTACATCCCAGGTGAAGGTCACAACCTTCAGGAGCATAGCGTAGTACTTATCCGTGGTGGAAGAGTAAAGGACCTTCCTGGTACACGTTACCACGTAATCCGTGGAACATTAGATACAGCAGGTGTTGCTAATCGTGCACAGGCTCGTTCTAAGTACGGTGCTAAGAGACCAAAGGCTAAAGCTTAATTAAAGCCAAACTGAATCATAGAAGTGTTGGAATTCAATTCACTTATTCACATAAGGATTTATATCCAGCACCACACATTATTTGTGAGTACCTATGAATTAATTACTAAATTTGATTAAGGAGGGAAGAGACGTGCCACGTAAAGGACATATCCAGAAAAGAGATGTATTAGCAGATCCCATTTACAACAGCAAAGTCGTAACAAAGCTTGTTAATAACATTATGTTAGATGGCAAGAAGGGCGTTGCTCAGAAAATTGTATATGGAGCTTTTGAAAGAGTAGAGGAAAAGGCTGGTAAGCCAGCTCTCGAAGTTTTCGATGAGGCAATGAATAACCTTATGCCTATGCTCGAAGTTAAGGCAAGACGTATCGGTGGTGCTACATATCAGGTACCTATCGAAGTTCGTCCTGATCGTCGTCAGGCATTAGCTCTTCGTTGGCTTACAATGTTTTCACGTAAGCGCGGCGAAAAGACTATGGAAGAACGCCTTGCAAATGAAATTCTTGACGCAGCTGCAAACACAGGTTCAGCTGTAAAGAGAAAAGAAGATATGCACAAGATGGCAGAAGCAAACAGAGCTTTTGCACATTACAGATTCTAATAGGAGGAAGAGATCTTGGCTGGAAGAGAATATCCATTGGAGAGAACCAGAAATATTGGTATTATGGCTCATATCGATGCGGGTAAAACTACATTAACAGAGCGTATCCTTTATTATACTGGTGTTAACTACAAGATTGGTGATACTCATGATGGTACTGCAACCATGGACTGGATGGAACAGGAAGCAGAAAGAGGTATCACAATTACATCAGCTGCTACAACATGCCACTGGACATTACAGGAAAACTGTAAGACAAAGCCAGGTGCTTTAGAGCATCGTATCAACATCATTGATACTCCAGGACACGTAGACTTCACTGTAGAAGTAGAAAGATCACTTCGTGTACTTGATGGCGCTGTTGGTGTTTTCTGTGCTAAGGGTGGTGTTGAACCACAGTCAGAAAACGTTTGGAGACAGGCTGATACTTATAACGTTCCTAGAATGGCTTTCATCAACAAGATGGACATTTTAGGTGCAAATTTCTATGCTGCAGTAGATCAGATCAGAGACAGACTTGGTAAGAACGCTATCGTTCTTCAGCTTCCTATCGGTAAGGAAGATGAATTCAAGGGAATCATCGATCTTTTCGAAATGAAGGCATACATTTATAACGATGATAAGGGTGACGATATTTCTATCGTTGACATCCCTGATGACATGAAAGATGAAGCTCAGATGTATCATGACGAGTTAATCGAGAAGGTTGCTGAGCTTGATGATGATTTAACAATGAAGTACCTTGAAGGTGAAGAGCTTACTCTTGAAGAGTTAAAGGCTGCACTTCGTAAGGGTACATGTGAATGTACAGCAGTTCCTGTTTGCTGTGGATCAGCTTACAGAAACAAGGGTGTACAGAAGTTACTTGATGCTGTATTAGAGTTCATGCCAGCTCCTACAGATATCCCAGATATCCAGGGTGTTGACCTTGATGGTAATGAGATTACAAGACATTCCTCAGATGAAGAGCCTTTCTCAGCTTTAGCATTCAAGATCATGGCTGACCCATTCGTAGGAAAGCTTGCTTTCTTCCGTGTATACTCAGGTACTATTAACTCAGGTTCATACGTACTTAATGCTACAAAGGGTAAGAAAGAAAGAGTTGGACGTATCCTTCAGATGCATGCTAACCAGAGATCAGAACTTGATA
>JAUNNN010000046.1:0-6513 GCA_030531435.1 Lachnospiraceae bacterium
CCATTCCTTTCAAACTTGTTCATTTCCTTTATCTTATGTATATATAATAACAAAATTTTTATTAAAAATCAATTAAGACCTTTTAGCCTCTAAAAAAGAGAGACAAGATTAAAGATTTCCTTTAACCTTTATTATAAATATATTATAAAATATTTTTTATAAAAAATCAAAAAAGGTTGTTTACTTTCTTGTAAACAACCTTTTTATATTACTGTAAATCTATTAGATAGTTTTGTAAAATTGATCCCCGCGGAATATAAGCTCTATATTCAGTATATCCAGCGCCAAGGAATCGGTGAACAATATTATCAAATTCAAAATAAACTGTATCAATACGATAGTCTTCATCTGTATAATAAACAGTTATATTTTCAGCAGATATTTTATCTGTTTTATATCCACCATCTTCTGTCATATAAACATAGTAATATTCTAAATTACGTCCAGTTGATCCGCATCCTAAAAAATAACTGCCATTAATATCTACATTATCTTGGAGAGCATAAAGATTTTTACTTTTTACATCAAGAACATGACCTTCTCCTGGAATTACTGAGGCAATCATAAATATAAGAAAACTTATAATAAAAGTAATTATTACAGAAACAATAGCTCCAAAGACCTGATCTCCATCTGGAAGCCCAAAACCGTATTCAGAAATTTCATAAATAATATATATAATTAATGCTAAAATTGGAAAAACAAATAATATCATAATTCCTCCTTAAACAATCTCAATTTGACAAGATGCCATTACTTTAAGCGCCGCTTCATGGTTCGCAGGAGTGGTTCCCGCACAACAATCAGCTTTAACAAAAATTGGCATATCTGGAAACTGCGCTCTTGTCATAAGAGCATTAGAAACTACACAAATATCTGTGCAAAACCCCATAAAGGTAATGGAGTCAATTTTCATAATTTTATTCATATTATATAAACCCTTTTGCATTACGGTAGATCCAAAAGTAGGTTTATCATAAATTTTTCCAACAGTACCAAAATCCGCAGCTGAGAAAATATCTGTATTAATATCCCATCCAAAAGTATTGTATATACAATGCTCTACTGGAAGCTTCTGTCCTTCAAGCGTTTCCATATAATCATCATAATGAGTATCTCTTGTAAAGATAACCATATCACCCTTGCCCAGACTTTCAAGAGTATCACAAATCTGAGGAACTGCTTTCTGAGCTTCAGGGGTACCTAAAACTCCATCAATAAAATCATTCTGTGCATCAATAACAATAAATAAATTCATTTTAATACTCCTCGTGAGCTTCCCTCATCGCTACATAAACCGCAAACACGCCAAAACTAAAACCTACTATTGTAATTAATCCAATAGTAGCAACCAACCCAAGTCCAATTATTTCTATCATATTTACTACCCTTTGCTAAAATCAATGGTTTCTCGCCATTCTCCAACGCCACCATAAAAATTATCTTCTTTAAACCGATTTAACATATAAATCAAATTTTCAACATCCCGCAGGTCTTGAAAATCAATATATACTGTGCCTGGATCCAATATTTCAGAGTGTAAATAACTTGGATCAACAATATTATGAAAACAAGTTCGCAGTCCTTTATGTTCGAATCTAATGGAAGTAATTTTTTTTCCATTAATCGTAATCATAATCCTCGTCCTCATCTTCTTCTTCCATTTCACCTGTTATGAAATTAAATTCACAAACAGGACAATGAGTAAGATCTTCTCTATCCCAATCCTCTTCAAGAATAGGTTCATCACATTCTGGGCAAATAAAAAAACGATCGCCCTCTTCATAACTTACATATACACCATAAGTTTCTTCACAATACTTCGCTGCTTCAAACCAAGTCATCATTTAAAATCCCTCCGTAAAAGTCCAAATTGAATTAAATTCATAATCACTTAAAGGATAACCTTTCCAACCTCTATCTGCCGCAATAAACACCTCATCTGGAACCGCAGGATCATCTTCTAAAAAGTTCATATTAGCAACTCTTACTACATATTCTTCTGTGTGAGGTGTACACAACCAACTAATTAACTCTGCGGTATCACCATGACAACAATCTTCTGATACAAATCTCTTCATCAACGAAATAAATTATTCGCATTTATCAGCCCTCCAGAAATAAGATTTCATAACCCAATAAGTTCTTTTAACTTCTCCAAAATGTTTAGGATCAAGCTCTTCAAAAAGAAATCTATAATCCTCTACTTTAACAACTCGCCCACAATGGCTTCTTTCATATTGTAAAGCGTATTCTTCCATTATCTCATTCTCCTTATCATCATCACTTCTGGACCACGATCTCGCTCATATCCTCGATAAAAAGAATAAATTGCATCTGGTTTTAAAGTATATCCATATCGTAGCCATAATCGAGTAGCTTCTTTCTCGTGAGAAGTATGTTCTCGTCTTTGCTCTTCACACCACTGGAGTATCTCACGCCCCCAAAAGCAGGTGCCGCATTGAAAAGATAAAATATTTGGCAACATATTATTTTCCTTTCTTAAACACTCCTGGATATCCTACATTTTTATCTCTTTCAGTTTCATCCCAATAATAATGAGTGTTACCTACTACATTAATTTTAACCTCTTTTAAAGTATAGATTTTATTGGAGCAAAAGAATTGATCTCCTGCGGCTAACTCGTGTTTAGCAGGTACACGCATATAACTTAAATTCCAAGAAACATTGCCATTATATTGATTAGTTCCAATTAATTTAATCCAATGCTTAACCATAATTCATACTCCTTATCTTTACTTTCTATATATATTATAAAATATTTTTTAAAAAAAATCAAGGGAAGCCCTTCAGCTTCCCTTGAGTATTAATCACAATATGGACAAGCGGTTGCGTTTTCAAACAACTGGTACGTTCCTTCGCTTAAAAAGATTCCACCATCGGGGGTATGGATCTCACATCCCATATCATCATCATGCCAGCTGGTAACTGTTACACAATGACCTGAAATTCCATCGGAAAAATGAGCGTGTTTAAAACTTAAGTTACCAATGCCAATATTCTGATTACATCCACATAATCCGAATACACATAACGCACTAACCATAATTACAGCAATAATTTTCTTCATATAATTACTCCTCTTAAAACTGAAACTGTTTACCTTTTTCATCTGAAATATGAATTTTAAACAAGTTATCAGTACCTATATAATCATGTACATTTGCAAGAAACTGATCAATATAATCCTGTTTAATCTTATCCATCATATCCCAGGTTGGCGGATTACAATCAAGATATTCTCGTATTTTTGTATCCAGCTCTTCCTGCGTTACTTCAATACAAATCTGGTTTCCTAATACTTTCATGCGGCTACTCTCCTTATTGATTTTCCACGATTTTTTTGTTATAATATAAGTAAGAATTATTGAAAGGAAAAATCGTGATGAATTTACTTATATGTATACTTATTCTTACCGCAAGTTCCTGCGCTCTGTCTCAAACATCCGATCTCTGGATCGAAGCAGCCGCAATTTTTCATACAGGTCTCTTTAATTCGTTCAGGGTTCATAACCTCGGTCATCGCAATCATTGGTCCTTGCTGAATTCGCTTTTGGACTGTTGGAGGAATTTGAATAGGGTTCTGTGCAAAATCACAATATCCCGCCGAATCACACAGCGAGCAGGTCCCAAATTTCGAATGACATTTTTCACAAATGATATGAGGAGTCTCTCCGTCCATATCAATAATAGACGACTCAACAATAAATCGCCCGCAAATATCACAAACATAAGGAGACTTTTGACCCTTTGAGCATCCATCTACTTCTGGATCTATTGAAATACCAGTAATGCCGCAACGAGCTCCATCTTGAGAACGGAAAGCGCAATCGCCGCATTTAATAACAGTCATCATTTTCAATAGCCTCCAAAATAGACTCATTTACTTCATACACGGGAACATCGGTGCAAGCGTCAAGCTCTTTAATATATTTTACTTCAACGAGAGCCTCTTGGTAACATGCGGCTAAATTTCGCATAGCCTCGACAAAATTCTCACCGAAGGTAAAACCGCAAGTTTCAATAACTTCATCATGCGGGTCCAGAAATTCAATTTTATATAAGTATAAATTCATCATTTGCAGCCTCCTTAAATAATATATGCCTTATTTGAAGAATAATCAATTTCATTTTCAAAATGTAAACGAATATTTTCGCCAAAGACAGTAGAAAGGGTTAAAGTATTTGTGTTAGCGTCTCCCTCAAGAGTTACAACATATTTTAAATTAATGTAAAGATCGTGGTTTGTAAATGGATTTGTATAACAATACATATGACGCCTCCTTAATAACACTGACAGTAAATATAGCGATTAGGTTCTTTATTTCCAAGAATAGGCTCAATATACTCATGGTATGCGTTCATGGTCTCATAGATCTGACCAGGGTTTGGCTCAATCGAGAACAAAGGCTGCGCTCCGCAATCAGACATACGGAAAAAACTCAACCCAAAAATGACGCCATCACTGCCGTCGCCCCAAGAGTTTAAATCAATAATGAACATATCAGAAATCTCGTCAAGCTTATCCCAATCTTCTCGATCTTCGAAAGCCTGTCGAACCATGTTCATTTCATCTCCAGTTAATTTGAATCCAAATGCAACACCTGCACTATACTCTACTGACATAGGTATCATTTCCTTTCTTTATTTATTATACATATATAATATCAAAAATTTTTAAAAAAATCAATTAGCATATAGTTAATTGCAATTAAAATGTAGGACAAAGTAAGATAAAATATTATGAGCGGATTTAATTAATTATCGAACGAGGGATTTTCTCGTTTTTAATTTGAGAAAGGAGGTCCTTTGCATTGGCGAAAGACGATATGACAAAAATTTCATTCAGAATAAATGCTGAAGAAAAAGAAGCGCTAATGAAGTTTGCGGAGGAGAACGATCTTACGGTAAGTCAGATTATTCGCCGTGCGGTCAAACTTTTCTTAGAGCAAAATAATAACGAGTAAAAGGAGAGTAAAATGTCAAATCAAAAATTAAAAATAATATACTCATTACGAATTCACCTGGCGTTACAAAATCAGGGATTCGTTTACTTAACAGAAATGAAAAATCCGCAGAATATGCGGTTCAATTGTTGGGTCTATGAAGCTACTCCAGAGCTCCTGGCCGCATTTGATACTCTATTAAAGGAGGATCAGCGTGATGGCAGATAATGTTACTTTTGTAGTTCATAAAGAGTGGTTGGATAGCATACAGGGTCTTCCTGTGGAACAACAAGATAAGATTTTGGCAGAAATTGTCCGATACGGCACAGATTCGGGTACAGTGCATGATGACGATCCCGTCGTAAATGCTTTCGTGAACATCCTGAAAAGTCGAATCGATTTTAGTAAAAATAAATATAATCAAAAAATTGAGATGTCAAAAAGCGCCGGCCGAAAGAAAAAAGTCGATGACGACGAAATTTTACGTTTGGCACGTGAAGGAAAGACATCTTCGCAAATTGCGGAAATTCTGGGGTGTAGTAAATCTTCCATTGATCATAGCGATGGCTGGAAGATGCGAAATCAAAAACCAGTCGAAAATCCGATCGAAAGCGAAGAAGAAGATGTTGCAAAATATAATGGAAATTTTGTATTTTAATTGCAAATTGCAATAGAATTGTTGCAATTGCAAAAACAACATTGTTGCAAAGGTATTGCATTGCATTGCATTGTACAAATCTATCTTATATCTTACAATTTCTGCAATTGCAATGCAATTTGCAAAATTTTGCAACTTATTTTTACAATTTGCAACTTCGTTGCAAAGTTGTAAAAAGGGGCTCGGGAACTAGGGAGTGCCACGTTTTGGCGGGTAGTTTTATAATGGAGGAAAAAATGAGATGAAAATCGTTAGAGTGTTAATTTTTACTGATGATATAAATGGTTGGTTTGATAAGATAGATAAAGTTTTGAAAATTGATTATACTAGGGGTGTTAGCTGGATTAGAAAAGATGAAGCTATGTTAAGAAATGAACTTTTTCAAGTTCATTTAAAAAGGGTTATAAATGAAAATTGTAGAGGAATGGCTCCTAGCGTAATTATTGTAGATAAACCAATTGATTATAGAATTGAATTGGAGGTTATTAAACCTTTATTCGGGCATGGTGGAAGTTATATAAGAGGAGAGAATTATGAACTTCTTAATGAACCCAAATTTGATTTGAAAATTTTTGAAGATATATTAGGGGGAGAGTGAAGAGAGGGTATTTGAAAATTTAAAATAAAAATGATATAATAAAGGTATAGAATAAAATAAAAAATGAAATCATTTGAAAGGAAAATAGATATGAATAAAGTTGGAACATGGCATGGATTTGAAGTTTATGGAGTAACTAAGAAGGAGTTTGAAGGTAAGAGTACTTGGGATCATATGAGTTTATTCTTAATTGATAATAAGTATTTAGTTGGTTTTAAGAATGATTTCCCTGAGATTATTGGACAGTTAGAACCAGATGGAACTGTTTTTGAATATGCTAGATCTACTCC
>JAUNNN010000046.1:6523-15298 GCA_030531435.1 Lachnospiraceae bacterium
TTATTTGATGAGTAAGAAAAAGGAGAAGTCAAAGAAAGAGAATAAGCATGAAGAGAAAGATTGTCCTGTACACGTAGAGGTTGAATATAATACTGTTGAGGTTAATATTGAGGGAATGAGTGCGGGAATCGATCAGGCATCAAAGAATGTTATTTATGAGAATATTATGTTTAAAGGAGAGGTTTAAAAGCCTCTCCTTTTTTGTTTTATATAGATTAGATTTTAGAAGAAAAGAAGAGAAAAGTGAAGAAATGAGGAAAATGGTGGAATGTGGGTGCCCCCCGGCTCGCATAGACACTGCTCACTTTTTTCATCGTCACCGTTGTCGTTTCATATTAGCTGAGTTTTTCTAAAAGCCAAAATTTAAGATAAAAATAGCCCCGTGCGCACATCTTGTCGCACGGGGCTTTTCCATAAACAAATTCAATTAAAGGTTATGATTTCTAAGAAACTCAGCGATCGGATCAACGGGAGCCGCCGCAATCTTTCTATCACAATCCTTGTTCTTCTGGTCGTTCTCCATCTTCTGGATCAGTTCCTGAAGGTCGTTAAGCAGCGGACGCATCTTCATATGCTTCATCAAAGATCTGGACTGCTGCCTCCGCATTAACGCCGTCGCGCATCTTCTCGTCATAAAGATCTGGATAGAAATCTTCAATGAAGTCGATAAGCCCATCAAGAAGCTCTGCCATTGCGTCGATCTTCTCCTGGCGAGCATTCTGCTTTGCGTCTTCTTTTGCCTTCTCGGCGATTGCGGAATTAAGTGCATCTGCGAACTGCTGAGCGATTACTTCTGGATCTGCGCCGCTCTGCAGTGCGGCCAAAATATCATTCTGATTAATCATGATTAATTTTCCTTTATCATTTATTGTAATTATATTATACCAAAATTTTTTTATAAAATCAATTGCGATCTTTTGGATTCGGCCTGCGGCCGGAATTTTATCTTTTTTTTTATATTATAACATAAATTTTTTATTTTGTCAAATTGCCGAACTTATTTTATTTCCCCCCGATATATTATAACAAATTTTATAAAATTTGTCAAGAAAGATTTTCTGGCGAGAAAATCGTCGCCAGAATTAATTTTTGCTCGGCGCAATTAATTGCAGCTGAGCTCATGCTTTGCAAAATGCGGCCGCCAGAGTTCAAAATTTTGCCGCATATGTTAATTGCGGCGGCCGCGGAGCCGGGGCGGCCCGGCTTTACATTATTTTTGTTTGCATATGCGCGTTCGCCGTGTCGCGGCGCGCGGGCCCGGTCAATTTCGGGAAAAATGGCGCGCATATATGAAGCCCAGCTTGCAACGAAAAATTTTGCATATGGGGTTACGCGGCCGAAATTCGGGCCGCATCGCCCAAGGGCGGCCCGGCAAAATTGCCCGGGCGATTTTTTGGGGGCATCTCTGCCCCCTTATTAATATCGTCTATCCCAATTTTCAGCCTTAAAAACTCTTGACCCCTCATGCTGATTTGCAAGGTCATAAGCCTCTTCCTCGCTCGTACAAGGGACGCCCGCAAAAGTGCCATCGTCCTTAATCACAATCCACAAGGTATCAATCCAACTAAAATCTCTCATTTTAATCTCTCCCTTCCATTAAACATACACAAGGATTAAACACGTTTCTAAAAACACATTCCATAATCTGCTCGTCAGTAACTCGATTGAGTAACTTGTGAGCGCACTTGAGATAATACCACCACTCACCAAAAGTAGAATAATTCTTCAAATAGTGATGATAGGCTTCGGTTACAGTGTCAAACTTCTTTACGATTACTAAGTTACCTTTTCTTACGATTAAAATCTGTTTCATTTCGTGTACCTCACTTTCTGTAATTATAATACCACAAAAGGGATTAAATGTCAATAGTTTTTTGGAAAAAATTTGGGCCCGGCCGCAAAGGCCGAGGGCGTTAAGCCCACGCCTTGCGCTCAATGTCTGCGTTCATTTCAAGGCAAGCCTTGAAAATCTGCGCTTCAATTAAAACATCCTCTAAACCCGTGTGGGACTCTTCAAAAGTCAAATCCTTTGACAGATAGCGAAACAGAATTTCTGCCGTCAATCGAGGACGAGAACCACTAATGCAAAAGTCATTTTCAATGCAAAACTGCTTGTATTCTTCCGACTTGCCGAAAGTCTGTCGAGCCATCTTCAAAGAATCCCAAATCTCAACCCCAAAAGGGAAAAAGTAGCGATACTTTGAAGAAGTCAGCCAACGCTGAGTAGTAGTGCAAGAGCGATAATCAAAAGGGGCATTGTGGGCAACAATTGCGCCGACTTCAAAATTCTTGCAATCTTCACGAAGTGCCTTTCGAATGTTCTTGAAAGTCTTTAATTCGCGAGTGCCGTTCTTAATGTCTGCCCAATACTGTGGAATCTTGTCTGCGAAAAAGGCTTCGCTCATTAAAAACTTTTCTTCAAGAAAAATGTCAGCCACAACAAAGGAGCGAGTTTCGATTATTTCAAAGTCCTCATTTAAGATTGCCCAACCCACATCATAGCAAATAGGATTGTCAAAGCCATTAGTAGTTTCGGTGTCAAGTACAATGTAATTCAATTTAGGTGTTACCTCTCTTTCATTTGATAAGTCTATTATACACACAAACTTGCATTTTGTCAACACTTTTTTACAAAATTTTTGCAAAAATCGGCCCGGGCGCGCCCAAAACCCCTATTTTTTAGGGGTTCTGTGCTTCGTAAGTACCAAACTATACGAATTTTCTCCAAAATTGAAGGTAATTTCACGACCTTCGTTAGAAATTACGCAATTTTCGGTAAAGTTTGCGACAAAACCGAAAATTTTCTGCACAATTTCCACTTTTTCATCGTCTTTTTTCTTCTTTTTGGTGTCAAACTTGTAAGTAGTGGTCTTACGAGTTCCCGTAGACATAGCCTTTTTCTGTGCCTTTTTCTGTTCGGGAGTTAAATCAAATGGAGTAGGTCTATCGTGGTCAACTTCGTTATCCCACCACGCATCGGTTGCCCTTTCGGTGAGAACCGAAAAATCGTCAATCTTTTCATCGGGATGGTCATCAAGATACTTGTCAACCCATTTATCGAGCCACTCTTGAGTAGGATACTGAATTTCTTTTACTTTAGCCATAGTGCTTACCTCTCTTTCATTTCTGTAACTATAGTATAGCAAATAGAATGTGATTTGTCAATAGGTTTTTGAAAGTTATTTTTTTAACAAGCCGCCCGGGCGCGCCCGAACGTTCGTTCGGGTTGCCCTTTAACAAGGAGGAGGTAAACAATGAACATCTGTTCTAGCTGACAAGGTGGGATTCGAACCCACAACATTTCGGTTAACAGCCGAACGCTCTACCCTTGAGCTACAAGTCAATAGTGGGGGAAGGGAGGTTCAGCCCCTTCCCTTTGGGGATTACTCTTCGTCACCCCCAATCGCAACAGAGAAGTAAGCCTTACGCTTAATCTCTTCACGAACAACAGTGCCACCTTCTACCATCTGACGAACGATAGCAGATACACGCTGATTAGAGAGTTCTGCGACTGCAGTGCAACCCTTCATAATATCAGTGATAGTGTACTTGCCACCTTCTGCAAGGAAGTCAAGGATTGCAACCTTAAATCCTTCGTTTGCAGTCTGAGTAGCAGTAGGCTTACGCTCTGCAGAGTTCTTCTTTGCGATAGAAGTCTGAAGGGCAGTCAGCTTGTCCTTAACTTCTGCGTTGTCAACAGTTGCGATTGCGATTTCGAGAGCCTTTACATAAGTCATCTTTTCCATAGTATCAATTCCTTTCTTTAAGCGTTTGGTCGCTACCCTTATCTTGATTTAATTATATCACAAGGTTTTGAGTTTGTCAAGCCTTTTTTTTAACTTTTTTCAAGTTTTTTTTTCGGCTCTGCCGATTGGCTTTTCCCTTACCTTGTATCTACATTATAGCAGATGTTGGAAGGTTTGTCAAGCGTTTTTTAAAACTTTTTTTTAAAAAGTTTTTGGAAGGCTTTTTCCTTTCCCTTACCTTGTATAAATATAATAACAAATTTTTTATTAAAAATCAATAGGCAGATTGCATAATTTTGGGAAAAAATCTTTGTGCAACTTTTTTGATCATTTCGCTTGACAAAATGCTGGCGGTTGTGGTATAATGAAAAACCCCGCGCCTGGCCCATGCGCGGGGCGCTCAAAATTCCCGGGCGAAAACCCCCGAGGGGGTTATCTCACAATTTCCCAACTAAAATCATCAAGTTCCCATTCCTCAATCTCAAAAGTACAATTTGAGAAAATTTCTTTTGCTCGACCATTCATTGTAGCTTCTGCTTTTTCCTTAGTTGAAAATACTCCGATGATTTCATCCATTTCAGCGTATTCTGCATCATCATCAAGAGCCTTTAATACATACACAATCATTTTTTTCATTTCCTTTCTTTTGATACATTTATTATAGCATTATTCTAAGAAAAAGTCAATAGTTTCCGTGCCATAAGTAATATAAAAATTTTTAGTATAAGTTGTTCTTGCGGCATCAATAGCCTCTTCTTTACTATGATAGGGGCCAAAGAAACCATCCCATCCAAGGCTATCAATGTAATAGTACCATTTAGATTCATTCATTTCTTATTACCTCTCTTTCATGGTTTAATTATAGCATTACTTCTGCTCAATGTCAACCCCTAATTTATCAGAATTTGCTAAATAATTTAACATTGAATCCCATTCATCACAACCGTTAATCATCATTAAAGAAAAAACTTTATCTTCTCCAATGTCATACACTAACTGACGAACAGTTTTTCCGATGCCATAGGCAAAACCGCACTCCCAAGCCGTGCCACTATCAGAATACATTCCAAAATTCAAAACCCAAACTTCATCACAATCTTTAATCGCGTCAACATCAGCCTGAAAAACCGCACGACCCCATTCCGCATTTGAAATCTGCCAAGCATTAGGAACTTCGTGTTCTATTGGAGCATAGACTTCGTGACCCTCTTTTCTCATTTTATCGAGGATACCTCTATACATTACTCTTTCTTTATCTTTGAACCAAGGACTTGCTAAATAAATCTTTGCCATTTCTTTTACCTCTCTCTTTTTGATAAATCAATTATAACACACTACTGGAGCATTGTCAATACTTAATTTGAAAATTTTTTGCCCGGGCCGAAGCCCCGAGGGGACTTTGCCCCTCGGTTGGTTGTGGATTACTCCACAACCTTTTTGAAGTATGCCTTTCTCTTGATTTCCTCACGAGCGACATCTCCACTCTCAACCATCTGTCTAACAATGGCAGATACTCTCTGATTAGAGAGGTCAGCAATAGCACCGATAGACTTCATCAAGTCAGTAATAGTGTACTGCTTGCCTACTTCCATTCCCTCAAGAATGGCTACCTTAAAGCCCTCATTGGCAGTCTGTGTAGCAGTAGGCTTTCTTTCAGCCGAATTCTTTTTCTCGATAGATGCCTTGAGTGCTTCAAGTTTCTGACGAACCTCGCCCTCTGCAACAGTGTTAATAGCAACCACAAGAGCCTTTACATAAGTCATTTTTTCCATAGTTATCAATTCCTTTCTGATTAAAAAATTTGTTTTGTTCTTTACTGTGATTTAAGTATACCATAGAGTTTTGATTTTGTCAAGAGGTTTTTGAGAAAATTTGCAACTTTTCAAAGATAAGGGAGAGTGTTGTTTCTGTTCTTCCATTGTCGACATTGGTTTCTGCTCGAACCCTCTCAGCTTCCCCTCTTGACATTATCATTGTACCACATTCTGTGGAGTTTGTCAAGGGTTTTTTCGCAATCTCTAAAAAAGAATTTCTTTCTTAGTGGTTCTACTCTCTCCCCTTGACACTTATTATTATACTCTCTTTTGGAGAAATGTCAACACTTTTTTTCAAAAAATCTTCGTTAGTTTTTTAACAAGCGGCCCGGGCCAAAAGGCGCCCCCAAGGGGCAACCCTTTAGCAAACAAATACATTTCCGTTTCTGTATTCATCGTAAAAACTTACAGAGCCATAGCTGAAAGTTTTATCATTAGGAATAAACCACCATCCAAAAGTGCGCCAATCCTTTACGAAGTAACCATCTCGCTTGAACGTGTAAGAATAGCCTTCATAGTGCTTGCCGAAATGGATGTTATACCACATTCTCAAGTTAAAACGTAAATGCCCAAGGGTAATGGTATACTTAAACGTATCCCAAGCTTCCCAAAGGTTTTCACCACTGTATCTTTCATCGGGAATCTGCTCCCAATACCAATCCCAGAAATCTTCCTTACCATCGAACTTGAAATAAGCTGACAGACCATTAATCATAGCTTTGAACATTCTAATAGTATTAATCATTGTATTATTCCTCTCTTTCATTTGATGTATTTATTATAGCACTTTAGAAATTATTTGTCAATAGGTTTATCATAAAAAACTCTGTATTCTTCAAGGGCAACACCCTCAACAATGTCATCACACTCCCAAGAAATAGAAGCTACATTCTGCAAAGGATACATTACTCCATTATCATCTTTTAAGTATCCATCTGATTTAATGTCAATCATAATGTATTCGGGAACAGAGCAACGAATCTGTTCGGGTGCTCCATAGCGATAACGTGTATAGCAATGACTCACTCCATCAGTTGTCACAAAATGCGCTGTATAATGACAAATAGTTCCTCTAATAGTATTCCATTCTTTGAATTTTGCAATCAGTTCTTTAATCATTGTGTTTACCTCTCTTTCATGATTAAAGTATAGCACATTACCCAATGGTTGTCAACACTTTTTTGAAAAAATTTTTGCGCCCGGGCGCCCCATAGGCGCACAAAAGCAAGACCCTTTACAGAGTCTTGCTTTCGCTTACAAAGTATTTTGCATCGTAGGCTTTTAAGATTTCCTTAACTGCGATACTCTTTTCTTGAGTTGCACAGAAGATGTTAAAAAGTGTGTACTTGCCAACACCCTCAATGTAGTTGTAAGGAACTTTTGCCTTGTTCAGCATTTCACAAACATCGGCTTGAGATTTGCAACAGATAGTTGCTTCAACTTTCCAAAGTTTGTCTTTTTGCATTTTCTTTTCAACCATTTTTACAACTGCAACACCGAAAACATTACAGAAGAAAGTGATTAAACATTTCTGCCACATTGGAAAGTCTGCAACTGTCCAAATTAACATAATGTTATAAAATGCGAAGTAGCCACCACTCACAAGGCTTGCTACAAGAGTGCCACTCTTGATAGTTGTAATACTACGGATAGTAGAAAAAATTACGTTGATGATAGATAAAATGATGAATGTGATTAAAAATGTCATTTGGAATTACCTCTCTTTCATTTGTTAATACTATTATACTCCCAATCTTTCAATTTGTCAAGCATTTCTTTTTCTTTTTTTCTGTATTTGTGAAGTCGGTTTCCTAAGCACCATTCACAACCACCGTGACAACGACAACTTGGGTCAACCTGCTGAGCAATCTTGCGATACTCTTTTCTTTTTTCTTTGCCGTGTTCAATCGCTTTGTCTAAACTCATTTTGCTTACCTCTCTTTCATGATTAAAGTATAGCACTTTTGCAAAAATTTGTCAATAGGTTTTTGCAAAAAACTTTTGGCCCGGGCCAAAGCCCTCGCATTAAGCGAGAGCCTCAAGCGCATTGATTACAAACTGCGCTTCGTCAAGAGCCTTGCGAGCATTCTTGAGAACCCTCTGAGCCGCCTTAGGATTTACAACCCACTGCTTTACAGTTACTTTCTTTGCCCAATCATCAAATAAATCTACGTAAAGAGTGCGAGTTTCGCCAGTTTCCTTGATAAGTCCGTGGCGCTGAAGTGCGTTGATAGCACCACCATTTAACTCAAGGTCAGAAGCATAGAAAGCTCCACCAAAATCAACAGCCTTTGCGTAGTTAGAAATCATCTTTGCAGTCATCATTTTCATTTACCTCGTTCTTTCTTTATCTTATGTATTCATTATAGCATCATTTGATTTATTTGTCAAGCACTTTTTTAATTTTTTTTAACTGCGCCATACGCACCAATTTTCAAGTGCGTACTTTGCGAGTTCCTCTGCGTGAGGTGGAAAAGTCAGCTTGCTTGCACATTCCAAAAGCCACTGAAAAACCTGACCTCTCATCATTTCCTCATCGTTTTTATCAACCCAAAAGGCAACCTCAAAATCTTCCATGTGGAAAACTGAGTCGGGATGCTTGGTAGAACCGCCCCACAGTTCAAGTACATAGTTGCCTTCATCATTCTTGTAAACTTTAGTCATTTGCTTTACCTCTCTTCATTTGATACATTAAGTATACCACCTCTTGGAGCATTTGTCAACACTTTTTTTGAAAAAATTTTTGCCCGGGCCGCCACCTAGGGGTTACCTAGGCTTTGGCTTTAAGAAAGAGGAGGTATCAAAAAATAGTCAATTGAGTGGGAAGAGTGGGGGTCGAACCCACATTTTTATATTTCGTCTAGCCTCTACCATTGAGGTATCTTCCCAAAAGGTTGGGGGTTTGACCACCCACCCCCAAAGGTTGAGGATTACTCCTCAACTACAAGAGAGAAATAAGCCTTACGCTTGATTTCCTCTCTTACGAGGTCGCCAGACTCGACCATCTGACGAACAATCGCAGACACTCTCTGATTAGAGAGGTCACCCACCTCAGCAACCGACTTCATAATGTCGGTGATAGTGTACTTGCGACCAACCTCAAGACCATTGAGAATGGCTACCTTGAAGCCCTCGTTTGCGGTCTGAGTCGCAGTAGGCTTTCTCTCGGCAGAGTTCTTCTTGGCAATGGAAGCCTTGAGTGCTTCGAGCTTCTC
>JAUNNN010000085.1 GCA_030531435.1 Lachnospiraceae bacterium
GGTTTGATTATTATTCACCGAAAGCAGAATCCACTCGGATACTCGATCCGTATTACCTGATTTTTAAGTGGAGCAGCTGGTATGTGTGGGGCTATTGCAGGACAAAACAGGAATTTCGGATGTTCAAGCTGAATCGTATGGATGGGCTAGAGTTAACGGATGAACAGATCCCTGATCGAGAGATACCGTTTCCGGAATTAGAGACAAAGACCTTCTTTCCTGCAAATGTTCATCTGAAGGCAGTACTTGATCCTTCTATGAAATGGCAGCTAATCGAAAACTATGGTCCCTCATCATTTTTAATTCAGGAGGATGGTTCCCTCTTGTTTGAAGCAGATGAAGACGAAGAAGGACTAATAGCCTGGATTCTGTCCTGTGGAAATAAAGTTACTGTGCTGGAACCACAGTCTATGCGTGAGCGTCTTTTTGCAGTTACTTCCGAACTATCGAAAAAATATCGGGACTAAGAAAGGATAAATTTATGCAGAACAAAGCACTCGTTGTCATTGATATCCAGAATGATATCACTAAGAATTATCGTGAAATCGTTGATACCCTTAATAATGCCATTAACTGGGCTATTAGTCAGGAAATGCATGTGGTGTACATTTGCCAAAACAACATCACTCCCTCTGCAAAGAATTTTCTTCCGGGAACAAGAGGTGCTGAAATTGTTTCGGAACTTCAGGTTGTGAGTGATAATATTTTTATTAAGACCAAAAATAATGCTCTTACCAGTGAAGCATTCTGCGAATATATTGCAGAAAATGGTATTACAGAGTTTGTAGTAACCGGTGCGGATGCAACCGCCTGTGTGAAGTCCACCTGCTTCAATATGACAAAATCCGGATATGTAGTAACGGTTCTCTCTGACTGTGTGACCAGCTACGATAAGAAAAAGATTCCTGCAATGCTGGAGTATTATGAAAGCAAGAAATGCAAAGTGCTCACTCTGGATCAGGTAATGAATTCAAGTCTCTAGAGATAAGTTTCAGTCTAAGCGCTCAGTTGATGGGAAAGAAATTTTAAGTTAATGGAATAGACGAATTCCAGTTTTCGGAATTAAACAAATTTGAATTTTACAACCTGACAAATCTTCGCAAACTGGGAAATGTAATCATCTCAAATTGCTCCTATAATAGACTTCAACAGGAGGAATAAAGTATGGAGTGGATAGCAGCAATGCAACAGGCAATTATTTATATGGAAGAACACCTAATGGCGGAAATTAACTATGAAGATGTAGCGAAGCATGTGCACACTTCGAACTATGAGTTTCATAGGGCATTTAGCTTTCTTACAGGGATGACTGCCAATACCTATATTCGCAACCGTAGGTTGTCTTTAGCAGGTAGAGAAATTGTAGAAACCGATGCTAAAATAACAGACATTGCGCTGAAGTATGGTTATGAAACACCAGAGAGTTTTACAAAGGCATTTACAAGGTTTCATGGAATTGCCCCCAAATTTGCCAGAGAAGAATCTGCGAAGCTCTTACTTTTCAATCCACTTGTTATTAAAATAACCGTGGAAGGTGGTAAAAGTATGGATTACAGAATCGTACAAACAAAAGAACAAAAATTTATTGCAGTGGTAAGAAGTTTTCAAAATGAAATCATTAATGACGAGGAAAATCATGATATTCCTGATTTTTGGGGAGAGTGTAATGATAAAAATCTTATAGGGCCGATTTGCAATCTGCGACCGGAAGGAAAGCGAGACTTGTATGGGTTATGTTCTCCGACAAAAGAAGGTGCGGATACGTTTGAATATGGAATTGGTGTCTTGATTGATAAAGATACATCGGGCTTTGATTTCTCAGAAATGCAAAAAGCAGGTTATAGCATCTGGGATGTGAAGCCGGGAACTTATGTTGTATTTGACTGCATCGGTGAGGATGGAGATTGTATCGGTGAGACTTGGGCTAAATTCTATAAAGAATTCTTGCCACAAGTAGGGTATGAAGCAGAATCAGAAACAGATTATGAAATATATTTTGAAAAAGGAAGAAGTGGTCTATTCTGTGAATTGTGGATTCCGATAAGAAAAAAATGATGAAATCTGATAGGTCAAGAATGTGAAAATTTCAGTTTGTCGAGCTTATGTGTTAGTTAAGGGAATTGTAATTTTATCTATTTAAGTTTACCAATGATATTTTATTTAGGCTGAGTTTTTTAATAGGCAGAAAGTAGAGTATGATTATATACTTTGCTTTCTGCTTTTCTACTAAGTCAGCACTTTCATTGTTATTTTGATATCTATGATTAACTGAGTATAATAGAAGCATATTAATTCTTATTTTCGGAACGAAAGGATTGGTGATTAGGATGAATGCAGAGATGATAATGGGATTAGTCATTATATCGCTTGTGGCAGTAATAATGGTTATTATCGGTATTTCTCAATTTAATAAAAAAGATAATCCAGTAGGATTTTATAATGTTATTGACCCACCAAAGAAAGAAAAAATTTCTGATGTAATCCAATGGAATAAAAAACATGGTTTTATTTGGATTGTTTATGGAATATGTATAGAACTTGGATTCTGGTTAGGTTATATTATGTCGAGTGAGGTGCTGGAAATAGTATTTATGATGGGAGGAGTTATTATCCCTTTGCCATTTATGGTTTTAAGACATCGTGCCTTAGAGAAAGAGTATAAACTAAACTAAATTCATATTTCATTAACGATGGAGGTTTCAAATAAAGTGGATATTATATATAAGAAATTAA
>JAUNNN010000047.1 GCA_030531435.1 Lachnospiraceae bacterium
GCTACAAATCTCTCAAGCTTACCAATTGAAATAGGCTCACCCTTAATACCTCTGATACACTTACCTTCACACTGTGATTCCTGTGGGCAAACACGTCCACAAACAGCTGGAAGTGCTGATGATTCAGAAATAACTTTGTATGCAGCTTCAATATTTCCATCTTTAACCTGCTCAACAAATCCAGGAATATTGATTGATACAGGACATCCCTGTACACACTGTGCATTCTTACAATTAATACATCTTGAAGCTTCTTCTCTAGCTTCTTCCATGTTATATCCTAAACATACTTCGTCGAAATTCTTCGCTCTAACCTTTGGATCCTGTTCTCTAACAGGAACTTTCTTCAATACGTCTGCCATCTCTATCTCCTTAATTACACTGTCCACATCCACCGTGATGTGTATCGCCTTCTTTTGCAGCTAAATATGCACGGCCTTCTTCTGTCTTGTATAATGTCTGTCTCTTCATTGCCTGATCAAAATCAACAAGATGTCCGTCAAATTCAGGTCCATCTACACAGGCAAATTTAACTTCATCACCTACAGTTACACGACATGCACCACACATACCAGTTCCATCAACCATAATAGGGTTAAGGCTTACGATTGTGTGAAGATCATAATTCTTAGTCATTAAGCATACAAACTTCATCATAATCATAGGACCAATTGCTACGCAAACGTCGTAATTCTTTCCTTCTTCTTCAATAAGATACTTAATTGTATCTGTAACCATACCGCTTCTTCCGTATGATCCATCATCTGTAGTAATGTAAAGGTTTCCACTGTATTTCTTGAATTCGTCTTCAAGAATAACAAGATCCTTTGTCTTTGCACCGATAATAACATCAGCATCAATTCCATGATTGTGAAGCCACTTAATCTGTGGAAGTACAGGAGCTGTTCCTACACCACCAGCAACAAATAAGTACTTACGCTTCTTAACTTCTTCAAGTGGTTCATCACAAAATTCTGATGGCATTCCAAGTGGGCCTGTGAAATCTCTGAAGTAATCACCCTCTTTTAAAGATGTCATCTTATAAGTTGATGCTCCAATTGCCATAAATACAATTGTGATTGTGCCCTTTTCAGCATCAAAATCACAAATAGTAAGAGGTATTCTCTCACCCTTCTCATCAATCTTTACAATAATGAACTGACCTGGCTTACAAGCCTTTGCAATTCTTGGCGCTTCTACTTCCATCTGGAAAATGGTTTCAGTAAGCTGTGCTTTTTTTACTATTTTGTACATTGTCTCCTCCAGTTTTTTTAGATGGTACTTTCTCCATCAAAATTAAAACATTGACAGCGAATATGTTCCTGATTTCTTATCAAAGGCTGCTTTATAAGTAAGCCCTGTCAGAACATCAACCGCATATACATTGCCGGTTTGTTTATCGATATATTCATCATCAGACTCTTCATCTAATGTCTCGATCTTAGTGCTTGCGTACTCATTAATAATGTAGTACGTACTTCCATCTACCACTGTAGCCTGCTCACATTTATATGTGAACTTGTCAGTAGATTTGCCTCCCGTTTCAAGAAGAAGTATAACATTATCCTTTGCAATTCCCATATCAATGAGATTTACAATATCAAGAGAGAACTCCGCAGATACTACCTCACTTGATGTTCCCTTTTCATCTATACATGAAAACTTGAAACTGTGCTGTCCAATATACATAGGAATTGGTCCTTCATATAAATTGGATTCAGCAGTTGGCTCCGAATTATCAACTGTATAATAACAAGTCTCTCCCTCTGGTACATTTACAACAATTGCCGTAGGAGTATTGTACTTTCCATCTTTTGTCTTGAGTGATGGTGGATCAGGAAGCGTAAAACTAATACTATACGATGTTTCAATTACATCACTCTTTATTCCCCTTGAATTAATACAAATAGCTTTTACTAATGTATCACCAGGTTCTATTTCAAATGGCCCAGTATAAATCCTTGCCATTTCATCAGGTTCGCTTCCATCAAGAGTATAATAAATCAATCCATCAGATGATGTTGATAATGTAATTTCCTTAACTTCATCATATGAGCCTCCCTCCGGAGAAATAGATATGTCTGGGCATAAATAATCCCCATACATGTATCTGACACTCTCATCAGTGGCAGAACTTATAAGGTCAGAAATTGATTTATTATCACCTTTAGCATCATAGTTTTTCACAAGGCGTTCATATATATTCATGTCGCCAGGGAAAGACTCCATCAGCTTTTCTAGTACAGCTAGTGCCTCATCATATTTTCCAAGCTCGTAATAATTATCACACAAAAGAAGCTTAGGACGTTCTTCGTTTTCATCAATAGAAATAACGTGCTTAACCTTTTTGATTGATGCTTCATAATCACCAGCTTCAAACAATTCAAAGGCTTCTTCATACTGTGCATCATAAGAATAATACTCTCGTACATTCTTATAAATCACTGAACATACAACCAATACAGCCACACATATAGCTGCTATAGAAATAATAAGAACTTTATTGATTACTAACTGTTCTTTCTGTGGTTCTTTATTCGGTTTTATATTTATTTCCCTTGTAGCTTCATTACTAATTCTAATTTCTTTTGTTTCAGAATTAACAACGTTGCTATCAGGGTTTATTTCATCATAAACATCCGCAAGATTAACCTGAATGCTTTCATCTAAAGCTGCATCAAAGTCAGGTACAATTCTGACTTCCTCTCCACATACGTCGCAGTAAAGATGGCCTTCTTTAATCTCACTTCCGCACTTTTCACATTTCAACTTTTTATTCCCTGATTAAAAAAGTTTTGTAGCCTCTACGCAGTTTTTCATAAGCATAGCTATAGTCATAGGGCCTACTCCACCTGGAACTGGAGTAATAAATGATGCCTGCTTCTCAGCACTTTCATAATCAACATCACCACAAAGCTTGCCGTTCTCCATACGATGAATACCTACATCGATTACAACAGCGCCTTCTTTAATATATGATGCATCAATCATTTTAGGTTTGCCAATTGCAACAACTAAAATGTCTGCTCTCTTACAAACTTCCTTTAAATCCTTTGTCTTTGAATGACAAATTGTAACAGTTCCATTTTCTCTTAAAAGAAGAACACTCATTGGCTTTCCAACAATATTACTTCTTCCAATTACAACACAATCCTTACCAGCAATTTCAACACCTGATCTTTTTAAGAGCTGAATAACACCTGCTGGTGTACATGATAAAAATCCTTTTTCACCGATAAGAAGTGCTCCAACAGACATTGGATGGAATCCATCAACATCCTTCTTTGGATCAATTCTTCTAATGATTAAATCCTCATCAATATGTTTTGGTACAGGAAGCTGAACAAGTATTCCTGTAACTTCATCATCATTATTTAAATCATCAATAAGATTTAAAAGTTCATCCTGTGTTGTTTCTTCTTTAAGTTCAAAAGACTTTGACCCAATACCAATATATTCACAGGCTTTCTTTTTATTACTAACATAAACAGTTGAAGCAGGGTCATTTCCAACCTGAATTACAGCAAGGCAAGGTACCTTTTCCCCTCTTGACTTAATGCCTTCAACTTCTGCCTTTAATTCATCTTTTATTTCCTGTGAGATTTTCTTTCCATCAATAATGTTTGCCATAGTAACCTCTACCCTTAAAATAGTCCTGTAATATTTCCGTTATCATCTACGTCTATTCCATATGCAGCAGGAGTTTTTGATAATCCTGGCATAGTCATAATAGAACCTGTAATTGCAACAATAAATCCTGCTCCTGCAGAAACATACATATCTCTTATGTTTATATCAAATCCTTCTGGTTTTCCAAGAAGTGCTGGATTATCAGATAATGAATACTGAGTCTTTGCCATACATACTGGAAGATTTGAGAATCCATGCTTTTCAAGTCTCTTTATTTCATTTTCAACAGCTGTAGAATATGAAACTGATGAAGCTCCATAAATTTCTTTTGCAACTGCCTCAATTTTTTCTTTGATTGAAAGATTTACATCATAAAGTGGTTTAAAGTTACTCTGTTTTGTTTCAAGAGTATTAAGAACCTTCTCTGCAAGTTCTATTCCACCTTCTCCGCCCTTTTCCCAAACTCTAGAAAGAGCGAACTCACAATCTCTGTCCTTACAGAACTTTTCAATGAATGCAATTTCCTCATCAGAATCTGTTACAAAAGCGTTTAGCGTAACAACAACTGGAACACCGTATTTCTGAACATTCTCTATATGCTTCTCAAGGTTAACAATACCCTTCTTTAGAGCATCAAGATTCTCCTTTGAAAGATCTTCCTTTTTAACTCCACCATTATATTTAAGTGCTCTTACTGTAGCAACAATAACTGCTGCATCTGGCTTAAGACCAGCCATTCTACACTTAATATCAAAGAATTTTTCAGCACCAAGGTCAGCGCCAAAGCCTGCCTCTGTAATAACATAATCCGCCATTTTAAGTGCAGACTTAGTAGCTCTAACTGAGTTACATCCATGAGCAATATTTGCAAATGGTCCACCATGTACTAAAACTGGTGTATGTTCAAGTGTCTGAATTATATTTGGCTTAATAGCATCTTTAAGTAATGCTGCCATCGCACCTACAGCCTTTATATCTTCAGCAGTTACAGGATTACCATCGTAATCATATGCAACTACCATTCTTGCTAATCTCTTTTTAAGATCCTGCATATCATCTGCAAGACAAAGTACAGCCATGATTTCAGATGCAACTGTAATTACAAAATGATCTTCTCTTACAAATCCATCTGTTTTTGAACCAAGACCAACAATGACATTTCTTAAAACACGATCATTCATATCAACACAACGTTTCCAAACTACTGAACGTGTGTCAATTTTCTTTTCATTTCCCTGCTGAATGTGATTATCAAGAAGTGCTGCAAGCAAATTATTTGCTGAAGTAATTGCATGGAAGTCTCCAGTAAAATGAAGGTTAAGTTCATCCATTGGAACTACCTGTGCATATCCACCACCAGCAGCACCACCCTTTATACCAAAGCATGGTCCTAAAGATGGTTCCCTAATTGCAAGCATTACATTTTTGTTTAACTTATGAAATGCATCAGCAAGACCTACACTTGTAGTTGTTTTTCCTTCACCTGCTGGTGTTGGGTTTATAGCAGTAACAAGTATAAGCTTTCCATCCTTTTTATCTTTAAGTGTGTTCAAATATTCATTTGAGAGCTTTGCTTTATATTTTCCATATAATTCGATGTCATCTTCTGTTATTCCAAAAGGTGCAATAACATCTTTTATAGGATTCATTTTTGCTTCAAGAGCTATTTCAATATCCGACTTCATTAAATTTCTCCCTGCTCTAAGGCATTTTCAAATTGTTCCATACTCATCAAAACCTTACGTGGTTTTGTTCCTTCGTCTTCTCCTACAACACCAGCTTCTGCAAGCTGATCCATAATTCTAGCAGCTCTATTAAATCCAATTTTAAACTTTCTCTGGAAGAACCCAATAGACGCTTTATCCTGCTCAATAACAAGCTGTGCTGCCTGAATAAATAAGTCATCTCTATCACTTACTGAACCACCATCTGATGCATTTGAAGCACCACCAGATGATGCAGCCTGAGAATTAACCTTGCTTATTACTTCTTCATTATATGTGACATCTCCTGCCTGTTCTTTTAAGTAATCAACTATTTCTGCTATTTCATCATCCGAAATGAATGCACCCTGAAGTCTTGTTGGCTTCGGATATCCCTGAGGATAAAATAACATATCTCCTTTACCAAGAAGCTTTTCTGCTCCATTCATGTCGAGAATAGTTCTTGAATCTGTTCCAGATGATACAGCAAAAGCTACACGGCTAGGCATATTAGCTTTAATAAGTCCTGTAATAACATCAACAGAAGGTCTCTGTGTTGCAATTATAAGATGGATTCCTGCTGCTCTTGCAAGCTGAGCCAAACGACAAATTGACTCTTCAACTTCCTTTGACGCAACCATCATAAGATCTGCAAGCTCATCAACGATAATTACTATTTGTGGTAATTTTGCAGGTCTTTCATCTTCAGACTCTACATCAAGCTGCTCAATTTTCTTGTTATAACCCTTTAAATCTCTAACTCCAAACTCAGCAAACTTATTGTATCTGTCTGTCATTTCAGATACACCCCAGTTAAGGGCTGCTGCTGCTTTCTTTGGATCTGTAACAACTGGAATCATAAGGTGTGGAATTCCATTATATACAGAGAGTTCAACAACCTTAGGGTCAACCATAATGAGTTTTACTTCATCAGGTGTAGCCTTATAAATAATACTCATTATAAGTGTGTTGATACATACAGATTTACCAGAACCAGTTGATCCAGCAATAAGCATGTGTGGCATCTTTGCAATATCTGCAACAATAGTATCACCACTTAAATCTTTACCAACTGCAAAACTGATTTTTGAAGATGATTCTTTAAACGCCTTACTTTCAATAAGGTCCCTAAACATTACAGTAGCATTTTCCTTATTTGGAATTTCAATACCTACTGCTGCTTTTCCTGGGATAGGCGCTTCAATTCTTACATCAGCTGCAGCCATATTTAATTTTATATCATCAGCAAGACCTGTTATTTTTGATACCTTTGTACCAACTTCTGGTAGCATTTCATATCTAGTAACTGTAGGTCCCTGGGCGATATCTGTTATAGTAACATTCACTCCAAATGTCTTTAACACAGACTGAAGTCTTGATGCAGTTTCTTTAAGCTGCTCTTTTGACTCCATGTTTTCATTCTTTGCGCCAGCCTTAAGCATTGACTTTGGAGGGAATTTATATACTGATGATCTCTTAACTACAGTCTTTGATTTTTTAGGCTCTATAGTAATTTCTTTAATATCATCAGCTACAGAAACATTGCCTTCATATTTTGGTGAAGGATTGTTAAGTGTTGAAATCTTAACATCATCTGAAAGCTTCTCTTCTTTATATGTGCTTTTGCGAATAGGCTTAGCTACTTCTTCAAAAGAATCTTCCACTTCATCATTTTCTTCTATTTCAGGTTCGTCAGTATAATCAATTGAATGTGCTGTCTTTACATTGATATTTTCAAAGCCATCAAATTCATCTTCTGAAACATTAACTGATATTTCATGCATATCATCACTTTGCTTAAGACTAGGCTTTAACTGTGTATCAAGCATTACTCCTGATACAACCTTTTCTCTGCGTTTCTTCTTATCCTCTGCATCTTCTCTCTGTTCTCTTAAGTACTCTTCACGCTCTCTTCTTCTCTCGCGGCGTCTTTCATTAGTATCTTTAGCCTGATGATAAATAGTTTCAGACCCCTTCTTAACTCCACCGAAGAATGAACGTTCTGTAATTAAAACAACACAGATTATTATTACAACAAGGATAATAACAACAGCACCAACAGTTCCAACGGCTTTATTCATTAGATGATATAAAAGACCACCTAATAGTCCACCGCCCCTTTTTTCTGCCATGCAATGTACATAATAGTCTGTAACCTTTTCTGCTACAAATTCCTTGTCAAAAGCAAGCTGTACAAATGCACCTACATTCAGAATCAGAAAAACTGTTGATATTACTTTAATGTACGCAACACTGCGACCTTTATTTGAAATAAAGAATGCAACGGCTAAAAAAGTACATACTGGAATGATATATGAAACAATACCAAACATTCCATACATAAATCCGCCAATTGCTTTTCCAAATGAACCAAGTATATTAAATAAAGCAAGATAAAGTAACACACACACCGCAAGAACGGCAAGTAATATTACTTCATCTTTTATACTGTCATCAACGGTAACAAGATTTGAAAAATCCTGTCTTCCTGTACTTTTCTTTTTTGTATTATTTCTAGAAGTACTTTTTCCCCTTCCAGTCTGTCTGGAACTATTACTTCTTCCCTTATTTGTCCCCAAAATTAATCTCCCCTTACTTTAAATTTTAGAATTTGATAATATAAGCAATAACTGAAACGGCCCCTATTCCGAGACAGTAAAAAGCAAAATATTTAAAGCTCTTCTTCTGTACTATTGCATTTGTAAGCTTTAATGCAAAAAATCCTACAACAGCTGCAATAAACATACCAACAACATACATTCCAACTTCTGCACCTGTTGAGCTTTGTCCACCAATATCCTTTAACTCAAGTAATAGTGCTCCAAGAATTGCTGGTATTGACATTATAAATGAATATTTAACAGCAAATCTTCTGTCGAATCCACAAAGTAAACAGGCTGTAATTGTAATTCCTGATCTTGATATTCCAGGAAGTGTTGCGATACCCTGTGCTACACCTATTGAAAACGCATCTCCATTTGTAGCTTCTTTTGGCTTTTTAGTTCCCTCAGATATGAAATCAGATATAAGAAGGATTACTCCTGTAATAATAAGACAGATACCAGGAACAAGAAGCTCTGATTCTACAGTTTCAATAATATCCTTTAAAAGATATCCAAGAATTGCTGTTGGAACAGATGAAACAATAATTAAAACAGCAAACTTTCTGTATGATGATGTAATAACTCTTCTGTAAAATCCCTTTTCATTTTTTGATGCAATATTTGCAAAGAAAGTTACAACATTTGATGCAACATCACCTACTATTCCAATAAATTCAAGTGCAAGCTTTATTATATCTTTATGCATAACTGCACATACCGAAATAAGTGTTGCAACATGAAGAAGAATATCAAAAAGAATTCCTGCATCTGTATTTACACGTAGTAAATTTTTCATAAGTGCCAAATGACCTGAACTTGATACTGGTAAAAATTCAGTTAAGCCCTGAACAAGTCCAAGCAAAATAGCCTGAATTAATGTCATCTAATTATCCCTCAATTTATCTTTATACAATACAGCGCACAATTTCATCACTGTAATATATCCTTACAATTTTACTATAAACAATGTGATTTTTCAATATTTCAGCAATCACATCCTGTGTTAATCTGGCTTACTTCAAACCATCGCAAGAGAATATTTGTACACTTAATGGTGCTACCTTAATCTGAATAGAATCTTCCCTTCCATCCCATTCATATCCTTTAGAAACTTTTACTCTTGGATTTGTAAAGCCGCTTCCACCATAGCATTCCTTATCTGAGTTAAATATTTCTTTATATTTTCCTTCAAATGGAACACCTATTCTATAAGCATCCTGGCTCTTATTCGCGAAATTAAGTACAACAAGCAGCATCTCATCACTATCCTGTGACTTTCTAAGGAATGAAATAATATTATCTTCGTAAGCTAAGTTATTAACCCATTCAAAGCCTTCTACAAGATTATCCTTTTCAAATAATGCTGGATGATCTTTATAGAAATGAAGCATATCCTTCATGAAAGTATTAAACTGCTTATGCTCCTCATACTGAAGTAAATCCCATTCAACACTTCTTGATACATCCCATTCATCATACTCAGCAATATCCTGTCCCATGAAAGATAATTTCTTTCCAGGATGAGTAAACATGTATCCATATGCAGCTCTTAAATTAGCAAATTTATCTTGTCTGTCACCAGGCATTTTAGAGAGCATAGAACCCTTACCATGTACCACTTCATCATGTGAGAACGTAAGAATAAATCTCTCTGTATATGCATAAATCATACTAAATGTAAGTTCGTTAAAGTGGTGTGCTCTAAAGTATGGATCATAATTCATAAAGCCAAGGAAATCATTCATCCAACCAAGATTCCATTTATATGAGAATCCAAGGCCATTATCATTTAAGTCACCTGTAACCTTAGGCCATGCTGTAGATTCTTCAGCAATAATAAGTGCTCCTGTTTTCATTTTCTCATTAATTGAGTTTAAATGTTTTACAAGTTCAACTGCATCAAGGTTCTCATTTCCGCCATAAATATTTGCAACCCAGTTACCATCTGATTTTCCATAATCAAGATAAAGCATTGATGCAACTGCATCTACTCTAATTCCATCTGCATGATATTCTTTAATCCAGAAAAGGGCATTTGCGACAAGATAATTTAATACCTCTGGACGGCCATAGTTATATATAAGCGTTCCCCAGTCAGGATGGTAACTCTGTCTTTCATCTGCATGCTCATAAAGATGTGTTCCATCAAAATAAGAAAGACCTTGGTCATCTCTAGGGAAGTGTGCTGGTACCCAGTCAAGAATGACTGCAATGCCGTTTTTATGCATATAATCCATAAAGTATTTAAAATCTTCTGGTGTACCATATCTACTTGTTACTGCGTAATATCCAATAACCTGATATCCCCATGACTCATCAAGCGGATGCTCCATTACGGGCATTAGTTCAACGTGGGTGTATCCCATTTCTTTAACATATGCAGCTAACTTTACAGCGATTTCACGGTAGTTCATGAAACTGCCATCTTCATTTTTATATACTGATCCAAGATGCACTTCGTAGATTGATAAAGGTTTGTCAAAACCATTGACATCTTTTCTGTATTCAACCCACATATCGTCATTCCACTTATATGAATCAATATTTTTTACAATAGAAGCACTGTCTGGTCTTAACTCAGAATAAAAGCCATATGGATCACTCTTTAAAGCGATCATTCCGCCTTTAAATTTAATCTCATATTTATAGTTATCACCATCTGATACGTCAGGAATAAATATTTCAAATACTCCTGAATCAGAAAGTCTTCTCATCTGGTTTAAACGGCCATCCCAGTTATTGAAATCGCCTACAACAGATACTCTTATTGCATTAGGTGCCCAAACAGCAAAGCTCGTACCCTTAACACCTTTAATTTCTCTAACATGCGCACCTAAGTAATTGTAAATATCGTAGCAGATACCCGCATTAAACTTTTTAAGAGTCTCCTCATCAATTGTTGGTTCAAATCTATAAGGATCCTCGATCTCCTTTACAACTCCGTTTTTACCAACAACTCTAAAATGATATTTGTATTTAGTTGTAGGAATAGGCATCAAAACATGAACAGCGTAAAAGCCTTCTTCATCAGCAAGTTCCATCTGATACTCTTTATAATCACTGCCTGCTTTTACAACTGCATATACTTTTTTAACATCTGGGAAAAATGCCTGTATAAGTAATCCACCAGATACTCTATGGGCTCCAAGGAATTTATGTGGCTGATCTTCTTCTGAATAAACAACCGCTTCTATTTCTGCCCAGTCCATAAGTTTGTATAGTTTTTTTGTCATAGGTACGCTCCTAGAATTTTATCTTATATAAAGGAAAAGTAAGCTTCGCGAACTTTATCTTTTATCACGAATTAAAATTTATGGATAAATAGTCCACTTCTAAGCTTTGGTTCAAACCATGTTGATTTTGGTGGCATAAGTAATCCTGCATCAGCTACTGAGAATAATTCTGAAATATCTGTTGGATACATTGCAAATGCAATCTTGCAGTCTGTATTAACACGCTTTTCAAGCTCTTTAATACCACGTATTCCACCTACAAAATCAATTCTCTTATCTGTCTTGGGATCATCTATACCAAATAATGGCTTTAATACATTGTTCTGAAGTACTGATACATCAAGACCTTCTACAGGGTCATCTAACATTAATTCATCCTTAAATGCCAGTGTATACCACTTGTCATCAATGAAAAATGAAACAACACCTTTCTTCTTAGGATGCTTGTCTTCATCCATATTTTCAGTAACTTCACCAAGCTCAGATAATTTACTAATAACCTCTTCAGCGCTCATTCCATTTAAATCCTTAAGCACTCTGTTATAGTCCATTATCATTAATTCTTCATCTGGGAATAATACTGAAAGGAAGCTATTAAATTCTTCATCTCCTGTATAACCAGGATTTTCTTCACGACGCTTTATACACACTTTTGCAGCAGATGCACATCTGTGGTGACCATCTGCAATATAAACATCACCAACTGCTTCAAATCTTTCTGAAATAAGCTTTATATCAGCTTCATCAGAAATAACCCATGCTCTATGTGTAATTCCATCTTCTGATGTAAAATCATATAAAGGTGCACCACCTTTAATGCTATTTACAAGTGCAGATAATTTTTCATCAGCTCTATATGCAAGGAAAATAGGACCTGTCTGTGCAGAAAGAGCGTCTACATGGTTTATTCTATCAAGCTCTTTATCAGCTCTTGTATTCTCATGCTTTTTAATAACTGAATTATTATAATCATCTACAGAAGAACAACCAACTATACCTGTCTGGCTTCTTCCATCCATTATTAATTCATAAATATAAAAACAATCTGAATCTTCCTGAACAAATCTGCCATCAGAAATCATTTCATTAAATCTTTCAGCTGCTTTAAGATACACTTCTTTGGCATACATATCGTGACCAACTTCAAACATAGTCTCTGGTCTGTCTATATTAAGAAAAGAATCTGGTTTATCAGCTACAACTTCCCTTGCCTCCATGCTGCTATAAACATCGTATGGAAGTGCAGCAATTTTATCCTCTAGTCCCTTCTTAGGTCTAACTGCTTTAAATGGTTTTACTAATGCCATATCAAAATCTCCTTAGATACATACAATTATTCTATAATATTATACAATAAAACACGCTGTTAAGAAAGAAAAAAGGGGCAAACCTAAAAGGTTTACCCCTAAATAAATTTTAAACTAAATTTCCTCAAACTGTGCCTTGTACTCCCTGTCTCTTTCAACAGCTGCTTCACTGGCTAAATCCATATATTTTATAAAAGCATCTTCTACTGGCATCTGATATTTCATAGCAAGTTCCTGTAAAATAGGACGAAGCGCTTTAATCTGCTCAGATATTGGATTTTTCTGTGGATCAGATTCCATATCCTTCAGATTTTCATTAATGTATTTATAGATTTCGTTTAGGAATTCTCTATCTTCTGTTGTCATATCTTACCTACTTAACAACTCTTACTCTAATAACACCATCAATTGCTTCAAGCTTATCAACGAAATCAGATGTAACCTTTGATTCAATATCCATAAGAGTATATGCGAAGTCACCTCGTGATTTGTTAATGAAGTTTGAAATGTTGATGTTTGCATCACCAAATACTGAAGAGAATTTTGCAATCATATTTGCCTGGTTTGCATGGCAAATAGCGATTCTTCCTTCTGTTGGGCATACACCCATATCACAATTTGGATAGTTAACAGAGTTAACAATATTACCATTCTCAAGGAAGTTCATCATTTCATCAACTGCCATCTTAGCACAGTTATCTTCAGCTTCTTCTGTTGATGCTCCAAGGTGAGGAATTACGATACAACCTTCCTGTCCTGCTGTTGTAGGATTTGGGAAGTCTGTAACATACTTTTTAACTTTACCAGCCTTGATACCAGCAAGAATTGCATTCTCATCAGCAAGTAAGTCTCTTGCAAAGTTAAGAAGAATAACTCCATCTTTCATCTTGTTGATTGCATCTTTTGAAATAGTACCCTTTGTTGCATCCATAAGTGGTACATGAATTGTGATAATATCACAGTTTTCAAAAATATCATCAAGATTTGTAACATGCTTAACATCTCTAGATAATGACCAAGCAGCGCCTACTGAAATGTATGGATCATATCCGTATACTTCCATTCCCATATGCTTTGCAGCATTGGCAACTCTAACACCGATTGCGCCAAGACCAATTACACCAAGCTTTTTATCCTGAATTTCTCCACCTGCAAAGTTCTTTTTAGCCTTTTCAGCGTTCTTTGCTACATCTGGATCTGCTGCATTTTCTTTAACCCAGTTAATACCGCCAATAACATCACGCTCTGCTAAAAGCATACCTGCAAAAACAAGCTCTTTAACCGCATTTGCATTTGCACCAGGAGTATTGAAAACTACAATACCTTTCTTTGCGCACTCATCAAGTGGAATATTATTTACACCAGCACCAGCTCTTGCTACACAAAGAAGCTTATCTGAAAGCTCCATTTCATGCATGTTAGCTGAACGTACTAATGCACCTTCTGCTTCATTAACATCATCTGTTTTCTGATAATCAACAGTAAATTTATTAAGTCCTACTGCTGCGATTGGATTAAGGCATGTATACTTAAACATTATGCATTCTCCTTTTCAAACTTAGCCATAAACTCAACAAGCTTTTCTACACCTTCGATTGGCATAGCATTGTAAATACTTGCTCTCATACCACCAACTGTTCTATGTCCTTTAAGGTTAACAAATCCAGCTTCTGTAGCTTCTTTAACGAACTTAGCGTCAAGTTCTTCGCTACCTGTTACGAATGGAACATTCATAAGTGATCTGTCTTCCTTAACTACTGTCCCCTTAAAGAGCTTAGAGTTATCAAGGAAATCATATAAAACTTTTGCTTTCTTCTCGTTAAGTTCCTTCATAGCTTCAAGTCCGCCCATCTTCTTGAGCCACTTGAATACCTTGCCACAAATGTAAATTGTGTAGCATGGAGGAGTGTTATATAAAGAATCATTGTCAGCCTGAGTTTTCCACTTAAGCATTGTAGGAGTTCCTGGAAGACACTCGTCTGTAATAAGGTCTTCTCTAATGATTGCGATAACACAACCTGCTGGGCCAACGTTCTTCTGTACACCGCCGTAAACAACAGCATACTTTGAAACATCGATTGGCTCTGATAAGAAGCATGATGATACATCAGATACAAGATCTTTACCCTTTGTGTTAGGAAGTGTCTTATACTTTGTACCGTAAATTGTATTATTTTCACAGATATAAACATAGTCCATATCATCTGTTATAGGAAGATCTGAACAATCAGGAATGTATGAGAAAGTCTTATCTGCTGATGACGCAAGTTCTACTGCTTCACCATAGATTTTAGCTTCCTGGTATGCCTTTTTAGCCCACTGACCAGTAACAATGTAACCAGCCTTTTTATTCTTCATCATGTTCATTGGAACTTCTGCGAAGAACTGTGATGCACCACCCTGAAGGAATAATACCTTGTAATTATCAGGAATATTCATGAGTTCACGAAGATCAGCTTCAGCATCTTTAATGATTTTGTCATATACTTTAGAACGATGAGACATTTCCATTACAGACTGGCCACTGCCCTCATAATCCATCATTTCTGATGCAGCTTCTTTTAACACTTCTTCAGGTAAAACTGCTGGACCTGCTGAAAAATTGTACACTCTACTCATTTTTCATAATCTCCTTTAT
>JAUNNN010000048.1 GCA_030531435.1 Lachnospiraceae bacterium
CACCAGGCCGTGAAGCTTATCCTGGTGATGTATTCTACTTACATTCAAGACTTCTCGAGAGAGCAGTTCGTATGTCAGATGAGTACGGTGGAGGATCACTTACAGCTCTTCCTATTATCGAGACACAGGCAGGCGATGTATCTGCATACATCCCTACAAACGTTATTTCTATCACAGATGGTCAGATCTATCTTGAAACAGAAATGTTTAACTCAGGTTTCCGTCCTGCTGTTAATGCTGGTCTTTCAGTATCACGAGTTGGTGGTGCTGCTCAGATTAAGGCTATGAAGAAGATTGCAGCTCCTATTCGTACAGAGCTTGCTCAGTACAGAGAACTTGCAAGTTTCGCACAGTTTGGTTCAGAGCTTGATGATGATACAAAGGAAAAGCTTGCTCAGGGTGAAAGAATTAAAGAAGTTCTTAAGCAACCTCAGTACAGCCCAATGCCTGTTGAATATCAGGTAATTATGATTTATGCAGTTACTAAGAAGTATCTTCTTGATGTACCTGTAGAAAAAGTTACTGAGTTTGAAAAAGAATTCTTTGAATACCTTAAGACAAACTATCCAGAGATTCCTAATTCTATTAAGGATACAAAGGAAATCTCAGATGAAACAGATAACAAGTTAAAGACAGCATTAGAAAGCTTTAAGAAAGATTTTCTTAAATAGTCTTTAATGTAAGTAAAGGAATGGTGAGACTATGGCCTCCATGAGAGACATAAAGCGGCGTAAAACCTCTGTACAGAGTACGCAGCAGATTACAAAAGCCATGAAACTTGTCTCCACCGTTAAATTGCAGAGAGCAAAAACTGCAGCTGAGCGTTCGAAAGTATATTTCAACGCAATGTATGACACAGTTTCTTCAATGCTTGCAAAAGCAGGAAACATTGATCATCCATACCTTAAGGAATCTGAGTCAGAGAAGAAAGCGGTTATCGTTATTACTTCTAACAGAGGCCTTGCAGGTGGATATAACTCAAATGTTGTAAAGCTTATTACAAATAATGAGGATATGAATAAGGATGATGTTGCCATATATGCAATAGGTAAAAAGGGTAGAGATACCTTAGCTCGTAAGGGCTATGCTATTAAGGGAGAATATGATGAAGTCATCAATGCTCCACTCTATGCAGATGCTCATGCTCTTTGTCAGGAATTGCTTGAAAGCTATTCAAACGGCGAGATTGGCGAGATTTATTTGGCCTATACTGAATTTAAAAATACAGTCAGCCAGGTACCTAAAATGCTTAAACTTTTACCTGTTTCAATAGATGAAATAGAGATTAAGCAGGATTCTTCTAAGGAGAAAGCTCTTATGAACTTTGAACCAAACGAAGAGGATGCGCTTGACCTGATTGTACCAAAATATGTCACAAGTATTATTTATGGTGCATTAATAGAAGCGGTAGCCAGTGAAAATGGTGCCAGAATGCAGGCAATGGATTCAGCTACAAGTAATGCAGAAGAAATGATTCAGACATTAGAGCTTAGCTACAACAGAGCTCGTCAGGGACATATTACACAAGAATTAACAGAAATTATTGGAGGGGCAGAGGCATTGTCGTAGAGAGGGACCCACGAAGTGGGAGAGTTGGCTACGACCTAGCGGAGAGAGCGCAGCGAACGCAGCGCCCCCAACAAAGAATGTTTAGAAAGAAACATAGGAGAAAACAATGGCAGATAAGAACATAGGTAAACTTACCCAGATTATCGGTGCGGTCATTGATATCAAGTTCACAGAAGGCAGTCTTCCAGAAATCAACGAAGCTGTTACAATTGCTACAAAAGAAGGCGGAGAGCTGACAGTTGAAGTAGCGCAGCATCTTGGTGACGATACAGTAAGATGTATCGCCATGGGACCAACTGACGGACTTGTAAGAGGTATGGAAGCAGTAGCTACAGGAAATCCTATCATGGTTCCTGTTGGTGAAAATACACTTGGAAGAATTTTCAATGTATTAGGCCAGCCTATCGACAACAAGGAAGCACCAACTGACGTTAAGTATTATCCAATTCACAGAAAAGCTCCTGACTTTGAAGAACAGTCAACAGAGTCAGAAATGCTTGAAACTGGTATCAAAGTTGTTGACCTTCTTTGCCCATATCAGAAGGGTGGTAAGATCGGTCTTTTCGGTGGTGCCGGTGTTGGTAAGACAGTACTTATTCAGGAACTTATTCGTAATATCGCCACAGAGCACGGTGGATATTCAGTATTCACAGGTGTTGGTGAAAGAACAAGAGAAGGTAACGACCTTTACCATGAAATGCAGGAATCAGGCGTTATCGATAAAACAACAATGGTATTCGGTCAGATGAACGAGCCACCTGGAGCACGTATGAGAGTAGGTCTTTCAGGTCTTACAATGGCTGAATATTTCCGTGATGAAGGTGGAAAGGATGTGCTTCTTTTCATCGATAACATCTTCCGTTTCACACAGGCTGGTTCAGAAGTTTCTGCTCTTCTTGGACGTGTACCATCAGCCGTAGGTTACCAGCCTACACTTCAGACTGAAATGGGTGCTCTTCAGGAGAGAATTACTTCAACAAAGAACGGTTCTATTACATCTGTTCAGGCTGTATACGTTCCTGCAGATGACTTAACAGACCCAGCGCCTGCTACAACATTTGCTCACCTTGATGCAACAACAGTATTATCACGTTCAATCGTTGAGCTTGGTATTTACCCAGCTGTTGATCCTCTTGAGTCTACATCAAGAATTCTTGATCCAAGAATCGTTGGTGAGGATCACTATAAAGTTGCCAGAGGTGTTCAGGAGATTCTTCAGAAGTATAAAGAACTTCAGGATATCATCGCTATCCTTGGTATGGACGAACTTTCAGAAGAAGACAAGCTTACTGTATCTCGTGCAAGAAAGATTCAGAGATTCTTATCTCAGCCATTCTTCGTTGCAGGACAGTTTACAGGTCTTGAAGGACGTTATGTACCTGTTACTGATACAATTCAGGGCTTCAAAGAGATTCTTGAAGGAAAACATGATGATGTTCCAGAGAGTTATTTCCTTAATGCCGGAAGTATCGATGACGTATTAGCAAAGGTTAAGAAATAAATGGCAGATACATTTACTTTAAAAATCATAGCACCTGATAGAGAGTTTTATGAAGGCGACGTAGAAATGGTTGAGCTTCGTACAACTGAAGGTGAAATAGGTGTGTATAAGGGTCATATTCCTCTTACAGCAGTTATTGCTCCTGGTATTGTGAGAATTCATGAGCCAGGCGAGGTAAAATATGCAGCACTTCATTCAGGATTCGTAGAAATTCTCCAGGATAGTGTTACTATTTTAGCTGAGGTTGTTGAATGGCCTGAAGAAATTGATGTGAACAGAGCTGAAGAAGCTAAAGTTCGTGCTGAGAGAAGACTTACAGAACATGATTCTGCAACAAATATTCCTCGTGCAGAGCTTGCTTTAAAGAGAGCGATTGCTCGTATTGAAGCATCACATAAGTAATACTTAAAATAAAAGACTCCGTCCATCCGGACGGAGTCTTTTTCTTAACATAAAAAGAACATGCACTTCAGTCAGTCTCTTCGAAATTCCTTCAGTGAATGTTCTTTTATGTTTATATAATTTATATCTCATCCGATCGGAAGAATTATTTTAAATCCTGCATATATTCTCTAATTGCATCTTTCCAGTCTGCAAACATGAAATCCGTTGAAAGCTTTAACATATAATTTTCAAGAACTGAGAACTTAGGTCTGTCAGCTGAATTTGGATTCATTTCTTTATACTGTTCGCTAGTTACAGGAGTAACAACTGTTGATTTTCCAGCAAGTCTGAATATTTCTTTTGCAAAATCAGCCCAGCTACACTGTCCTTCACATGTTCCATGATATAAACCATACTTTTCTGTTGGAAGAAGATATTTAATCATTCTTGCAAGTTCCATTGCAGATGTTGGTGAACCCACCTGATCATCTACAACTGTAAGTGTGTCATGATTTTCTGATAACTTAAGCATTGTCTTAACGAAGTTCTTGCCATCGCCATATAACCAGGCAGTTCTGATGATAAACCATCTACCGTCAGCAAATTCTCTAACGAAGTTCTCGCCATTAAGCTTTGTAATACCATACATTGCCTTAGGACCTGTTTTATCGAATTCTGTATATGGCACTGAAGCATCACCAGGAAATACATAGTCAGTTGAAACATGAACTATTTTTGCATCATATTTTGAAGCGGCAATTGCAAGGTTTCTTGGGCCAATTGCATTAATTTTATATGCTGCATCCTTTTGAACCTCACACAAATCAACTGCCGTATGTGCAGCGCAGTTTATAATTGCATATGGTTTTATTTCTTCAAATAATGCAATAACATCTTCAAGATTAGTAATATCAAGATTTCTAATGCCATCAACATTAAAATCAGTATTGATAAGCTCAAATTCATTATTTCCTTCAAAAACTTTGTTGATTGCACGGCCAAGCTGACCATTTGCACCTGTAATAATAACTTTTTTCATGATTTTTTCCTTTGAAATGAATTATTTTAATGTTTTTATAAAATTATTTACAATCACATCTATTGAAATAATAGTTTTCACCCGATAATTATAACATAAGGAAAATAAATTTACATTTATTTGGACAGATACTTATTAAAATACTTTTTCTTATTAAAAAATTCGTATAAAATAAAGAATTTTTATATTTTAGGCTAAAGTTTTATTAATTTCATCCGATAAATGTAATGTAACTATTAGATTCAATGGATTGAATCTATGTATACCACGGAAGGAAAGGTGGGGAGAAATATGCGTATTGATGCGTACAATGCAGTCAGTCAGGTATACCAGGCAAGTAAGCCAAAACAGGTAGCAAAGACTAATAAGACTGGCAAAATGGATCAGGTACAGATAAGTAGCTTCGGTAGAGATCTTCAGATTGCTAAGCAGGCTGTTAAAGATGCTCCTGACATTAGGGAAGACGTTACGGCGCCTCTTAAACAGAGTATTCAGAGTGGTACTTACAATGTAAGTGGTGAAGATTTTGCAAGTAAGCTTCTTGCAAAGTATCAGGAAAAGATGGAGTTTTAGAAAGGGGTAATTAGGTGGCAAGCTTAATAGAAGAATTAATGCAAACTCTTGAGGGGGAGATTGTTCAATATGAAGCTCTACTTAAATTATCCCAGGAGAAGACTCCGATTATCGTGAAGGGTGATATTGTGGCCCTTCAAAAAATCACGGATGAAGAACAAACAGTCGTTGATGCTATTTCTCATCTTGATTCAAAAAGAGAAGAAATTACAAAAGACATCGCGAATGTGTTAAACAAGGATGTTGAAACACTTAAGCTATCAGTACTTATTGAGATTTTAGGAAAGCAGCCTAAGGAACAGGCACAGCTTGCAGATATTCATGACAGACTTAAAACTGTTGTAGATAATGTTAAAAAGATTAATTCAAATAACAGCGAATTAATTGCACATTCTCTTGAAATGGTAGAGTTTGATTTGAATCTTCTTAAAGCTATGAAACAAGCGCCAGAAACTGCTAATTATGGCAGTAACGCTTTTAATTCAGGAAACATCCTTGGTAGTGCTGTTAGCGGCTTTGATGCAAAACAATAGTAAGCATTGCTAACAGAGGTGATAATATGCCATTAATGGGTGCGGTTTACGTAGGCGCCTCAGGCCTACAGACAAGTCAAAATTCACTTAATACAACAGCCCACAACCTGTCAAATATCGAAACAAAGGGATATACAAGACAGCAGATTCTACAGGGCAACAAAATCTACAATACTATTGGCAATGCCGCTGTATCTTCGATGCAGGTCGGAATCGGTGTTGATTATACTAAGACTCGTCAGGTGAGAAATCAGTTTCTTGATGCGTCATACAGAAAGGAAGCCGGAAGAGGGGCTTTCTATGACATTTGTAGTGAAACTACAGGCGAGATTCAGACTCTTCTTGGTGAAATGGAAGGTGCTTCATTTGCTAAGTCATTATCTGATTTATGGACAGCAGTTGAAGAACTTCAGAAGGACCCAAGCTCTTCAGTTACTCAGGGTGTATTTGTAGCAAGATGTTCTCAGTTCTTAGAGAGAGCACAGGCTGTAAACAATGGTTTCATTGAATATCAGAATAACCTTAATGCAAGAATTAAAGACAAGGTTGATGAAGTAAATGATTACGCCGAGAAGATTTTTAAGCTTAACAGACTCATTCAGAAAAATGAATGTGGTGTTGAGGAAGCAAATGACTTAAGAGACCAGAGAAACTACATTCTTGATAATCTTGCAAAGCTTGTAAATATTAAAGTAGTTGATGATGGTCAGGATGGCGTAGAAGTATATGCCGAAAATGTTCCACTTGTTCTTGATGACTATGTGAATAAGATGGAAGCAAATACTGGTGACAACGGATTTTACAATGTCACATGGGGAAAGAGCTACAACTACGCAAGCGTATTTAATTTTGCTCAGGAAATTTCATCAGAGATTGGCTCAGATATAGGAGAAATAAAAGGTCTTGTTTATGCACGAGGTGACCACAGAGCTAATTATTCTGATTTATTAACAGATAAACAGGGATACAATAATTCAGACGGAGATACTATTCCAATGTCAAGCTCAGTAGTTATGAATACACAGGCTGAATTTGATAAATTAATCCACGGAATAGTTACAGCAATAAACGATATATTAGTTAATGGAAAGGCAAATATTCCAGATAGCGATCAGGCAACAAAGCTTACTGCAACAGGTTTTGAAATCTTCCAGAGACTTGGAAGTGACAGATATTATGATGCATCATATGCAACAAAACCTAATGGATACATTGAAGAAGATGTTACTGGTTCACCGGTAGATGTATCAACAATGTACACAGTATCAAACTTAAAGATTAATCCAGATCTTTTAAAGCAGCCTACACTTAACTCATTTATTAAACCAGATAGTTCAGTTGATGTGGCTAAAGCAGATGCTCTTGCAGCAGCATTTTCAGATGATGTTAAGATGACACTTAACCCAAATACAACTTCAACATTTAATTTTGTTGATTTCTATTCAGCAGTTGTAGGTCAGGTTGGAAACACAGGTTCTGTTTACGAAAGCATCTGTAAATCACAGCAGGCAACAGTTGATTCTCTTGAAGAATCAAGGCAACAGGTATTAGGCGTTTCATCAGATGATGAATTATCAAATATGATAAGATTCCAGAACGCATTTAATGCAAGCAGCCGATACATAAATGTTATTAATGATATGCTCAATACAATCATTAACACGATGTCATAAATTATAAGGAGAAATAAATGTCTTCTACATTCTTTGGATTAAATATTGCATATACAGGATTACTTGCTGCTAATGCAAATATCAATACAACAGGTAACAACATTTCAAATGTAAATACTAAGGGATACTCAAGACAGGAGACAATCCAGGAAGCTTCAGATGCCCTTAGAATTTCACAGATGTATGGAATGGCTGGTTCTGGTGTAGATACTAAAGCTATCACACAGGTTCGTAATCAGTATTATGATCTTAAGTATTGGCAGAGCCAGACAGATTTAGGCCAGTATGAAAAGAAGCTTTACTATGATCTTCAGATAGAAAACTACTTCACAGAGACAGAGCATACAGAGGGATTTGGTTCTATTTTCTCAAGAATGTTTTCATCATTAGACGAAGTTCGTAAATCATCAGGTGAAGGTAGCGTAAAGACGCAGTTTTTAGCAGATGCTGGAAACCTTTGTGAGTACTTCAGCTCAATGAATACTAATCTTCAGAAGCTCCAGCTTGATGCTAATGCAGAAATAAAGAATAAAGTTGAAGAAATCAATTCAATTGGTGAACAGATAGCTACATTAAATAAGCAGATTAACACTATTGAAATAAATAGCACAAGAGCAAATGAGCTTAGAGATAAAAGAAACTTACTTGTTGACCAGCTTTCAAAGATTGTTGATGTAGAAATAAGAGAATCACCAATTTACATCGCTGGTGGAAGTGATGTTAAGTCAGGAATCTACAATTACGAAGTATCAATCGCTGGTGGGCAGATTCTTGTAGACGGATATGACAATAGAAATCTTATTTGCGTAGCAAGAGAAAATAAGGTAAATCAGTCAGATGCTGACGGATTATATGACGTTAAGTGGTTACTTGGTAAGCCTGGAAATGATGATGAGACTAAGGGTCTTGAATTTAACCTTTATGGAAATAACTTAGGCGGTGAGCTTAAGGGATTAGTAGAAATCAGAGACGGAAACAATGAAGAATATTTCCATGGAAAGGTTACAGCGGCTAATTCTACAACAATAAGAGTTGATGTAGGCGGAATCGATTATCTTACAAATATTGATAAGTGTACTCTTCCTGAAAAAGGTGCAGTTACAATAAGCGGAAAAAGCTTTGAATATGATTCTTTTGAATTTAATGCAGCTACAGGAGAATATACATTTACATTAAAGCCAGGTCAGGATGATCCTTCATCATATAACGGCCGTGAATTATACATTGGCAGATCTGTTAATTATCAGGGAGTTCCTTATTTCCAGGAACAGATGAATGAATTTGTAAGAATTTTTGCAAGAGCAATGAATGATATAGAAGTAACTGCTCAGGATGTTAACGGAAATCCAGCTGGATGCTTATTTACAGCAAAGGATCTTGTTGATGGAAATAATGTATATGATTTTGATTATGACCCTACAACAAAAAAAGATTCTGCAAACAGTGGAGATTTTTCATCAAATGCCGATACATATTATAGATTAACAGCGGCAACATTCCAGGTTAATAAGGAAATGGTCAAAAATGTAGATCTTTTTGGTACTACATACGATATGAATCAGGGTAGAGATGCTCAGGATATTACAGAAAAGCTTTTAACAGTACAGGATGATAAATCCAAAGTAAGCTTCAGAGGAGCATCTTCAAAAGAATTTCTTCAGTGTCTTACAGCAGATGTAGCATTAAATACAAATAATGCAAAAACATTTACTACAAACTATGAAAATATTAACAAGGCTGTTAATAACCAGAGACTTTCAGAAATGGGAGTTGATAACGATGAAGAAGCACTTAACCTTGTTAAATTCAGAGAAGCATATAACTTGGCAGCTAAGATGATGCAGGTTATGACAGAAATCTACGACAGACTTATTTTAAATACTGGAGTCTAGGAGAATTTTAAATGAGAATTACTAATTCAATTATGACAAATAACACAAAGACGAATATTAACCTTAATAAGGTTGAAGCAGATCGTCTTAATACAATGGTAGCATCAGGACAGAAAATCACTCGTCCATCAGATGACCCAGTTATTGCTATTAGAGCTCTAAGACTTAATTCAAGTATGAGCACTCTTAACCAGTATTATGAAAAGAATATTCCAGATGCTTCTGCATGGTATAAAACAACAGAAACAGCTCTTACTCAGACAGATACAGTCATTACTAAAATTAGAGAGCAGCTTACAACAGGTGCTTCTGATGAAAATACTGCAGAAGATAGAACAAATATCTTAGAAGAGCTTAAATCATTAAGAGACCAGATTTATGCATCAGGTAATGCTGATTATGCTGGACGTACAGTATTTACAGGATATAGAACTGGTGAGATGCTTACTTTCCTTGAAAAGGAAACAAAGCAGTATCGTATTTATGAGCCAATGACTCAGGAAGCAGCTGAGAAATTTACATATGTAAGTGGTATTCAGGAAATAAATAAAGATACATTATCAGGCTATGTAGAGACTGATGTTGATAAACATGAGTTATATAGGGTGAAGTTAGCATATGATAAGGTGGACGTTTTAGATGAAGCTGGTAATCCAACTTCTGTATACCTTAGAGTAAGTCCTAATGATGGTCCTTACGATACACCTGCAATTACAGCAAGTGTTGTTTCAATAGATGGACTTACACAGGCACAGCTAGATGAGTTATATACAGGATTAGATGCATCTGGTAATCCATCTGCAACATATACAAAGCCAGTGGTTGTGGCAGAAACAGGAGAACTCCTTCTTGATGAAACAGATTACAATACACTAAAGGCTTCTAACGGATTCACAGCAGAGTATTTTAAGTCAGAATGGGTAAGAAATGATTTAAGACCAGAACATTACTTTATGTGTGATTCAGCAGGAATAGAATATAACTATAACCGTATTGATCCGACAACAAAAGAGCCTGTTGAAAGTGGTGGTGATATTACAGGCTTTAAGAATCAGAAGATTTCATATGAAGTAGCCTTCAACCAGACAATTGAGATTAACACAAATGCTGGTGACGTATATAAGCATGGAATTGGAAGAGATGTTGATGAACTTGTTGCTCTTACAAAGAAGGTTACCGATGCAGATGATAAAATCAGAAAAGTAAAAGAAATGATGGAATCATATGCAGATGATACACCGGAATATCAGCAGTGTCAGAGAATGCTTGATGCAGCAAATAAAGAAAGAGACTTATTAAAAGATGATATGCAGAAGGCATTTGCAGGTGCTATTACAAAGTTCTCTAAATATCAGGAAGATTTGAATGATGTTATTTCTCATGTTGGTTCTATGAGAAAGAGACTTGAAATAACTGAGAACAGAGTTCAGGAACAGAGACAGAACTTCAAGGAATTATCAGATCAGAATATAAATATTGATTTAACAGAATCAGCTATTGATTTAACAAGTGCAAAAACAGCACTAGAGGCAGCACAGCTGGCAGCTGGAAAAATTTCACAGCAGAGCCTGCTTAATTATATTTAATGCACGCCGGCGGAGCCGGTGAAAGGAGTAGAAATGAATATCACAACAAAACTTTTCGGAGAAATCGGAGTTGATGAGAACAAGCTAATCACTTTTGCAAGTGGAATCGTAGGTTTTCCTGAATTAAAGGATTTCCTTCTTATTCATGACAGTGATTCAAAGGGTGGAATTAAGTGGTTACAGTCAGTGCAGGAGCCTGCTTTTGCAATGCCTGTTATTGATCCATTAGTTGCAATGGATACTTACAACCCACAGGTTGAAGATGAATTTATTAAACCACTTGGAATCACAGATGAAACAGATATGCTTGTTTTAGTTACTATTACTGTGCCAAAGAATATTGAAGAAATGAGCGTAAATCTTCGTGCACCAATCATCATTAGTGGTGAAACAAGAAAAGCAACACAGATTATCGTAGATCAGGATGAATATTTAGTTAAGTACCCTATTTATGAAATCCTTAAATCAGCGAAGGAAAGGGCAGGTGAATAGTATGTTAGCACTTTCAAGAAAGAAAAACGAAGCACTTGTCGTTGCAAATAATATAGAAATAACAATTTTGGATATTAAAGGTGATCAGGTTAAGCTAGGAATAAGCGCACCTAAGGATGTACCTATTTATCGTAAAGAGGTTTACTTACAGATTCAGGCAGCAAATAAGGCTGCGATGGAGCCAGAAGGATTAGAGGCACTTAAAGGTCTATTATAATCTCTTTATAAATTACCAGGGGAGACAGGAAAGTTCTCTCCTGGTTTTTACCACAATCAAAGCACACGTGAGTGTGCTTACATTATTTTTATTAAATAATTAGTTTTAGGGGTTAAATTTTTATAAGTATCTGACGATATATAGTTCAGACGAAGTTGTACGTGCCAATTTAAAAGCAATGGCCAACTCACTCGAGTGCTTTTAAACTGGTACGAAGTTTTAAAATTCACATGGAGGTGAAGACTATGACAGTAGAACCAATTAGTAGCATGATGACAATTCAGGCACAGCCAATTCAGCCAGTTAAGGAAACTTCAACTGAGGGAGGTGCTAACAACAATGCAAGACCTGCAGCGGAATTCACGGAGGGAGCAGCTCAGGGTGCACCACAGGTAGATGGTAGAACATTAGTAGTAGAGAACACTACAAATACTGACACTGATGGTGGTAGTGACGCAGGAACAAGCTACGCTAAGTCACAGGAAAGTCTTAGCAAGGCAATTGATCAGGTTAGAGAAGGATCTGATCAGACTAACGATAAAATTAAAAAAGCAGTAGAAGAACTAAACAAGAAAATGTTTAATTCAGAAGCTCAGTTTGGTATCCATGAAGGTACAAACAGGGTAACAATAAAAATTGTTGACAAGGAAACTAAGGAAGTCATAAAAGAACTTCCTCCAGAGAAGACTCTCGACATGATTGCAAAAGCTTGGGAAATGGCTGGTCTCATGGTTGATGAGAGAAGATAATCGGAGGTATTTAACATGGCTATTAGAATTACAGGTATGAATTCTGGCCTCGATACTGATTCAATGGTTAAAGAATTAGTAAATGCTTACGAAAAGAAAGGTCAGAAAACAAAAAATAATAAAATAAAAACTGAGTGGAAGCAGGATATCTGGACAGATCTCAATAAGAAGATCAAAAGCTTTAATACAAAAATCGCAAACTTAAAGTATACTTCTTCTTTTGCTCAGAAAAAGACATCATCATCTGATGAGAGTAAGGTTTCTGTAATTGCAAGTGATTCAGCAGTTTCAGGAACACAGACTGTAGAAGTAAAGAATCTTGCAAAAGCTGCATATATGACAAGTGGTAAACTTAGCCTGGCAGAAGGTGTTGAGGGTAAGGTTACATCAAAGACAAAGCTTTCAGATTTAGGTTTTGATTCAGAAGCTACAATTACAATTACCAAAGGTGGAAAACCAGTAGATATATCTGTTAAAGGTGATATGACTATAGATCAGTTTGCTAGCCTTGCAGAAAAAGCTGGTATTACAGCTAATTTCGATGAGACATCAGGAAGATTGTTTATGTTCTCATCAAAATCAGGAGCAGCAGATGATTTTACCATTACAAGCACAAATAATGAGGCACTTAAGACTCTTGGCTTATATGAGTATAGTGATTCTGAAAAAGCAGCACTTATTTCAGAAGGAAAGAATAAAACTTTAGTTGATGAAATGTCAGCTAAGATGATTCATGGTGAAGATGCTGTTATTACATTAAATGGTGCAACATTTACGTCAAATACTAATGTATTTAATGTTAATGGACTCTCAATTACAGCTAAGGGCGTAACAGACGAAAATACGCCAGTATCTATTTCTACAGATACTGATTATGATGCAATTTATAACAGCTTAAAGAGTGTATTTAAAGAGTATTCAACTCTTATTAATGAACTTGATAAGCTTTACAATGCTGATACAGCAAAGGGATATGATCCACTTACAGATGAAGAGAAAGATGCTTTGTCTGATGATGAAATTGAAAAGTGGGAACAGAAAATCAAAGATTCACTTCTTAGAAGAGATGAAAATATTAACTCAGTTGCCAGTGCAATGAGAAATGCAGGGCTTCAGACATACCTTGTTAATGGAAAGAAGATGAGCTTATCAGATTTTGGTGTTGAAACGCTTGGATATTTTGATGCAGCTGATAATGAGAAGAATGCTCTTCACATAGCTGGTGATCCTGATGATGAAGCAGTATCTGGTGAAACAAATAAGCTTAAGCAGATGCTTAGTAAAGATCCAAAGGGTGCTATAAGCTTCTTTACTCAGTATTTCCAGGAACTCAGTAATAATTTTTCAAAGCTTACTAGAAGTTCAACTTCAAGATCATATGGTAACTTCTTCGATGATAAGACTATGAAATCAGAAGTTTCTGATTATGAAAAGAAGGTAGCAGACTGGGAAGATAAAGTCGCTGATGAAGAAGATAAGTATTACAGACAGTTTACAAGAATGGAAAAAGAGCTTGCTAAGCTTAACTCTACTCAGACAAGTATAGCATCATATTTTGGTGGAGGACAGTAAAGTAATACTATTTGCAGGGAGGCAGAAAAATGGCAGTTATGACAAGCAATGCTTATTCACAATATGCTAACAATAGAATACTTACAGCATCACCAGCAGAGCTTACACTTATGCTATATGATGGCGCTATAAAATTCTGTAATATTGCAATTATGGGAATTGAAACTGGAAATATTCAAAAGGCTCATGATAACATAATGAAGGTCCAGAGAATTATTGAAGAGTTTCAGATTACTTTAAATTTTGATTATCCTATAGCTAATGATTTTAATAATGTTTATAATTATCTTTTAAGAAGATTAAGAGATGCAAATATGACTAAGGATAAGGAAATATTGGAAGAAGTTAATACTCATATTCATACTATGAGAGATACCTGGAAAGAAGTAATGAAATTAACTTCACACTAATAAAGCTAAGGATTTATAATGCAGAATAAAGAATATGTAATGATAATGATAGATAGTCTCAAGAAAAAGAGAGACTTACTTAATACATTACTTACAAAAACAAAGAATCAGGCTGACTTAATATCAGGTAATGATTATGATGATGTTAACTGGAATCAGTTTGATGTATATGTTGAAGAAAAAGATAATGCCATTGATAAAATTGAAGTTTTAGATGATGGTTTTGAACAGGTATTTAACAGAATACGTGAAGATCTTGACTTTAATAAATCACTTTATGCTAATGAAATAAAAGAAATGCAGAGCTTAATAAAAGAACTTACAGATATTGGTATTTCTATTCAGACAGCTGAAGAGAAAAATAGAAGAGATGTTGAACGTATTATGACAGCATCTAAAAAAGAAATAAAGCGTGCTAAAAAGAATTTAAAAGTATCTGCCAGTTATATTAGTTCCATGTATGGAAATAATATGACACCGGAACCCAGCAGAATAGATGATAAAAAATAGTCACATTTTATCAAAAAAGTTATAAATTGGGGTTAAGTTTTATAATTTAACACCGATATATATAATAAGTAAAAGAACTACTTAATCACTTAGAATTCAATGGAGCGTACGGCCAGAGTAAGTTAAGGGGATAAAGTTCTAAAAAGGCGTGGAAAGGATTCCACTAGTTTAATTTCAAGGAGGAAATGATTATGGTAGTACAGCACAATATGACAGCTATGAACGCTAACAGAATGTTAGGCGTT
>JAUNNN010000049.1 GCA_030531435.1 Lachnospiraceae bacterium
TTGACTTTTATGATCCAAGTTCATATTCGGAAAAAGGAAACAGGCATCCTCTGGAGGGTATTGACTTCCCAGCTTCTTTACAGAATCTTACGATGAAAAATATCTATTGGGAGAAGAATACTCAGACAAAGTCTCATAATAATGCAGATATCAATCTTACAAACTTAAGGAAACTTGAGCTATATAATACGGATGTGAACGTTGGGTCTGGTGAGTCATATTTTAATCATCATACTCAGATTACACTTACAGATACAGAAGGTGTATTAAGTTCATGTATTATTGAGAATACAGATGTTGAATCCATTAAGCTTATAAATAATAGCAATGGAAAAGGTATAAAAGCTCAGGACGAAAAGCAAAGAATCAGATTTAGTGCGTCTGACTGTCAAAATCTTAAAAGTATTGAATTTTTAGGTGAAGGCTATGCTGTAGAAGGTAGTTTGAACCTTACAAATGACATTGAACTAACACATATAGGAGTTCCTAATGCAGATAATCCAGTGTGGACAGTTTATGGAGAGTTTGATAGTACGTATGCGCCTATAAATGTTATTTTGAATAGCTGTACTAAGCTTGGTTCTGACTGTAGTGAAATCGTTATTGATTATGATTTTATAAATAGAAGAGATATTAATGTGCAAGCTTTGGATACTAATTTTAGTGATGACCATAAGCTTTCCATTTATAGAGAACCAAGACTACCTGAGGATACTGCCGGTAAAGTATATCTTTCCTGCGACAGTACTGGTAGTAATTTGTGGATTTATAACAAATATAAGGATGAGAGTGGGTTTGTAATTGAGAATAGAACTTCTTTCCCTACAATTGCAGTGTTTACAAATGGTCAGAGAATAAGAACAAGTGGTGAGGGTATTCATAATAACGGTGAATACACCGAAGATTCAAACCGCTGGGTAGAACGTTGGGATCTTGTGATGTCGCCAAAAGGATATTCTAATGATTTTGGAAACCTCACATTTTATGTTGTAGATAAAACGGATGATGGAGCAGGAAATCATTCTGAGAGCTTAAGAAAGGTCTTTTATAAGGAAAATGTATATGTGGAATGGAATGAGCAGAATACTGCAAATTCAATTATTACATTGCCAACAGAATATGATGCTACAAAGAATGCTTATAAACTGACCGGAACTAAGCTTTCAAGTACAGGTATACCAGGAGAAGCAGAGCTTAAGCTTTATGTATATAATGCTGATGGCACTAAATCATATATTGGCTATCAGAATATAAAAGTATTTAAAATGCCTAGTTTTGTGGAACTTGTCAATGATGGCACATTGCGCGGAAGTGGAACTAAGAATGACCCATATATCATAAATAAGAATGAAGAGTTAAAACTAAAGGCACGTCTTCTAGTAAAAAATGGCGAAAATGCTGAAGTAGACAGAGCTGGAGATTTTGCATTAAGAGATGTCATTTGGCGTATTAAAGAGTATGATGAGACACCTAAATATACTTCTGATTCTGACGGATACAGTCTTTATACATTAGATAGCGCAACGAGAGCAGGAATTGATGTAGTAAGAGGACAGTTGAATTCTGGCGAGACAGAAGAACAGTACGACAGAAGAACAGACGCAACTTATTATAGTCACAGAAGATTTGTCTTTAATACAACCGGATCAAAATTTAAGATTGTAGCACAATCTCCGTACAAATATAATTCTGACGCCGGTGAGCTTGTTATAACAAGTGAAGTATATGTAGTATGTAATAATTCTACTAACCCAGGTGGCGGAAGTTCAGGTGGAGAAAATCCAGGTGGCAATAATCCAAGTAGCGAAAAGCCAAGTGATGGAAATTCAGGTGGAGACAATTCAGGAAGTGGAAATTCTTCTCAATCTTCAGTCCCAGTATATACAGTTTCTGCAGGTACAATCCCTTCAGGTACAATTCCTGTATATAGTACAATCCCTGTTGACCCAGTTAAGGATCCTGAAAAGCCAACCTTAGGTTTGCCTGTTATTGAAAAAAAGAATCCAGGTGTGTATGTAATTCCTGACATTACAAAGAATGAAGTAGTATATATGGCACCACCTGTAGATAATACGAGGAAGACAATAACCATACCTGATAGGATTGTTATTAATGGTCAGGTAATGTCCGTTGTTAAGATTGACCCAGGGGCATTTAAGAATAATGAAAATATAGAGACAATAAAGATTGGTAAAAACATTAAGGTTATTGGTAATGGCGCATTTGAGGGCGCGACTAATCTTAAAAGAATTGCACTTGGAAGGAACGTTGAGACAATTGGGGATGGAGCATTTAAAGGTTGTACTAAGCTTACAACAGTAACAATCCCTAATAAGACAACAAAAATTGGAGCCAGTGCTTTCGAAGGTGATACGAAACTTAGGAATATAACAATTGGAAAGAATGTAGAGTCAATAGGAGATTTTGCATTTAAGGATTGTGTATCACTTACTTCAATTATTATTCCAAGCAAAGTAACCAATATAGGAGTTGCCGTATTTGCTGGCTGTACTAAACTAAACACATTAAAGATTGTATCTAAAAAGCTTACATCTATTGGTGTCGCTTTTGGAGCATTTTATGGTCTTACAGAGAGGACAACAATAAGAGTACCATGGAGTATGTTAAATACATATAGAGGGTTATTTGAAGAAAAGGGAATAATTTCTACGGTAAAGATTAAAAGATATTAAGAAGATATAGTATCTAAAAGACTGATAGGTAGTTGTAGATATGAAGCAATATCGTTTTAAAATTAGATTATTACCAGTAATTGCATTTACCGCAATAGTTTTATTGTTACTAAAAGCACATTGTTACACGTTAGATATTGGGCACATGGAAAATGTGCCTATATCTAGTGAAACTGAGTTGTGGGACATATTTTGTCATGTCAAAGCATCAGCAATTTTAATCATTACAATCTGTTCAGCACTTACAATGGGTTATCTGTTGATAACCAGTCAGATGAAACTCAAAAAAAATATAATATATATTCCGATGATACTATACATAGTATTTGTCCTAATATCGTATTTATTATCTGATTACAGGCAGGTGGCCTGGATCGGAGGGGTTGGTAGATTCGAAGGGACAAGAGTCATACTATGCTATGTTTTTATGCTATTTTATACCATCAATGTTGTAGATAATGTAATGGATGTCATTACTATTGTTGTTCCAACATTATGTGGAATACTAATCGCATGTATAATAGGATTAGCTCAGCTTTTTGGACATGATATTTTAGTGACGGAAGTTAGTAGAATATTAATAGCTGGGGAAGAAATGCTAGAAACGAAGTTTATACCGGGGCAGGTTTATCAGACTGTATATAATATGAATTATGTGGGAATGTATTTAGCATTAATTATTCCAATCCTATTAATCGCTATTTACATGTCATACAGAACTTATAAAAATCATAAAGGTTATCAGTTCCATATCAGCAATAATCAGCTAATTGCCATTATAATTATTTCTATTATTCTACTTATAGTAATTGCCTTAAATGTATATGGTGCACACTCTTTAGGGGGCGTAATTGGAATCTGTGCATCTATTATGATGTTAATTATTTTAAATTTAAAAAATAAACGTGGCAGCATAACTCTATTTATAATATCTGTCATTGGATTCATAGGAATGCTTGCCTGTATTTATATTATTGGGACTGATGAACGTAATAGTATAGATTATTTCGTAACAGGAATGGATTATGTAACGACTTCAGTAGATGGAGAGGAAATTACAGTATATTTCATTAGAAGTGATAATTCATATGAGCTTAGAGACCATAATGGTAATTTGCTTTCAATGAGTGAATATAATGGAAGAAAAGGGGTCTATAAAGTAAATGATAAACGATACGGTGAAAAACTTATTTTTATACCTAATGTAGATGCTGGGGAGCATATTATAGTAATTGGTGCATATGGAGATGAGTTTGCTTTTAGATTTGACGAAGAAAAAGGCGCATTATATAGAAATCCATTTGGCAGGGAGGTTAGTTTAAGTAAGGTTCCAAGCATTGGATTTAAAGGACATATTACTGCAGGCAGTGGAAGAGGCTATATATGGTCAAGGACAATTCCGCTTTTAAAGAATTATTTGTTAATAGGTAGTGGGGCTGATACATTTTTAATGATATTTCCACATGATGATTATGCTGGAAAGTATTCAGCTCATTCAGCACTTAACGTTATAATTGATAAACCCCACAGCATGTATATTCAAATGATACAGGGTACAGGCGGAGCTAGCTTAATTGCATTTTTAGTAATAATTGGAATATATATTAGTCAGGTCATTAAAAGCAATAGAGAAGAAAAAAAGCTTGTTTCAAATGCAATTGCTGCCGGTGTCATAGGCTTTTTGATTGCAGGAATGTTTAATGACAGCAGTGTATGTACAATGCCTATATTTTATGGAATGCTTGGAATGGGTGTAGGTTTATTGGGAAAATCAATATAAAATATATATTTAAGACACAGCTATAACATATTTTTGTTTTATTATTTAATAGTTTAGTATTATAATTAAGCTTACTATAGAGGCTTAATATGGGTAGTGGAATGAAAATTGAGGAGAAACTTAAAAGCATAGGAATTAATATTCGTGTATTAAGAAGAGTATTAATCGCAATATTCTGTATCATTATATTTACAGGCGTTACCTATGTTATGACAAATGTATATGTTCCAAACCAGAATGCATTAGGTGCATTAAGTAGTGTAAGTATGGATGTTATCTGTATAATCATACTTCTTATTTTGGTTTGTAGCTTTGCCTTTGATAGTTACGAAAAGAACCGTACTACAAAAATGTATGCAAGGCTTCTTATAGCAACTATTTGGGCAATATTTCTTGATTTCTTAAACTGGGCATTTGATGGTTCGCTGGAAGCTGGACATTTAACATATTGGTTCACGCTGGGCTCTTTATGTATGGGATCAATATTAGCAGGACTGTTTAGCTTGTATTTGTATCGATACATGGAACAGATGCATGAAATTAAAGAAATGAGGAAGTGTGCAATACTAAGTTTTGCAATGAACTTAGTTTCATTTGTATTGACATTTGTTCTAGCAATCACGGGTACAGCCTTTACTTTTGTAGATGGACATTATGAAATTGGTGCGCTTTATGATGTTGTAACTGTTATACCAATTCTGTCACTATTCATAATGACGGGGTATGTTATTTATCACAAAAAAATAATTGGTGCCCATGATGTATTCGCAGCAGCTGGATATATTTGCTTTATGGTTACTGGTGCTCTTATTGAGTCAGAATATAGAATTGGAACAACATATGTTTTTGTAGCTATTGCGGATATATTCATATTTGTAATGTTACAGAATGGAATTATTTCTCAGGAAAAGAAGAATGTTCAGAAGTGGATGAAGAAATCTAAAACTGATGAATTAACTGGATTATATAACAGACACGCGTATGAAGATGATATAAAGATACTTGAAAGCAGTGGAATGGCAGATGATTTTGTATATGTATCTGCGGATGTTAACTCATTAAAGGCTACAAATGATGCTAAGGGACATAGTGCAGGTGATGAGCTTCTTGTTGGCGCTGCTGAATGTATGGAAGCCTGCTTTGGACCTTTCGGTAAATTGTACAGGATAGGTGGAGATGAGTTTATTGCTCTTATTTTTGCAAATGATGAGCAACTTGATTTTGTCAAAAAGAACATAGCAGAAGTCTCTGACAAATGGAGTGGTGAGCTTATTGATAGTTTAACACTATCCTGCGGCTATGTTACAAAAGCAGAAATGGGTGAAATGTCTATAAGAGAAATGGCAAACCTTGCTGATAAGAGAATGTACGAAGCGAAGGATGAATATTATAGGCGCAACGGCATCGAGAGAAGAAGGAAATAGTAATATATCCTAACAATATGAAGAATTCAATTAAAGCAAAATATGTATTAATTTTTTCAGCATTACTTTCACTTACTATTATTGCATGCTGGCTTGTAAATATGCTTTTTTTAGGCCGTTTTTATATGTCTAGAAAAGAAGCAATGCTAAAAGAGTCATATGCAAGACTTGACTACGTTTCAAACACATACGGCGAATCTTCTGACGAATTTAAGTCAATATTTCAGATGACAACTGAGAGAAATAACTACGATATTTTAATACTGGATTCAGATATGAAGGTATTAATATCTAATGTTATGAATAATAAGACACTTTCCGATAAACTTATTGGATATTTTTTAGGATTTACTGAAAGCACTGAAATAATATATAAGGGAGAGCGGTATACTGTTCAAAAATCATCTGATGCAATGCATTCGTCAGATTTCTTGGAGCTATGGGGTGTTTTTTCAAATGGTAACCTTATAGTTATAAGAACTCCAGTTTCCAGCATTAAAGATAGTGTGTATATTGCGAATTTGTTCCTTATGTATGTAGGTATCTTAGCTATTGCAATTAGTATTGCGATTGTTTACTGCGTATCTACAAGTATTACTCATCCAATTTTACAGCTTGTAAATATTTCAGATAGAATGGCCAAGCTTGATTTCGAGGCTAGATATGAAGGTACAGACTGTAATGAAATAGGCCTTCTTGGAGAGCATATTAATAAACTATCAGAAACTCTCGAAGCAACTATTTCAGAATTAAAAACTGCAAACATTGAACTAAAGAATGATCTTGAAAGGAAAACCGAGATTGATGAGATGCGAAAGGAATTTCTTAGCAACGTATCTCATGAGTTAAAAACTCCTATCGCTCTGATTCAGGGCTATTCTGAAGGGTTAATGGATTGCGTTAATGATGATGAAGAGAGTAAGAACTTTTATTGTGAAGTAATTGCTGATGAAGCAAATAAAATGAATACTCTTGTTAAGAGCCTTCTTGAACTTAACGAGCTGGAATTTGGTCAGAATAATGTTAATCTTGAAAGGTTTGATATAACAGAGGTTATTAAGAACTGTTCTTCGAATATTGATATTTTGTTGAAACAAAATGAAATAAAGTTTATATTTAATCAGAGCGAACCAATATTTGTATGGTCAGATGAATTTAAGGTCATGCAAGTAATAAATAATTATTTGTCAAATGCTATACATTATGCTAAGGGCGATGAAAAAGTCGTTAAAGTTGATGTTGAAAAAATAGACGGAAAAGTCCGTGTATGTGTATTTAATACAGGTGATCCGATTCCAGAAGATGTAATTCCAAAGCTATGGACTAAATTCTATAAGGTTGACAAAGCTCGTACAAGGGAATATGGTGGAAGCGGTGTAGGACTTTCTATAGTAAAAGCTGCTATGGAAGCGCTGAACCAAGAATATGGAGTAATCAACTACGAAAACGGTGTTGCATTCTGGTTTGAGGTTGATGGAAAAAGTATATAAATGAAGAAAAGTAGTTTATTGAAAAAGTTAATATCAGTATTACTTGTAGTAACTTTAATGTTTGGGATGGTAGGATGTGGTCCTGAGTTAAATCTGACTGAAGAGGAAAGCAGAATTATCTCAGAGTATGCTGCAGGACTTTTACTTAAATATGATAGAAATTATTCTGGAAAAATTGTAGATGTTACAGAACCAGAAGAAGATCCTGATGCTATGAAGGTAGTTAAGGAAGAGGCGCCTATCGCTCCAGTAGAAGAAATAGCAGAGGATGGAGATGATGAGGATGGTTCAGGTAATCATTCCGGTAAAAAGTCATCTGATGAAGCTGAGATTACATATAGTGAAAAAACTATTGCGGAGGCACTTTCTGCAGATGGTTTCGAGATTACATTTAATGGCTATGAAGCTGCTAACATTTATCCAGAAGAAGATTCAGAAGAACTTGTATTTTCTCTACAGGCGCAAAATGGCATGGAACTTTTAGTTCTACATTTTAATATCACAAATAATGGTGATTCAGAAAAATTATGCAATGTAATTAGTAACGGATCAAAGTATAGAATAATTATTAACGGAGAAGAGAGAGTCAACAGTATGAAGACAATTCTCCTAAATGATTTGGAACAGTATTATGATGTAATTGCTGGATACGGTATGGTGGATTCAGTTCTTGTGTTCGAGGTCGCAGCAGGTACATCAACAAATATTAATGATCTTGATCTTATAGTTACAACAAATGATGATACAGAGAGATTTAAGCTTAAGTAGTTGTAAATTTGTGTTGACGAATTAATAACAAGTGTATATAATCTTCTTTGTGTGACCGTTAAATGGTTAAACAGTCTATACGAATTAGTATAATCCCGGACTCGGAGGGAGGTTTAGAAGATGTCAAACGTAATAGTTAAAGAAAACGAATCTCTTGATTCAGCACTTCGTCGTTTTAAGAGAAACTGTGCGAAGGCAGGTATTCAGCAGGAGATCCGTAAGAGAGAGCATTACGAGAAGCCAAGCGTAAGACGTAAGAAAAAGTCTGAGGCTGCTAGAAAGCGTAAATACTAATTTATTAATAAATGAGGAGTGATACTTTTGGTATCACTCCTATTTTTTTGCAATTCACGATTTTTACCTTTAGTTCAATATTTTGCTTTTATTTTTGGAAATACTGTGATAGAATACTAGATATTGTGGTGGAGAATGCCGTGCTTACTATAATTATTGTTTCATGTATCTGTTTAATCGCTGCTTTAGCTTACTATATATATGAAGAAAGTAACGGATTTAAAGTAACAGAATATACATTACAGAGTTCATTAATAAATAAAGACAGCATACGCATTGCATTTTTATCTGATCTTCATAATTACGAGCATGGAGAAAAGAATAAAGATCTGTACGATGCGATTGAAAAAGGTAATCCTGATTTCATAATTTTTGCTGGAGATATGATTACTTCCTGCATGGAAGCAGATTATGATTATTCTAAAACTCTTGAATTTATAGAAGCTTTATCAAAGAAGTGGACTATTTATTATGGAATGGGTAATCACGAAGAACGCTTTAGGCGTAAGAGTGATAAATTCCCAGGTAAATATGAAGATCTTACAAATAAGCTTACTAAAATTGGTGCACCTATAATCGTTGATGAAAAGATTGAAGTTAATGATTTTGGCATAGCAATATATGGTCTTGATTTAGAACATGATTATTATAGAAAGCTAATAAAACGAAAACTCCCAGATGATTATTTGAATAATAAGTTTGGAGATGTTGATAAAACAAAGTTTTCAATACTTATTGCACATAATCCAGAGCATTTTAAGGAATATGCTAAGTGGGGCGAGAACCTTTGTTTATCAGGACATGTTCATGGAGGAATTGTTAACATTCCATTACTTGGAGGAGTTATTTCCCCACAGCTAAAGATTTTTCCAAAATATGATGGCGGTCTGTTCCATGAGGGAGATAGTACGATGATACTAAGTAGAGGAATCGGAAGCCATACAACAAATATTCGAGTTAATAATAAAGCAGAACTAATTTTTATTAATATAAAGAGGTAATTATGGCAATTAATGTAAAGCTTCAGGCTTTTGAAGGCCCACTTGATCTTTTATTACATCTTATTGAAAAGAATAAAGTAGATATTTATGATATTCCTATTTCACTCATTACTGAGCAGTATCTTGAATACATTCAGGCAATGAAAAAAGAAGATATGGATGTTACAAGTGAGTTCCTTGTAATGGCAGCTACATTACTTGATATAAAATGTAGAATGCTTCTTCCAAAAGAAGTTAATGAAGATGGCGAAGAGGAAGATCCAAGAGCAGAGCTTGTTGAGAAGCTTATTGAATATAAGCTATATAAGTATATGTCTTTTGAATTAAAGGATCGTCAGATTGATGCTATAAAGAATCTTTATAAGAAGCCAACATTACCTGATTCAGTAAAGAACTTTGTACAACCAATAGATTACGATGAGCTTGTTGGTGATATGGATTTATCAAAGCTAAATCAGATATTTAAATCTGTTATGAAAAAGTGCGATGATAAGGTTGACCCAATTAGAAGTAAATTTGGAAAAATTGAAAAAGAAAATGTTGACCTTGAGCAGAAGTCACAGTATATTGAATTCTATGTTGCAACGCACAAGAGATTCAGCTTTAGAGATCTTTTAGAGAAGCAGAATTCAAAGGCTGAGATTGTTGTAACATTCCTTGTAATATTAGAAATGATAAAAACAGGAAAAGTTGAAATTATACAGGAAGCACTTTTTGATGATATTATGATTACATCACAGGTTGCGGCATAAGGAAAATATGAGCGAAGAAATTATTGAAATAGAAAATGAAACAGAAGAAATAGTTGAAGTAGAAAATAAAGAGGCTGTTATTGAAGCAGTTTTATTTGCTATGGGAAATTCTGTTGAATATAAAAAGCTTGCAGAGGTTTTAAATACAAGTGTTGAAGAAACTATTTCAATAGTTAAGGCTATGCAGGAAAAGTATAATGCAGATGAAAACAGAGGCGTTAGCATCGTTGAATTAGAAGGCGCTGTTCAGATGTGCTCAAAAGCCGAAATGTATGATCATCTTGTAAAAATTGCAACTGTACCAAAGAGATATTCATTAACAGATGCTGTACTTGAGACATTATCTATTGTTGCATATAAGCAGCCTGTTACAAGAATTGAAATAGAAAAGATTCGTGGTGTAAATTGTGACCACGCTGTTAATAAACTTGTGGAGTATGGTCTTATTGCTGAAATAGGTAGACTTGATGCTCCAGGAAGACCACTTTTATTTGGAACAACAGAAGAGTTCTTAAGAAGCTTTGGAGTAAAGAGTCTTGAAGAACTTCCAACTGTAACTCCAGATCGTATCGAAGAATTCAAAAAAGAAGCTGCAGAAGAAATGCAGCTTAAGCTTGATATCTGATTTTATTTATTCATTTTATTTTTTCACAGTATCTTTAAATTTTTATCTATTCTTTATAGTAGACTTATGCTATAATCTATTCGGTGCGCTTCGCGCAAAATAAAACTTACCAAAATATTTAAATATAAAATGGAGGGCTGAACGAAATGAGTAACACTTCTCAGGCAGGCAACAGAATTAATTCATTGCTTGATGAAAACAGTTTCGTTGAGATTGGAGCACTTGTATCTGCAAGAGCTACAGATTTCAACATGAACCCGAAGGAAGCTCCAGCTGATGGTGTCGTTACAGGTTATGGTCAGATTGATGGCAAGCTTGTATATGTATTTAGTCAGGATTCATCAGTGTTAGGCGGTTCTGTAGGAGAAATGCACGCTAAGAAGATCGTAAAATTATATGATCTTGCTATGAAGACAGGAGCTCCTGTAATTGGAATTATTGATTCAACAGGTATCAGACTTAAAGAGTCAACAGATGCATTAAATGCACTTGGAAGAATTTTCCAGAGACAGGCAATGGCATCAGGAGTAATTCCTCAGATTGCTGTAGTTCTTGGTAACTGTGGTGGCGGATTAGCTACTATGGCTGAAATGGCTGACTTTGTTGTAATGGAAGATAAGAAGGCTAAGCTCTTCTCAGTATCACCTAATACAATCGAAGGCAACTATGAAGAAAAGCTTGATACAGCTGCAGCTGCTTTCAATGCAGAAGCAGGTAATGTTGATATCGTATGTGATGCAGCATCTGTAAATGAGAAGGTTAGAGAACTTGTTTCAATGCTTCCTTCAAATAATGAAGATTTCGATTGCGCTGATGAGTGCACAGATGATCTTAACAGAGTATGCACAAACATTGCTGGATATGGTAATGATGCAGCTTCAATCGTTACAATGATTGCTGATAACAATGTATTCGTTGAGACAAAGGCTGAATATGCTAAGTCAATGGTTACAGGATTTATTAAGCTTAATGGTTCAACAGTTGGTGTTGTTGCAAACGCTGGTGAAGAAAAGAAGGATAACACATTAGGAGTAAAGGGATGCAAGAAGGCAAGCGATTTCGTTAACTTCTGTGATGCATTCGAAATTCCTGTTGTTTCATTTACATCAGCTAAGACACTTGGTGCTTGCATGACATGTGCAGCTGACCTTGCTAAAGCAACAGCTAAGCTTGCATACACATTTGCAAATGCTACAGTTCCTAAGGTAAACGTTATTTACGGCCCAACATTTGGTTCAGCATATACAGTAATGAACTCAAAGGCACTTGGTTGCGATATGACATTCGCTTGGGAAGGTGTAGAAATCGGCGCTATGGATGCTAAACTTGCATCAAAGATTGTTGCTGATGGAAATGATGATGAATACACAAAGGCAGTTGAAGAGTTCAAGGGACTTCAGAATAGTGCTGACTCAGCTGCTAGACGTGGTTATGTTGATACAATTATTAACGCTGATGATACAAGAAAGTATGTTATCGGCGCACTTGATATGTTATTTACAAAGAGAGAGGAACGCCCATTAAAGAAGCATGGTGCGGTATAAGAAAGAAAGGAAACACGATATGAAGAAAATCAAATTAGTGTTAGTCTTAGCTGCCTGTCTTTTTGGTTTAACAGCATGTTCTGAGGCAAAGGTTGTTGATGAGCAAACAGCAGCTTACTTAGGACAGATGTCTGTTCAGGTTATTCAGAACGCATATGCAACAGTTGATAGTAATACTGCAGCAGAGCTTACAGCTGAAGGCCCAGAATACTTAGAATATGTATTCCAGAATGCTTTCCAGATGCCAGTTGATGGTAATGGTATGATTTCTGCATTCGATTCTTGGGCAAGAGCTACTGATGAAATCGGAAGCCTTGTAAGCGTTGATGATTACTCAGCTGAATTTGATACATCTGGTGATAGCATTATTGTTAATGTTGGATGTACATTTGAAAAGAAAACTGCAGATGTTCAGTTTATTTACAAAACAGACCTTTACAACACACTTAAGTCAAGTGCAACAAATATTGATTATACATTTGGCGAAAAGATGGCAAAGGCCGGACTTAACACATTAATGGGAATGGGAACAGTATTTGCAGTACTTATTCTCATTTACGGACTTATTTCATTGTTCAACTTCATTCCAAAGATTGAAGCTGCACTCAGCAAGAAGAACGAGGCTGAAAAGCCATCTCCTGTTGATAATGCAATAGCTCAGATCGCAGAAAAAGAAGAACTTACGGATGATCTTGAACTCGTTGCCGTTATTACGGCTGCAATTGCCGCTTCAGAGGGAAGTACTTCTACAGATGGTTATGTTGTAAGAAGTATCAGAAGAGTTAGCGGTTCAAAATGGCAGAAAGCATAATGTTTATTAGTATCTAGGAGGATAAATCAATGAAAAATTATACAATTACCGTAAACGGAAACGTATACGATGTTACAGTAGAAGAAGGTGCAGGCGTAGCAAGCGCTCCCGTAGCAGCTCCCAAGGCAGCACCTAAGACGGCAGCTCCAGCAGCTCCTAAGGCAGCTCCAGCAGCTGGCGCAGGCGCAAAGAAAGTTGAAGCTGGTGCAGCTGGTAAAGTATTCAAGATCGAAAAGAACGTTGGCGATGCAGTTAAGAAGGGTGATGCAGTTGTAATCATCGAAGCTATGAAGATGGAAATCCCAGTTGTAGCTCCAGAAGATGGAACAGTTGCAAGCATTGACTGTGCAGTAGGTGATCCTGTAGAAGCAGGTAAAGTATTAGCAACATTAAACTAGTATTTTAACAGAATTTTTACGGAGGTCACGAAATGTCATATGTAGCAAATACATTGGGAAACTTAATTCACCAGACGGCATTTTTTGGACTTACATGGGGCAATTATGTAATGATTGTCGTTGCGTGTGTTTTCCTTTATTTAGCAATTAAAAAAGAATATGAACCATTGCTACTTGTGCCTATTGCTTTTGGTATGTTACTCGTTAATATCTATCCAGATATTATGATGACTATTGAAAAGTCAAGTAACGGCGTAGGTGGTTTGCTTCATTACTTTTACTTATTGGACGAAGCGTCAATCCTTCCTTCACTTATTTTCATGGGTGTAGGTGCTATGACAGACTTTGGTCCACTTATCGCAAATCCAAAGAGCTTCCTTTTAGGAGCAGCAGCTCAGTTTGGTATTTTCATGGCATACTTTGGTGCCATTGCTATGGGCTTTAACGATAAGGCCGCAGCAGCAATTTCAATTATCGGTGGTGCAGATGGCCCTACATCAATCTTCCTTGCTGGTAAGCTTGGACAGACAGCTTTACTTGGACCTATCGCAGTTGCAGCATATTCATATATGTCATTGGTTCCAATTATTCAGCCACCTATTATGAAGTTATTTACAACAGAAGAGCAAAGAAAGATCAAGATGGAACAGCTTCGTCCTGTATCTAAGCTTGAGAGAATTCTCT
>JAUNNN010000005.1 GCA_030531435.1 Lachnospiraceae bacterium
TATCTGCTTTTTCAAGTCTGATACGGACATTGCACCATCTGAAACTGTTTTAACAGTATAATATTGCTTTAATTTTTTGTCGTATGCTAATGCCGCATCACCAAAGTCCTCTAAATATTTATAAGGCTTTTTACCATTCCAGATAGGTTTCTCATTTTTTCCAGATTTGCTGACTTTATTAATATTTACGTTGTAATTGTTCACATGAGAAATCGTCATTCCTTACCTCTCCTCCCTTTTTCAATTCATATATATACTTCCACCGTTTAATTCCATACTCACATCAAACCTTGGGATGGTTTTGTTTATTCGTTTATAATCACAAACAGCTAAAAGCATCCTGCCTATATCATCAAGCTTCGTACCTGCTTCTGCTGACTTAATCTGACCCTTTAATAACTCTGGTACTCCCTCAATGTTTGATATAGAAAACACTCCATTCTCTGTTATCGGCATTGATACTTTACTAATATCAAAACTGATTCCTTGTTTTTCGAGAATATTTCCTATGTCTCTTTGAAGTTCATCTACAAACTGTGCTATTTGATATTCACTATCATTCATAGCTTTTACATTTTCTGAATTATGCAAATAACTGTTGAACTATGATCATCTTTACCAAGACAACCCACTGTATATTGTTTTACATACTCGTAAATCTGTTTTTTTACATCGTCTTCATCTATCTCTCCAGAATAGAAGTCCTTCATTAAAGAAGCAGTAGCGTAGAATAAGAAATCTTTTTCCGCACCAGGAATCCCTGCATCTCCGATAGCCCTTAATTTTGATTTATCATAAGTTTCAGATACATAAGATTCAGTAATCTGAGCAAAACTAACTCTTTCATAGCTATCAAGATTTTTCCCTGAGACTTTTAGGTTTGCTGTTTCTTCATGATATTCTTCATAATTAAGTCCTTGGTAAATGTTTGTTTTTCCATATCCACTGCTATATTTCGAAATTTCCATAATAATCGTCCTTATTATTTTTCTAATAACAGATAAAGCGACCCTTGAATCATTCATTCCTTTGATTCAAAAAGTCGCTGTCCTTAGCTTTCATATCCTTTGATATTCATATCGGTTTAACATTGTATTTTTTTTACTAAATATCAAAATTGGAACATATTATTCAATTTTGGAAACAAAAAAAGAGCCTACCCTCGCGGATAGGCCCACGTGCTGCATTTGTTTCTCCTTTCCAAACAAATACTAATTAATCTGCAATTTTACAAGGTTTGAAGTTTATTTCCTTTCTGAGACACGGGGGATTCGCGAGCCACGTCGGAAAAATGATCCAAAGGGATCATTTTTGCCTTCGCATGCCATCGCTTTTGCTCTGCATGCTCGGCAGCCTCCTTTTCGAATCCCCCTTTAGAAGAAACAAAAAAGGCACTGCATTGCAGTACCTTTTCTGTTTCTTGAGACACGGGGGATTCGAACCCCCGACAACTTGATTAAAAGTCAAGTGCTCTACCAACTGAGCTAGTATCCCATATTGTAAGGAGAACTCCATTATCAGGAAATCTCATCACTATTATTTCCAAGCAGGGCTAGCTGGATTCGAACCAGCGAATGCAGGGATCAAAACCCTGTGCCTTACCGCTTGGCGATAGCCCTATAATCAGGGGCATCCAGACACCCAACTTAAAGGGTGGATAGTGGGACTCGAACCCACGGCCTCCAGAGCCACAATCTGGCGCGCTAGCCAACTGCGCCATACCCACCATAAAAATTTTGCCGGGGCCTACGTTCATACGCTTGCTCCAGCCGTCATATATAACTTTGTCACACTTTAGTGGACTCTCTATGACTAATCGTGCCCAAAGGGATTCGAACCCCCGACCCACGGCTTAGAAGGCCGTTGCTCTATCCAGCTGAGCTATGGACACATAATAAGAAAAAATCGGGGTGACAGGATTCGAACCTGCGACCTCCTGCTCCCAAAGCAGGCGCTCTAGCCAAGCTGAGCCACACCCCGGTTTTATGTTCTATCTCGAACACGCAAAAAAGATTATATATTATGGCACTATGAATGTCAACAGAATTTATATCTTTTTTTATTATTTTTTGTATTTATTTTCATGCAAGCATAAATCTTTATTTTCTCATCACGATAATAAAAAAATGCCATAACCCTTACCAGAATTATGACACTTATCTCTTCGTGAAATCTCTTGTATACTAAAATACTACTCTGTCTCTTCCAGCTTCCTTACCCATATAAAGCTTCTGGTCAGCCTTTGAAACAGTCTTCTCTACGCCTTCGCGCTCATCATACTCTTCTATACCAAATGTCATAGTAACCTTAATATCAGTTCCATTGTATGAGAACTCATATTTTTCAATTAAATGAAGAAGCTTGTTCATCTGTTCAAATGCATGATCACCATTTATTCCTTCAAATGAGAACAGGAATTCTTCTCCACCCCATCTAGCAACCATACCTTTGTCACGCATAAATTCTTTCATAATTTTTGCGAGAGTCTCAAGTACATAGTCACCAGCTTCATGACCATAGGTATCATTTATCTTCTTAAAGAAATCAATATCACCAATTCCTAATGTAAGAATCAAATTATTATCTGGAGTATCCTCAATATAATCTTCAATATGCTTAAACATTCCTCTTCTGTTCTGAAGCTTTGTGAGAGGATCTGTAGTAGCAATCATTTCAAGCTTCCTTGAATACTGCATTATCTTTGTTTCTGATGCAGAGAACTTCAACATAAAGAAGTAAGCAAATAATGAAACCTTAGCCATTATATAAACTGTATTGGCTGATACAAGCAAGATACCTCCATTGCTTGATAAATCAAGAAGAGAACCATTCTCCATAACGTAAAGCACCAGTGAAAGTGCAACTATACCGCTGATTACAACTGATACTACTCTATATAAAGATGTTTCAGATGATTTATAAAAGAATAAAAGAATAACGATAAAGAGCTGTATATGATACATTGGAACTACGCCAAGACTCAATGTGAAATATATAGAGTTTAGCGTCATAACCAAGAAATACGCTACTACAAGAGCGTGCATCTTTACATGATATGATGTGTACAGAACTATAACAAACATTAGTAGGAATGCAAATGCATGAATCCCATACACAAAATTATAGTTCTTAGACATAAGGGCAACATTAATAATAGTGAAAAGAATGTCCACTAAACAAATCACTCTGACAAGAACCGCTGTTTCCTTCGGTTCGTTCTCTTCTTTTATTTCACTATTGATTAGATTTCTAATCTTATTTAACACGGTAACCCTCTTTTTGTCTAAAAAATATAGATATCACTATATTACCACATTTTTGACAAAAAAACATCTTTTTTAAAGATATTTAATCTCCGTTTCAATCAGGTCATCTTCATCAATTGTCATCACTGCGTATGTAGGAATTCGTTTTTCTTGTCTTGGATATGTAAGGCTGCCTGGATTGATAAATGTAACCCCATCCACTTCATCAATAAACGGGACATGGGTATGTCCAAACATCACTATGTCAGCATCATTCTCAAGTGCCTTGTATAATAGATTGTTAATACCATAATACACCCCGTCTCTATGTCCATGGGTCAATAAGACAGTGTGATCTTTTATTCTAAAAATATCATTTGGTTTTAAGTTGTAAAAATAGTCGTTATTACCTGCAACCGCTGCAACAGGGCAGTCAACTAAAGATTGCAAATCGCTTATATCTCTTTCCAAATCTCCACAGTGTATAAGCATATCAAATGGTTTCTCTATCTCAATCACTTTATGAAGATTTGTCTCATAACCATGAGTATCACTAACAATAAGAACTTTCATTAAAGAACTCCTAGTTCAATAAGTCTGTCTCTCATAAGTCTTAAAGCTTTTCCTCTATGACTTATTTCGTTTTTCTCTTCCTCTGTGATTTCTGCTGAAGTACATCCTCTATCAGGTAAATAAAAAATAGGGTCAAATCCGAATCCATTACAACCAGCAATTTCATGGGCTATTCTGCCTTCAAATGTTGCTCTTACAGTTTCAACTCTACCATCTGGAAATGCTGCCGCAATAGCACACACAAATCTTGCTGTACGCTTCTCATCAGGAACGCCCTCAAGACGACGAAGAAAATCTGCATTCTTTATATCATAAGATGTATCATGACCAAGATATCTTGCAGAATGTATTCCTGGCTCTTTATTCAAATAATCAATTTCAATTCCAGAGTCATCAGCAAGCGTAAGCTCCCCCGTTATTTCCATAACAGCTTTTGCTTTAATGATGGCATTTTCCTCATATGTTGTGCCATTTTCTTCTATATCGATATCGACTCCTGCCTCTTTCATTGGAATAATTTCAGCATCAAGACCAGCAAGAATATTTCTTATTTCATTAATCTTTCCTTTATTGCCTGTTGCAAATATTATTTTCATATTGATTCCTCTGTTTTGCTATTATTTACTCAGAAACATTCTGTCTCTTTGGTGGCTTTGGCCCCAAAAACTGGTAGTAATATGTTTTCATCATACCATTATAAATCTTGCGATTTTTATCAGCTTTTCTTCCCATGTATTTCTCAACATCAGTGTATGCCGTAATAAGGTATGCAGAAAAACTGTCAAGCCTCTTAAATGCATCTGCAAGCTGTGTATATAACTCTGGAAGCATCTCCTTTTCACCAATTCTTTCACCATATGGCGGATTAGAAATAATGAATCCGTACTTCTTTTTGTGATTAAGTTCAGCTACTGGTCTTTTTTGGAAATGAATCAGTTTATCAACACCAGCCAGCTCTGCATTCTGCTTTGCACACTTAATGATATCACCATCTATATCATAGCCTTGTATATCTGTTTCCACGTTAAGATTTACGAGGTCATTAGCTTCGTCCATTACATCATACCAATACTTACGTTTGATAAGATTTGCCCAGTTTTCAGATAAAAACTCACGATTCATTCCTGTCGCAATGTTTGCAGCCATCATAGCTGCTTCTATCGGAATAGTTCCGCTACCGCAAAATGGATCAATTAATATTCTGTCTTTTCGCCATGGGGTCAGCATAATCATAGCTGCAGCAAGGTTTTCCGCAACTGGTGCTTTACTAACAAGCTTCCTGTATCCTCTTTTATGAAGGGATTCTCCTGTAGTATCAAGTCCAATTGTTACTTCATCTTTTCTGATAAACACTCTAAACGGATATGATGCACCAGACTCTTCAAACCATTCAATTCCATATGTCTTCTGTAGACTTTTTACCATAGCTTTTTTAATAATAGATTGAATATCTGATGGCGAAAAAAGCTTACTGTTAACACTGGCAGCTTTTGCTACCCAGAATTTTCCATCCTTTGGAATATACATTGACCAATCAATTTTTTCAGTCTCATCAAATAACTGTTCAAAGGATGTGGCATAAAAACTTGCACACTTAATGAGAACACGTTCTGCAGTGCGTAAAAAAACATTACTTCTGCATATCGCATCCTCATCACCTGTAAAATGTACTTTACCGTCTTCGACCTTGACTATATCATAGCCAAGGTCGATTATTTCTCTTTTTAATACAGCTTCCATACCGAAATGGCATGGTGCGATTAATTCATATATCATTAGATTCTTGCTACACCTGTCTTCTTTGCAGCCTCTGCTACAGCCTTTGCAACTGCCTTTGTAACTTCAGGATTAAATGAATCTGGAATTATATAGTCTGGCTTTAATTCATCATCAGAAATAATTCCAGCAATTGCATATGCAGCAGCTAATTTCATTTCATCATTAATATCACTTGCTCTAACATCAAGAGCGCCTCTGAATATTCCAGGGAATGCTAGCACATTATTAATCTGGTTAGGGAAATCTGATCTACCAGTTCCCATAACAGCAACCCCAGCCTCTTTTGCAAGGTCAGGCATAATTTCTGGAACAGGATTAGCCATCGCAAGAACAATAGGATCCTTTGCCATTGTCTGAACCATTTCTTTTGTTAAAACGCCTGGTGCTGAAACACCGATAAACACATCTGCTCCCTTAAGAACATCTGCAAGCTGTCCCTGTTTTTTGTTAAGGTTAGAAACCTTTGCCATTTCTTCTTTAACAGGATTAAGGTTATCTCTTCCCTCGTAAATTGCACCCTTTGTATCACAAAGAACTACATTCTTGAGTCCTGTCTTCATAAGAAGCTTTGTAATAGCAATACCTGCTGCACCTGAGCCATTAACTACTACTTCAATATCTTCAATTTTCTTATTTACAAGCTTAAGAGCATTAATCATAGCTGATAAAACAACTACTGCTGTTCCGTGCTGATCATCATGGAAAATAGGAATATCGCAACGTTCCTTAAGCTTCTTTTCGATTTCAAAACATCTTGGAGCTGCAATATCCTCAAGGTTAACGCCACCAAATGATCCAGCAAGTAAAGCTACTGTATTAACAATTTCATCAACATCTTTTGAACGAACGCAGAGAGGAAATGCATCAACATCGCCAAATCTCTTAAATAATACACACTTACCTTCCATAACTGGCATTCCAGCTTCAGGTCCGATATCTCCAAGGCCTAAAACAGCTGTGCCATCAGTTACAACAGCTACCAAATTTCCACGGCGTGTGTATTTATATGATAAATCAACATCGTCTGAAATCTTAAGACATGGTTCTGCAACACCTGGAGTATAGGCAACAGAAAGATCATCCATGTTGTTTACTTCGCAACGAAGTCCAAGTTCAATTTTACCATTCCATTCTTCATGCTTTTTTAAAGCGAATTCTTTTTTATCCATTTTAGGCTCCTTTTTATAAAATCATTGCGGCTTTGCACAAATGCAACTCACCACTTTTTAATCTGTTTTCTCGCAATATTTTATCACATATTTAATTCTTGTAGTAGGAAATATTTATGATTTGTCGTAAAAAGTAAGGTAGCCCGACAGGGGAACTGGCGGGCTACGATGAGGGGAGTATAAATAATTAATAAGGGGTCGTAAATGAGAATCCTTGAAGGGTAGATTCTCGCTTACGAAACTGATTATATTACACAAATTTTGAAAAAACAAGCGATTTTGAAAAATAGTATTTAACAAATTTGCTTTCACAAAATATTGTATAATTATTAAACAAATCCGCCTTTCGGTTTACATAAATCTACCAATTCTACCTCAATTAGTTAACATAATTCTAATTACGGTCACCTATCTAAGATTTTTTCTTAAGCCTTTTGGATAATGATTTTTCATAATGCATCCTGTAAGCTTTCCAAATCCTATAGAATAGCCATCCACAAAAATCCCATAATATCCATTACTTAATGCACCGCCAACCATATCTTCCGTTACATTAAAGGTTTCACCATTTATATATTTATAAATAAGCCCATCCTCCACTGTAACGTCACAGTGCCTAACACACTCTTCTTCAGTTAGCGCCATAAATAATGCATGAGCTGGGGTAAATCGACCTTTAACAAAACTTCCAATATGAAGTCCAGGTCGAAATACCTTTATTCCCTTCAAGCTTGGTGTCTCATCAGGAATAGCATATATATGATCTCCAAACTTAAGGAGTTTTTTATCCTTGAAATAGTCCGACTTTATATTTTCATCTATGAAATCATATACTTCTTTTAATGTATTTTTTTCTTTTAAGCTAACACCTTTTTCATACCCAAAGCATGGCATATTCTTCACAGTAGAATCTCCTGCTTTTTCAAATATGCAGAAATAATGTCCTTCTCCCTGTATCTTATGAGGCCAAAGTCTGTATCCTATTCCATCAAAACCAGGCTCAAGTCCCTCCACATCAGCTTTAACATATGATATGTCATCATATCTTTCAAAAAACTCTAAGGCATTTATTTCATCCTCTTCCTTTGAGAATGTACACGTAGAATATACAAGTCTGCCTCCTGGCGCCAGCATCTTGTATGCTTCATCAAGAATCCAGCTCTGACGGTCTTTACACATTTTTACATTGTCCATTGACCACTCATTCAAAGCGATTTCAGAACGTCTAAACATTCCTTCTCCTGAGCATGGTGCATCCACCAATATTTTATCAAAATATCCCGCAAACTTTCCGCTTATATTTCTTGGATCTTCACTTATTACAACAGCATTTCTAACGCCCATTCTTTCAATATTTTCTGATAATATCTTTGCCCTTGAAGGAACTATTTCATTTGAAATAAGTATTCCTTCCCCTTGTAAATATCCAGCAATCTGCGTACTTTTCCCACCTGGTGCTGCGCACAAATCAAGTACTCTGTCTCCAGGCTTTACATCAAGTAGTGTAACTGGAGCCATAGCTGATGCCTCCTGAATATAATATGCTCCAGCCTCGTGATATGGATGTTTTCCAGGACTTAAGACATTTGCATCATAATAAAACCCTCTCTTTTCCCAAGGAACGTTTTTATTATCATGTAAAAATCCCATATCTATGGCATTATCATCCCTACATTTTAAAGGGTTAATCCTAAGTGATTTAACTTCCTCTAATGAGTAAGAGGCGAGGAAATCATTAATTTCCTCGCCTAAGTAATCCTTCATTCTGTTTTCAAATTCAACAGGAAGTCTCATATATTTAAATTATACCTCGAAGTTTACTGACTCTTCGCCCTTCTCATCAAACTTATAGTCTTTGCCTGGAAGAATAGCATTTAAAATAATACCAACAAGTGATCCAACTGCAAGACCTGAAAGTGAAATGTTAACAGCGCCAATTGAAAAGCTGATTGCTCCTACTGATGAGTAGCTGATACCAATTGTAAGAACAAGGATAAGAGCTGCAATAATAACATTTCTATTGTTCTTGAAATCAACCTGATTTTCTACTACGTTTCTAACACCTACTGCTGAAATCATACCGTAGAGAACGATTGAAACACCACCTACTGTTGCTGCAGGCATTGATGAAACAAGAGCTGCAAACTTAGGTGAGAATGAGAAAATAATTGCAAAGATAGCTGCAAGTCTGATTACCATTGGGTCATAAACCTTTGTAAGGTTAAGAACACCTGTGTTCTCTCCGTATGTTGTGTTAGCTGGTGCTCCAAAGAGTGATGCAAGCATTGTAGCAAGTCCATCACCAAGAAGTGTTCTGTGAAGACCTGGATCTTCAATGAAGTTTTCACCAACAGTTGAAGAAATAGCTGACATATCACCAATATGCTCAACGATTGTGGCAATAGCGATTGGCATAATACCAATTATTGCTGAAAGAATTAAACTTGAATCAGGATTATTGAAGATTGCAAATACTGTATTTTCCATAGCGAATGGAAGACCAATCCAAGCTGCTTCCTTAACTGATGTAAAATCAACCTGTCCACAAATTACACCTACTATGTAAGATGCAACAACACCTAAAATAATAGGAATAATCTTAACCATTCCTTTGCCCCAGATGTTACATGCAACAATTACTACAATTGCTACGATTGCAACGAACCAGTTTGCAGAACAGTTATTGATAGCTGATGGTGATAAGTTAAGACCAATAGCCATAATAATAGGACCAGTTACGATAGGTGGGAAGAACTGCATTACCTTCTGTACACCGAAAGCCTTAATAAGTCCAGCGATAACAAGATAAAGAAGTGCTGCACAGCATACACCAAGACATGCATAAGGAAGTAATTCCTTTTCACCGTTTGGAGCTATTGCTGCATAGCCACCGATAAATGCAAATGATGAACCAAGAAAGGCAGGAACTTTTTTCTTAGTAAGGAAATGGAATAAAAGTGTTCCAAGACCTGCGAATAAAAGTGTTGCTGACACGCTAAGTCCTGTAAGTGCAGGAACGAGAACTGTTGCTCCGAACATAGCAAACATGTGCTGTAATCCGAGAAGCAGTACCTTAGGTGTGCCAAGTGTTTTTGCGTCATAAATGGCGTCATTTTTTACGTTAGACATCTCTAAACTCCTCCATAATGTTTCCGTAATACACGGATTTGCCTAAAAAAAGAGACTGCTCACCCCCGTTTGGTTGAACAGCCCCCTTACTATTCTTTAAGATTTTACAAGATATTGTGTCACATTGCAATAGTGAATTCTAAATATTGTTACTTTAATTCTTCTACATCAACACCAAGCATTCCACCTCTATAGAAGTGAGCTTTTATCATCTTAAGATATTTACCGAATTCCTCACTTAACTCTTCTGATGACATGTCATTATTAAGAATAGACTCTCTCATAAATCCATCAGACATCCATTTAATCATATTAATGACTTTTGATATCACTACATAATCCTGGAACTTAGTGTTATCAGACTGCTTATAAACATTTCCATAGATGTTATCAAGCGCGTTTATATTATCACCTATAACAGACTTTGCCTCTTCATCAAATTCATACTTAAGACCATTTAAAAACTGAATCATGTATGGATAGTTCTTCATGATTTTAATTTTTACTACTTCCATCTGATTTACAAGCTCAAAAAAGTCTTTTTCATGCTTATCGACCGTGTTAGTCATTTCAAAAGACATGAATCTAACTGAATAATCAATTATATATTGGTACAGAGTAATCTTATTTGTGAAGTAATGAAATAAAAGTCCCTTTGAGATTGAAGCCTCTTTAACAATCACATCTGTGCTAGCTTTCTTATATCCATTAAGTGCAAATACTTTTATTGCTGCATTAAGGATTCTCTCCTGTTTATCAGTCTTTATATCAAAAAATTTATCGTTCATGTAGTCTCCTTATTACTATATAATTCACCATCATAAACCTACTCGGTCAAAAATTATGTTAACATAACTCCCATAAAATTGCAACCATAAAGTAGGGACGCTTCTTTTGTCATATGGAGCGTCCCTCTGTCACACAAAAAAAGCACCTTATCCGGAAATAAATATTCCATAAGGTGCTTTTTACTATTTATATATTATTTATTATAAGAACTTTTCTTCAAATTCAGATCTAGGCATTGGCTTTCCGAAATAGAAGCCCTGTATCATTGAAACGTTCATCTTTTCAAGCACTTTGTACTGTTCAATAGTCTCAATACCTTCAACGCATATCTTAACTCCAAGTGCTGTTGCAAGTTCACCTATCATTGATACGAACGCCTGAGCGAACTCATCTGTTGCAAGGCCCTTAACAAACGTCTGGTCAACCTTAATTACATCAAGTGGTATTTCACGAATATGATTGAGTGATGAATATCCTGTACCGAAATCATCAAGTGCAATCTTAACACCAAGTTTCTTAATGTTACTAATAATTCTTTTCATTCTTACCATATCGTTAATAGCAAGAGATTCTGTAACTTCAAGAGTAAGGTTCTTAGGATTAATGCCTGTTCTCTTAATTATTTCTTCAATTGTTTCTACAATATCATTCTGAAGTAGCTGAACTACAGACAAGTTAACATTAACCTTGTAATATGGATGGCCTGATTCATTCCAATATTTAAGTGCAAGACATGCCTGCTCTAATACATAGTTTCCAATTGGGTTAATAAGTCCAAGGTATTCTGCAAGTGGAATGAAATCACCAGGTGATACGAATCCCAAATCAGATGAATTCCATCTTACTAAGGCTTCTGCGCCAACACATGGATTTCCAGACTTCTTTACGTCTACGATTGGCTGGAAATATACTTCAAATTCCTTATATCCACCAGCAGTAGCAAAACGCATTGATTTTTCCATATCAAGTCGTCTTGATGAATCAGCATCTGCTTCTTTTGAATAAATAGAAATCTTATTCTTACCAGATTTCTTTGCCTCATACATGGCAACGTCAGCTTTCTTAACTAAATCCTGAACTGTATCGCCATCTTCAGGGAATGTTACAATACCAATACTTGCTGTACAGTAGTAATCCGCTCCCTTTAAGAACCAAGGCTTATTAAATACTATCTGTATTTCTTCTTTGATTCTATCAAAATTTCTATAGCTCTCGTGTGGAACAATAATAACGAACTCATCACCACCCATACGATAGCATGTATTTTCAATTCCATTAATTCTTCTAAGACTGTTAGATATTGCCTTAAGAAGAACATCACCATACTGATGACCAAGACCATCGTTAATGTGTTTAAAGTCATCAAGGTCAAGATAAATGATTGCTCCTGTTTCGCCAGCAGCCTTTGCCTCATCAATATGTCTTGTAAGATCTCTCTCACAGCACATACGGTTATATAAACCTGTAAGGAAGTCATTATTTGCCTGCTGTTCAATCTTTTGCTGATACATTTTTTTATCAGTAACATCGAAAATTGAATTCATGCAGACTCTTCTGCCATCTACCCACTCAATATACGTTGTATTCAAATCATACCAACGTTTCTTTTCTGGGTATTCAACTTCCATATATGAAGTCGCAAGACTACTTCTTGCGCCCTTTTCAAATAAATTCTCAAGAGTACCATTTCGCATCTCCTGCATAAATGTGCTCTTACACATTCTATTTGCAAAAAGAATATTGCCACTCTCTGTATCTCTTACATATATAGCACTACCTACATTATCAAGAATAGCCTCAAGTGATTTGTAAGAGCTTGTAATAGAATTCTTCTGGAGTCTTCTAGCCATAATATTACGAAGGACTCTTACCGCATCGCCAAAGAATTTTGTATCATCAATACTCCATTCCTTATCAGGATCAGTATCTGCAAAGAAAAGATACATTGTAGGCTTATGGTTATATAAAATTGGCATAACAATCATTGCAGAAAGGCTCATAATATCAAGCCATCTACGCTGTGCCGGTTCAATTTGTGTCTTATATGAAATAACTGTTGGGCGATCCCCAAGACTATGAAGTATATCAATAGGTATTTCTTCAAACTCTCTATCTAATGAAAATACTCCATCTTTTTCGTACTGAGCCATAAGCTCAACCTTATCTTCTGTAATAAGGCGGAGCATGTATGCATGAGTAATTCCTGCATATTTTGATGCATAATTGATAATCTTCTGAGAAATGACATCAAATGAATCATCACTATCAAGGAGAGAAATAATCTCTGCCATTGACTGGCTCTTCTTATATGATTTCATAATATCTTCTGTTTCATTATCAACAGAAGATCTAGTTGTCTTCGCCTCTTCTGAAGGCACATCTGAATATAATTTTGAAGACGCCTCTCTAATCAAATCAATTGATTTATTAAAGTTCGCCTCAGATGTTACTGTATGAATATTAAGTACAGCATTTTCTCCATCTTCATTATCTAAAACGCCACAAATAAACCAACAGAATGCAGGCATTGTTCCCATTGTAACGCCAATACTTGCAATCTTAACGTTTGGATACGCTGTATCTTCAATAACCTGTTCTTCAAGAGATGTACCAAGAACTCTTCCAATGACTGAAATCATCTGATTTTCATCAACAAGGCCAAGAATTCTCTTAGTCTCCAAAGGATCTCCTGACATTTCAGTAATTCTATTACCATCTGACCCAACACAGAACATGAATAGGTTTGTTACTGAAGAAATAATGTCCTGGAACTGTTGAAGTTCCTTAATATTCAATTTATACTGCGCTGGATTACTGTTCCCCACAAAAATACCCCTATGCGTTAATTATTCTTCATATGAAGCTGACTTGTTTGAATCAAAGCTCTTCTTATTATAACAAATCAGTCCAATTATAGTTGCTATTATTGCATATATAAATCCTTCAGCAACAATAAAAGTAACATTTCTGGCTGGATTCGCAGGCGATGGAATAACACCAAAGCTCTGTGTAATAAGAATTTTCTTAACAGCCATAAATGGCTTCAATGCTATCTGATCTATTGATAAAAGCATTATTATTCTTGGAATAAGTATTGTTGTAATAAAATATGCAATGTATGCCTTCTTTTTATTTTCAAACATGAAGAGATACATAATACCCATTGCTATTCCTGCAATCCATAATGGAGTTGCAATTAGCATATTCTCTACAAATAATGATACACTATATGCCTCAATATCTGAATGGAAAATTCTTGTAGTAGCCATAAGACTTGCAAATGCAAGAATCATATATGCAAGTGAAAGTACACATGCTGTAATGAGCTTTCCAAAATATATATTTCCCCTGCTCATGTTTTTAGTAACATTATCCTTTATAAATGGATTAGGATATGACCCAAATGCTGTGTCCGCAAATGCAATACATGCATAATATGGAATCCAAAATACCCACGCTGCAAATGCGAATACATTTGAGCCAAGTACTCCATCACGATCATCTCCATATACTAAAGTAAATGCCTTAACAGCAAGGTTTGCAAGAAGACAAACCACAACAATTACAATTGCAATTATAAGTGTTTTCTTTCTTTTGAAAACTGACTGCAATTCTCTTTTAATATAATTAAACATAACAAATTTCTCTCAAATCTCTTAGGAAAAGCTTATTCTACGCTATAGTTAGGAGCTTCCTTTGTAATCTGAATATCGTGTGGATGGCTTTCCTTAAGTGCTGCAGCTGAGATCTTAACAAATCTACCATTGTTCTTAAGCTCTTCAATATTATGTGCGCCGCAGTAACCCATACCAGAACGAATACCACCAATAAGCTGGAATACTGTATCCTCAAGAGTTCCCTTATATGCAACTCGTCCTTCAACACCTTCTGGAACAAGCTTCTTAGCATTTGTCTGGAAATATCTGTCCTTTGAGCCATTTTCCATAGCTGCAATAGAACCCATACCACGATATACTTTATATTTACGTCCCTGATAAAGTTCAAATGTTCCAGGCGACTCTTCACATCCAGCAAATATGCTACCCATCATACATACGTTAGCACCTGCTGCTAATGCCTTTGTCATATCACCAGAATACTTGATACCACCATCAGCAATAATTGGAATATCATACTGCTTAGCAACTTCGTATGCATCCATGATAGCTGAAATCTGTGGTACACCAATACCTGCAACTACACGTGTTGTACAAATAGAACCAGGTCCAATACCTACCTTAACTGCGTCAACGCCAGCTTCGATAAGTGCCTTTGTACCTTCACCTGTTGCAACATTACCACCAATAAGTGGAAGATCAGGATATGCATCCTTAATCATTCTTGCACACTTAAGAACGTTCTCTGAATGTCCATGAGCAGAGTCAAGAACAACTACGTCTACATGTGCCTTAACAAGTGCCTCTACTCTGTTTAATACATCTGGAGTAATACCAAGAGCCGCTCCACAAAGAAGTCGTCCCTGGTCATCCTTTGCTGATAAAGGATATTTAATCTGCTTTTCAATATCCTTTATAGTAATGAGACCCTTTAAATTAAAATCATCATCTACTATAGGAAGCTTTTCCTTTCTTGCCTTTGCAAGAATAACCTTTGCTTCATCAAGAGTAACACCAACTTTAGCTGTAATAAGGCCTTCAGATGTCATGCACTCTTTTATTTTCTTAGTTGAATCTGTTTCAAACTTAAGGTCACGGTTAGTAATAATACCAACTAACTTCTTACCTTCTGTAATAGGAACACCTGATATTCTGAACTTAGCCATAAGTTCATCGGCATCTCCTAATGTATGTTCTGGAGTTAATGAAAATGGATCTGTAATGACTCCGTTTTCTGATCGTTTTACCTTATCTACTTCATCCGCCTGAGCTTCAATAGACATATTCTTATGAATAATACCAATTCCACCCTGACGAGCCATAGCAATCGCCATGCGATGCTCTGTAACTGTGTCCATTCCTGCCGACATCATAGGAATGTTGAGCTTAACTGTTTTTGTTAAATGAGTTGTGATATCCACCTGATTACCAACGACATTTGAATATCCTGGTACAAGTAACACATCATCAAAAGTAATACCTTCAGAAACAATCTGACCCATAGTAAGCCTCCTATATTATATATTTATATTATTAGTATTCAATTACTTTACGTGGACAACTGCTCTTAATTGAATTAAGCAATTCTTCATTTGGTTCAATGTAAATAAGACTCTCTCCAGCTTCGTCTTTGTACACAATAACAAATGGTTTACTGTCTGGCTCTCTTGAGCTGTAATCCTTAACAGGAATCTGTCTATTTTTATACGCATCAAGTTCATGAGAATTAGAAGGACACATTTTTTCCATCTTATTCAAGTCATAAACACCTGCTGTTTTTCTTTTTTCTTTTGCGAAAATCTTATCAACAGTGAGTTCCTTACCCATATATAAGTATTCAAATTCAACGTCTGGGGATGGGCACAAAAAATATCCTACTGCCCCAATGATTAATCCAGGAATAAATAGAATTGTAAATCCTATTAGTCCGCCGATTATAAATATGACGCAAAGAGCATACACAAATATTTTTAATAGCATTGCAGATGCGCTTTTTCTTCTTGCCACAAGGCATTCTACATATGAATCAATCATACTAAATCCAATTAACTCCGTTTAAAATATATAAGAAATATTCTACCAAAATTCCCTTTAAAACTCAATATTTAACTATTTTTTATAAGGAATTTCGTGCAAAATGCACATAACTTACGCTTCAACTTCAATTATTGCTTCAACTTCTACTAATGAATCAAGTGGAAGCTGATTTACAGCTACTGCTGATCTTGTATGTCTTCCAGCTTCGCCAAATACATCAAATAAAAGTTCTGATGCGCCATTAGCAACAAGGTGCTGTTTATCAAAGCCTGTCTCTGATGCAACGAATGCTGTGATTTTTACAATACTCTTAACCTTATCAAGGTCGCCAATATATCCTTTAACAGCACTAATTATATTAATTGCACATACTCTTGCAGCAGCCTGAGCTTCTTCTAATGTTTTATCAGCTCCAGCCTTTCCTGTGTATGCAAGTTTGCCATCAACCATTGGAATCTGGCCTGATACAAATAAAAGATTTCCTGTCTGTTTAACTGGGATGTACATTGCTGCTGGCTTAGCTGCTTCAGGAAGATTTATTCCAAGTTCCTTAATTTTGTTTTCGATATTCATAATTTATCTCCTTTCATTCGTTCACTTTTTTTAGCGACGAACCACTACATTCTTTATCTATAATCACTAATGTCAGGATATATTAAGTAAGTTTGTTGCGATTGAAAAATAAATCATAAGAGACAGAGCATCAACAATTGTAGTAATAAATGGACTCGCCATTACCGCTGGGTCAAATCCAACCTTCTGTGCAAGCATAGGAAGTAAGCAACCAACTATTTTTGCAATAAGTACTGCTATTGCAAGACTTAAACACACAACAAGAGCCACCTGAAGTGATACTCTTTCAACTACAAGTATCTTTACAAAGTTAAGTCCTGCAAGAGTAAGTCCACAGAACACACCAACTCTGATTTCTTTCCAAATAACCTTCACTAAATCTGCAAACTGTATTTCTCCAAGGGACAATCCACGGATGATAGTAACTGATGCCTGTCCACCTGCATTTCCACCTGTATCCATAAGCATTGGAATAAAGCTTGTCAATACAGTAAATGTTCCAAGAGCATCTGTATAGTGAGTTATTATTCCACCTGTTACTGTAGCAGATATCATAAGTAATAAAAGCCATGGAATACGTTTTTTCCATGTTTCAAACACTGAAGTTTTAAGATATGGCTTATCAGTTGGAAGGATAGCAGCCATCTTTTCAATATCCTCTGTAGCCTCTTCTGTCATGATATCGACAACGTCATCGATTGTGATAATTCCAACAAGTCTATCTTCATTATCAACAACCGGCATGGCTGTAAAGTCATATTTAGAGAATATTTTTGCAACTTCTTCCTGGTCAGTCATGGTGTTAACACTAATGATGTTATCATTCATGAAATCACCAATAATCTCATCTTCTTTATGAAGAAGAAGGTATCTTAATGCAACTGTACCAATAAGGTGTCTTTCTTTATCAAGTACATAACAAATGTTGATTGTTTCTTTATCAACACCTGTTTTTCTAATTCTATCTATAGCCTGTGCAACTGTTGATGATGCCTTTAAGTCTACAAACTCCACTGTCATAATAGATCCAGCAGAATCATCTGGGTATCTTAAAAGGTGGTTAATATCTCTTCTTGCTTCAGAGCTGGCATTTGCAAGAAGCTTTTTAACAACTCCCGCAGGCATTTCTTCCATAAGGTCAGTAGCATCATCCGCCATAAGGTTATTAATAATGTTAGCAGCTTCTCTATCAGTAAGAGATGTAATGATTGCCTGCTCAACCTCAAGTGATAAATAAGCAAATACATCTGCTGCCATTGATTTAGGAAGTATTCGGAAAACCTTCACTATCTGCTCAGTACTTTCAAGCTGTTCTAGAACCTGAGCTATATCCGCTTCGTTCCACTCTGCAAATTCACTTCGAATCGCTGAATACTGTCTATTTTGTATAAGTTCAAGTATTTCTTCTATCGTCATGTTTGCCTCCTCGCCTTCTAAGAATTATTGTCCAGCGGCATTTGGATCAACTGGAGTAATCTGTGGTATTCCTGGAATTCCATTTTGAGCTGCTGCCTGCTGCATTGCTGCAAGCGCTGCTGCCATAGGATCTAGCGGTGTTTCTGCTGGTGTCTCTGGCAATTCACCATTAGCTATCATCTCTGCCTGCTTTGCTGCACCTGCTGCCGCCTGTTCCTGAGCCTGTGCTGCAAGAATATCTGCATTTGCGGTCTGGTTCATCATATCTTCTGGCGTAAACATTGGAACACCATTCATATAACTATGCATACAATATCCGCCAAGCGGATTAACCATACCTGTTGTTGCATATGGACATGTATCAGTTGCGACTTTACCAGTCTGAGAACACATTGTTCCAAGGCTGTATCCCTCTTCCTCAGTAAATGTGCTAAACAAATGACCCATACACATATCTTTTGGCACAGAGTCTTTATCCATAATTTCGGTTCTTGGTAAACAGAACGTATTCATTTGCTTACCAGTATTGTTACAAACAGTGGCCGTTACAATGCCATCTGGCTGAACAAACTTCTTATACTCAAGGTTTTCATGGATTCTACCCATTACTGCCTTCCAAACATTTTTAGCAGTATTTGTTTCTCCACTAACCATATGAACGTTGTTATCATAACCAGCCCATGCTGCACATGTGTAATATGGCGTATATCCAGAAAACCATACGTCAACGTTACTTGATGTTGTACCTGTCTTACCGGCGATAGCCATGTTTCCGAAATCAACTCTCTTACCAGTACCAATCTTAACAACGTCTTCCATTGCGGATGTAAGGCAGTAAGCTGTTGTAGGTTTAAGTACCTGTCTTGTCTTTGGATCATTTATCAATAAATCATTTCCGTCATGATCAACAATCTTTGTATAAAGTCTTGGCTTAATATACTGACCATTATTTGCAATAGTTGCATATGCTGCAGTAAGTTCCATATTTGTAACACCATCAGTTACACCACCAAGAGCTAATGACTGTGTAATATCTGAAGATACGCTTCCGTCCCACTCTGTTCTCTTATCAACAAGTGTAGTGAATCCAAAGTTAAGAAGCATATCAAATCCAACCTTTGGAGTAATAGCTGTAATAGCCTTAACTGCGATGATATTAAGAGACTGCTCAATACCATATCTATATGTACACACGCCCTTATATCCGTCATACCAGTTTTTAACTGGACGACCATTAGCATATGTATAAGGTTCATCAAGCTGTGTAGATGCAAGTGTAAATTCACCTGAATCAATAGCAGGAGCATATGCTGCCAATACTTTAAAGCATGATCCTGGCTGACGCTTTGTACCTGTTGCTCTGTTAAGAGTAAGTGATGCCTCTTTTGTTCCACGGCCACCAACTAACGCAAGTACTTCACCTGTGTACTGATCCATTACAGTAATAGAAGTCTGAGGCTGAGGTGTTAAGGAGACTGTCTCTGATACAAATGTATATCCAGGCTCTTTAACCGCTTCTTTGTATGTCTCAATATCAGCCATAGCATCTTCCTTACTGCTATATATTGAATTAAACTTACTTGAACGATTTTCCTTAAAGTATTTCTCAAAATTATTAGATGAGAAGTTTACGTACTCACCACTTTCATCCTGATATGTAAGCTGGTATTTAAGATACCACTTAACATTTTCTGGATAGTTATCAGGATTTTCCATTTCCTGATCAGCAATTGACTGTATTCCAGGATCCTGTGTTGCAAAAATGCTTAAACCACCACTGTATAATGTGTTGTAAGCCTGAGTATTAGAATAACCAAGCTGCTCCTGAAGGTCAGTCATAACCTGATTTACAAGTTCATCTACAAAGTATGAATAAATCGTATTGACTTCTGTTTCCTGATTAACCTTCTGAATTCTTTCATATACGTTATCAGCCATAGCTTCCGCATACTGAGCTTCACTTATATATCCCTGATCTCTCATTTTCTTTAATACTTCTTCTCTACGAATAGCATTATTTTCTGGATGAGAAATAGGATTCCATTTTGATGGGTTCTGTGTAATACAAGCAATAACTGCACATTCTGAAATATTAAGCTGTGAACAAGGCTTTCCAAAGTATCTTTGGGATGCAGCCTGAACACCAAGAGTACCCTGGCCTAAGTTAATTGTATTAAGGTAATTCTCAAGGATTTTATCTTTATCCATTACCTTTTCAAGCTGAACGGCACAATACTGTTCCTGGAATTTACGCTTGAACTTATCAAGCGCAGATGCTTCAGATGTCCATGTAAGAAACACGTTGTTTTTAAGTAACTGCTGTGTTATTGTTGAAGCACCCTGAGATAAATCTCCGCTTGTTAGGGCTGTTACGCCCGCACGCATGATACCCTGAATATCAATACCATTATGCTGGTAAAAACGTTCATCTTCTATTGCAACAAATGCATGCTGAAGATCCTCAGGTATTTTATCAAGTGTTACATATATACGGTTTGAATTTTCTGCAATAAGCTTTGTGATCTGCTTTCCATCACGGTCATATACTGTTGTTGAATATCCGGCTGGAGTTACATCAACATTTTTAATGTCGGGAGCTGTTGCAATAACACCCATAAACACACCAACACCGGCACATGCGCCACAAGCTCCTGCTAAACACGCAAGGAATACGCATACATCAAATATTGCTACTCCTATGGTTTTACCCATTCGTGATGTAAGAGAACGAAGAGCTTTATGCTTCTTTTTTATTCCTCTTTTACTATAGTAATACATTCGTATCTCCTGATATATTATTAGTGGAAGACAAAATCACCCACTTTATTTACTCTATAACTAATTGATTATACCAAAAATCTCATAATAAAGGAAGAAAAAACATTGTTTAAAACAATACACACAAACGGAACTGGTGAAATTGAAGAGAAGAAATCAAGATTCATTGCTCATGTTGCAAAGGTTACTACCGAAGAAGAGGCTGTAGCTTTTATAACACAGAAAAAGAAAGAGTTCTTTGATGCAAGGCATAACTGCTCTGCTTTTGTTATTGGGGAAAATCAGGAGCTGACAAGATGTTCTGATGATGGAGAACCATCAGGCACAGCTGGAAGACCAATGCTTGAGGTACTCCTTAACGAGGGCATCACTAATGTTTGTGTTGTTGTTACAAGGTATTTTGGCGGAACACTTCTTGGAACAGGTGGTCTTGTAAGAGCATACCAGGGCGCTGTTAAGGAAGGATTAAATAACAGTGTTATTATTGAATGGATAAATGGAAATAAAATATCAATTTCCTGTGATTACACAGATGTTGGCAAGCTTCAATATATTTTTGCAAATAAAAACTGCCACATAATCACATCGGACTATGGGGCAGATGTTTCATTTACTATTGTTATAGGTGCTTCATCAGCAGATGAACTAATTAAGCAAATAACAGAAGCAACCGCTGCTCGTGCAAAAATAACATCAAACGATGACGTTACCTTTGCCGACGCAAACGGAGAAATTCTTTTATCTGACGCCAAATAACAACAATCCATATGATGGATATGGCCAAGCCTTCTGTTCTGCAACCATTTCCATTGCATCTGAATGACGTCTTATTTCTTCCATATCTGGAATAATTACATCTCTACAGAAATCAGCACACTTTGAAATATCAGTAATGGCATTTCCTGCCTGCTCGTCATCTTCAAGCTTTCTAACCGCCTTATACATAAGGTCAAGATGCTCTGAAATAAGAGATAGCGTATTTTTCTCATACTCACATGCAAACTTCATAGCTGATTTCTTAGCTATATTATCAGCAAGTTCTGCACTGAACCTGCTCATTGCTGGAAGAATATCTTTATTTGCCATATCAAGCATTGTAAGCACTTCAATATGGATTAACTTAACATAGCTTTCAAGTCTTACTTCTTTTCTTGCTTCAAGCTCTCTTAACGAATAAACTTTATGCTTCATAAAGAGCTCGACATTTTTCTGATCAAGAAGATGTGGTATTGCATCAGGAGCCGTCTTGTAATTAGAGAGTCCTCTCTTTTTAGCTTCTTTCACCCACGCTTCATCATATCCATCACCATTGAATATAATTCTCTTATGCTCTTTAAATGTTCTCTTTACTAATTCGTGTAAAGCCGACTCAAAATCTGATGCCATCATGAGCTCATTTGCAAACTCATCAAGGGCTTCAGCTACTGCTGTATTGAGTACTGTATTACATTCTGAAATAGAATCAGATGAACCAAGTGATCTAAGTTCAAACTTATTTCCTGTAAAAGCAAATGGTGATGTTCTATTTCTATCAGTTGTATCCTTTGGAAGTCTTGGTATTGTATGAACTCCAAGCTTAAGTGTTTCCTTTGTTCCAGCGCTTGCATACGCCTTATCAGAAATAATAGCATCAACTACTTCTTCAAGGTCTGTTCCTAAATATATTGAAACAATAGCTGGTGGTGCTTCTGCAGCTCCAAGTCTATGATCGTTACCTGCTGTAGCGACAGAAATTCTTATTAAATCCTGATACTCATCAACAGCCTTTACAACAGCTGCAAGGAATAAAAGGAACTGCGCATTCTCGTATGGTGTATCACCTGGATCTAAGAGATTTACACCTGTGTCTGTTGAAAGAGACCAGTTATTATGCTTACCAGAGCCATTAACACCTGCAAATGGCTTTTCATGTAAAAGACAAACCATTCCATGCTTCTTGGCAATTTTTTGCATAAACTCCATCATAAGCTGGTTATGGTCTGACGCTATATTTGTTGTAGTAAATACAGGCGCAAGCTCATGCTGTGCTGGTGCTGCTTCATTATGCTGGGTTTTCGCAAGAACTCCTAATTTCCATAGTTCTTCATTAAGCTCAGTCATAAATGCCTGTACTCTAGGCTTAATAGCTCCAAAATAATGGTCATCAAGTTCCTGACCCTTTGGTGCTCTACATCCAAATAATGTTCTTCCAGTATAAATAAGATCTTTTCTCTTATCGTACTGTTCTTTATCTACAAGGAAATATTCCTGTTCAGCTCCAACTGTTGTGTTTACCTTCTGAACATCTTCATTTCCAAATAATCTAAGTATTCTTAATGCCTGTTTGTTAATCGCTTCCATTGATCTAAGAAGCGCTGTTTTCTGATCAAGAGCTTCACCGCCATATGAGCAAAAAACAGTTGGGATATATAAAACTCCATCTTTTACAAAGGCATAGCTTGTTGCGTCCCAAGCTGTATAGCCCCTTGCTTCAAATGTTGCTCTAATACCTCCTGATGGAAAAGATGATGCATCAGGTTCACCCTGCATAAGCTCTTTTCCAGAAAACTCCATGATAATCTTTCCGCCATCTTTTGGAGAAATAAAGCTATCATGCTTTTCGGCTGTAACGCCAGTCATTGGCTGAAACCAATGAGTATAGTGTGTAGCGCCTTTACTTATTGCCCAATCCTTCATTGAATTGGCCACAACGGTAGCTACTTCGGAGTCTAATCTTTCTCCGTTTTTAATGGTTTTCTGAAGCGCTTTATAAGTATGCTTTGGGAGTAATGCCTCCATTGTTGCATCGTCAAAAACCATCGATGAAAAAAGTTCTGTCACCTTTTCCATGTTCTTCCTTCCTTCCATATTAAGTTTTACATTACGCTCTTACTCTTTTCCGTCCCAACAATATGTGCAGAGCTTTGTCTTGTCTATGCCTACCGCCTCAAGCATATCATCAAGTCTATTAAACTGGAGTGACGTAAAGTGAAGTTCCTTTCTGATTTCCTCAACCATTTCCTTATACTTTTCTGAATCAGGATTTGTGTACTCGCTTAATACCTCATCAGTAACATTTCCATTTTCAAGTCTTTCAATTACTCTTCTTGTAATTAATTCCATTTCAGAAGATGATCTTGAGAAATTCAGATACTTACAACCGTATACAAGTGGAGGGCACGCAGGTCTAATATGCACTTCCTTTGCGCCACTATTAAATAAGTACTCAGTTGTCTCTCTAAGCTGTGTTCCTCTAACAATAGAGTCATCAATTAATAGCATGCTCTTATCCTTGATAAGATCCTCTACGGCAAGGAGCTTCATCTTTGCAATAAGATCACGCTGGCTCTGTATTGTTGGCATAAATGACCTTGGCCATGTTGGGGTGTACTTAATAAATGGCCTTGAGAATGGAACACCTGATTCGTTAGCGTATCCTACAGCATGCGCTATTCCTGAGTCTGGAACACCTGCAACAATGTCGGGTTTAACATTATCGCGTCGTGCCATCGCAGCCCCACAACGGTATCTCATTTCTTCAACATTCACGCCCTCATATGAGCTTGATGGATATCCGTAGTACACCCAGAGGAATGTACAAATCTTCATATCCTCTGATGGTCCCTTGAGCATGATGCAGTTATCATGAGTCATGATATTAATTTCTCCAGGGCCCAGTTCCTTGTACGTTTGATATCCTAAATTTTTAAATGAAAAATCTTCAAATGCTGCACAGAAAGAGCCTTCCTTTCGACCTACAACGATAGGAGTTCTTCCCTCTTTATCTCTTGCAAGATATACACCATTTGAATTAAGAAGCATTATTGATAGAGAACCTTTTATTGTACTTAATGCATAGTCAATACCTTCGATAAGGTTGCTCTTTTGATTTATAAGTGCGGCAACAAGCTCAGTAGCATTTATTTCTCCTGTGCTCATTTCCATGAAATGTGAATAACCATCTTTAAGGAGACCTTCAACTATTTCTTCTGTATTATTGATTTTACTAACAGTAGTAATAGCATATGTTCCATGCTGTGAACGGACTAAGAGAGGCTGTGGCTCATAATCAGAAATACATCCGATTCCATAACGACCCTTCATTTCCTGCATATCTTTGTCGAATTTAGTTCTAAAAGGTGCATTTTCAATATTATGAATTGCTCTGTCAAAACCTTTATCACCATACACAACCATTCCGGCTCTTCTTGTACCAAGATGTGAATGGTAATCGATTCCAAAATACAAATCAAATACACAATCTTCTTTTGAAGCTACTCCAAAAAATCCGCCCATAACGTTTCTCCTTAATTAAGATGTATTTGTTTTATGGTTTATTAACCATGATATAACTTACTTGACTGATATTCAGGATCACATGTCACATCCATACCAAGCTTCTTAAAGGTTGATTCATCCTCTTTTGATAGTATTACTGTAGAATGAACCTGTGCTCCCTTTAATTTATCAAGCTGTTCAAGAGCAAGCTTTGCAGTTGGATTAGTAACAGCGCATATTGATAATGCAATAAGCATCTGGTCAAGGTGAAGTAAAGTAGAACTACTTCCAAAATGTGTTACCTTTAAATCCTGAATAGGAGTAATAATATTTGCAGCAATCAAATCAATTGAATCTGAAATTCCGCCAAGTACCTTTAATGCATTTAAGATTGCAGCTGATGAAGAACCAAGAAGTTCTGTTGTCTTTCCTGTAACGCATCTACCGTCTTTAAAGCAAATACATGCAGCTGGGCCGCCTGTTCTTTCTGCAACTTCTCTTGCCTTAGCTACTGGATCTCTGTCTGTATCTTTTAACTGACGTTCATTCATAAGCACATCTATTTTCTGAACTTCAGATGCCTCTGTAACACCCTGCTTAAGTCCGCATCTTGCTGTAAACCAACGTCTTATAATTTCCTGTTCTGAGGCCTTGCAACATGCATCATCATCAATTATTGCATGTCCTGCCATATTTACACCCATATCTGTTGGGCTCTTATATCTTGATTCCCCATATATTTTTTCAAACATTGCTGATAAAACAGGGAATATTTCGATATCTCTATTGTAGTTAACAGTTGTCTCCCCATAAGCTTCAAGGTGGAATGGGTCAATCATATTAACATCTGATAAATCAGCTGTAGCAGCTTCATATGCAAGGTTTACTGGGTGCTTAAGTGGTAAATTCCATATTGGGAATGTTTCAAACTTAGCATAACCTGCAAGAACGCCTCTCTTATTCTCATGATAGAGCTGAGAAAGGCATGTTGCCATCTTACCTGAACCAGGTCCAGGAGCAGTTACTACTACGACAGGTCTTGTGGTCTCAATGTAATCATTTTTTCCAAAACCATCATCACTTACAATGTATGGAACATCAGATGGATAATTATCAATTGGATAATGACGGTATACTTTAACTCCCATGCTTTCAAGCTTTGTCTTAAACATTTCAGCAGCACGCTGACCTGTAAATCTTGTAAGACAAACTGAGCCAACATATAATCCCATTCCTCTGAATGTATCAATTAAACGCATTACTTCAAGATCATATGTAATTCCAAGATCTCCACGGCGTTTATTCTTTTCAATATCTGCAGCACAAATTGCTATAACTATTTCTGCTTTTTCTTTAATCTTAAGAAGCATTCTAAGTTTACTATCAGGCTGGAATCCAGGCAGTACTCTTGATGCATGATAGTCATCAAAAAGCTTGCCACCAAATTCAAGATAAAGCTTGCCACCAAAAGAATCCACTCTTTCAAGAATTCTTTTGCTCTGCAACTCTATATATTTGTCATTATCAAATCCTGTTTTATACATTTTTATCCTCTATATTATCTATTGAATCTCTTTGCACCTGTTGCATCTGATTTATGCTTTGCAAAGCCGCCTGTGATATTGGAATTACGCGTAGACTCTGATTTTTTGCGCTGTTCAGATACAACGCCTGAACACTTTTCACAATATCTTCCTGAACGAATTTCCTTGCCACATATTTCGCATGACAAAAAGACTAATGAACCTGGTGCAATTTCGATTCTTTCGTCCTTTAGCATCTGACGAATTTTGCTCTTTGTTACTCCAGTTGCCATTGATACTTCTGTCTGAGTCGCACCAGGATTTTGCTCAATGTAATTTCTCACAAGGCCATAGTCATCATACATGAGGAAACCACAGTTTTTACACTGATACTCCCCAACACCTTTGAATTCTATTTCCATGCTGCCACATTTTTCACATCTAGTTGGTTTGTCTTCAAATAAAATCTCTAAGTCCTGACTCATCATGGCGACACCTCTTACTGTTCGTCAATAGCCTTTCCAATGTCATGTCTCATGTATTTATTGGCAAAGCTAACCCACTCTGTAGCTTTATATGCATTTGCTCTCGCTGATAAAAGATCATCTCCAAGAGCTGTAATACCAAGTACTCTTCCGCCGTTTGTAACTACATTTCCTGCCTCATCAAATTTTGTTCCTGCATGGAAGCAGAAATAATCATCCTTGTCATCAAAAGCATCAAGACCATCAATCTTTAATCCCTTTTCATACTTAAGTGGATATCCATCTGATGCAAGAACAACACAAACAGCTGCATTGTCGTCAAACTTTAAATCTATTTTATCTAATGTGCCATCAACGCAGGCTTCCATTACTTCTATAATGTCATTCTGCATTCTAGGAAGAACTACCTGTGTCTCAGGATCACCAAATCTTGCGTTATATTCAAGAACCTTTGGCCCATCTTCTGTGATCATTAATCCAAAGAAAATAATGCCTTTAAATTCTCTGCCTTCAGCTCTCATAGCGTCAACTGTTGGCTGATAAATATATTTCTTACAGAAATCATCCACTTCATTAGTGTAGAATGGGCTTGGTGAGAATGTTCCCATACCACCTGTATTAAGACCTTCATCATTATCTTTTGCTCTCTTATGATCCTGAGCAGAAGTCATAATCTTGATTGTCTTTCCATCTACAAATGATAAAACAGATACCTCACGGCCTGTCATGAACTCTTCTATTACAAGTGTATTTCCTGAATCACCAAACTGCTTATCAAGCATAATCTGCTTTACGCCATCTTTTGCTTCATCAAGGTTATTACAAATAAGAACCCCTTTACCTAATGCCAATCCATCTGCCTTTAATACAATTGGCATACTGCATGTTTCAAGGAACTTTATTGCAGCATCTGGGTCTGTAAAGTTTTCGTATTTTGCTGTAGGAATGTTGTACTTTTTCATAAGATCCTTTGAAAAAGCTTTACTTCCTTCAAGAATAGCTGCATTCTTTCTTGGGCCAAAAGCCTTTAACCCCTTTGCTTCAAATACATCAACAGTACCAGCAACTAGTGGATCATCAGGTGCAACTATAGTAAAATCAATGCCATTCTTCTCTGCAAAATCAGCAAGCTTTTCTGCTTCCATTGCTCCGATTGGAACACATTCTGCTATTTCTGCTATTCCAGCATTACCTGGTGCGCAATAGATTTTCTCTACCTTTTTACTTTTGCTAACTGCCATTGCTATAGCGTGTTCTCTTCCACCGCCACCAATAATTAATACTTTCATATCTTAACCTCGCTCTTTTGCTAACTTATTAATAACTTCTGGAAGGAGTATCCATTCAGCCTCTTCCATAACTCTCTTCTGAAGGACCTCTGGTGTATCTCCATCCTGAATATATACTGCCTTTTGTGCAATAATTGGACCTGTGTCTGTACCTGAATCAACAAAATGAACTGTTGCACCAGTAACCTTAACGCCTCTGTTTAACGCTGCCTCATGTACCTTAAGTCCATAAAATCCATCTCCGCAGAAACTAGGAATAAGAGATGGGTGTATATTAATAATTTTTTTATCAAATGCATCAACAAAGCTCTTTGGTAAAACAACAAGAAATCCTGCTAATACAACTAAATCTGCGTTTACACCATTTATTGCTTCAACCATAGCCTTAGAGTATTCTTCCTTATCAGAAAACTGCTTTGGACTAATATACATTGATTTAATAGAAGCTTTATTTGCTCTTTCAAGAGCATATGCACCTTCTTTATTACTAATTACGACAGCAATCTCTGCATTTTGAATTTTACCTGAGTCAATTGCATCAATAATTGCCTGAAGGTTTGTTCCGCCTCCCGAAACTAAAACCGCAAGTCTTAGCATAATGTAACTCCCTTTTCGCCAGCCACGCACTTACCAACAACGTAAGCCTTCTCTCCAGCTGCTTCTATTGCCTTAACTGTCTTATCTACATCATCCTTATCAACAGCAAGGACCATACCGAGTCCCATATTGTATGTGTTATACATCATTTCATCTGTAATGTTTCCACTCTTCTGTAAAAGCTTAAATATAGGAAGAACTTCAAATGAATTCAATTCAACATGTGCATTGATTCCCTCTGGAAGCATTCTTGGAATGTTCTCATAGAATCCACCACCTGTTATATGGCTACATCCTTTAACAACAACACCTGCATCCTTAATACTCTTCATTGCTTTAACATAAATCTTTGTAGGGGTAAGTAAAGACTCACCAAGTGTCATACCAAGTGATTCAATATATTCATTAAGTGATTCTTTATTCATTGAAAATACTTTTCTAACAAGTGAAAAACCATTTGAATGAACACCTGATGAAGCGATACCAACAAGTACATCTCCATCTTTAATATTTTCTCCAGTAATAAGCTCACTCTTCTCAGCAACACCAACTGTAAATCCAGCAAGATCATAATCATCCTCTGGCATAAGACCTGGATGTTCTGCAGTTTCGCCACCAATTAACGCACAACCTGACTGCTTACAGCCTTCTGCAACACCTTTAACGATTTCAGCTATTTTTTCAGGATAGTTCTTTCCACAAGCAATGTAATCAAGGAAAAATAGTGGTTCACCACCAGCACATGCTACATCATTAACGCACATAGCAACTGCATCAATTCCGATTGTGTCATGCTTATCAAGAAGCATCGCTATCTTAACCTTTGTACCACATCCATCTGTTCCAGATAAAAGAACTGGGTCCTTCATTTCTTTAACCTTACTTAAAGAAAAAGCACCAGAAAACCCTCCAAGACCGCCTAAAACTTCAGGTCTCATTGTCTCCTTAACATGTGCCTTCATCAGTTCAACTGACTTATATCCAGCTTCAATATCTACACCTGCGCTCTTGTAATCCATTCTAGTACTCCTTATATCCGACTTCTTTAAGTCTCTTATCTTTTTTTACAACTGCATCCTTAAGCTCTTCTTTATATTCCTTAAGCTTTGCAAGTAATTCGTTATCTGATACAGCAAGCATCTTAAGTGCAAGAAGTGCTGCATTCTGTCCACCATTAATTGCAACTGTTGCTACAGGAATTCCTGAAGGCATCTGGACTATAGAATATAGAGAATCTCTACCACCAAGAGATGTTGTGTGCATTGGAATTCCTATTACAGGAAGTGGGAATATAGCTGCACACATACCTGGTAAATGAGCTGCCATTCCAGCACCAGCAATAATTACTTTAATTCCTCTTTCTTCAGCGGTATTTGCATACTCAAAAAATTCATCAGGTTCTCTATGAGCAGAAATAATGTTCATTTCATAATCAACACCAAACTTCTCAAGCACCTCAGCTGCCTTGCTCATTACAGGCATATCTGAATCAGAACCCATTACAATAGAAACCTTTGCCATCGTGAGAATTCTCCTTCTTATTTATAATAAAAATATACTTCATAATTATATGTGAAAACACATTCTAATTCAACGGAATATTTAACTCCTCAAGCCCTTTTAGTACGAATTTTCCATCTTCAATAATAGCTGTTTCAGAACCATCACTTCTAATGGCATATATTCCCTTTAATTCGTCATATGGTATTGTGATATCTGTATGACAGTTAAAGTAAGCTTTTGATTTATCTGTTTCACGATATTTTGCAGTAATCTCGTTATCCCTAGCTATTATTTCTTTTCCATCTGGATTGTAAACTTTAACATCTTCTTCAAATGAATAGCATGTATCACCAACCGCAAAATGCGGACCTGTCTTTTCTCCTATTAATATTGGAAGTCTTTCCTCAATGCCATAGTCTCTAGCCATTCTATACGCTGTAGTATTCGTACCTATAGCAAATTCTCCAATTGGAAGTGTTTTATGATGGAATAAAATGTTGTCGTTTATGTACTTTTTGTTATCATCATCATTATCAAAATTAGAGCATGAATACTTATCAATCATTCCATCCTTAAATGTGATTGTAAGATTTTCATAATTCAAACCATTAAGATAAACCTTTGAAACATTAAGGACGCCATTTGTTCCTTTAAGCACTGGAGAAGTAAACACTTCTCCAACAGGAATATTCACATCAGCAACACAGTTTTCAAACTTTGATTCCTTTGATGGATCATTAAGTTCATGAAGCTTAACAGTAAGATTTGTAGTATTTATACCTTTTCCTTCAATTCTAACCTCATGAGCTTCATCTAATACATCAATAATTGTCTGCTGCATTGATTCATACTTCTTATAATCCAAAGTATTAAGCTTTACAGTATCTGCAAATATTTTGGCAAAATCTTTACCAATTTCAGGTATTGGATAAGAAATAATAGTAAAGCTTGTTTCTTCACCATTACAATACTCGTTCACTAGCTGGCTGTTTCTGCTTGTCATTTCAACTGAAAGTCTATTTCCCTCTTCATCTAAAGTAATGCAAGTTTCTTTACTTATAGGTGCAAATGGATTTTCACCAAAGACTTCCATGACTGCTGGTCCAGCATATACGCTTGCTAGCTCCTTATATGTTTCAAGAGTATTCTTTATAACAAGAACTTTCCTGTTTACAAAATCCTTATCAAGATAAATCGCATTATCTTCTCTATGATCATAATCAAACTGCTTATTTGGAATTGCTCCATAATATCCGATTCGACGCTGTCCTTTTTTATCAAGTGATAGAGATGCTGCTCTATATATGGCAGGCTTTAATCCCATTTTTTCGAAATTAAATATCGCCTGTTTTATTACTCGTTCAAATCCAAGGTTGTATCTAATGTTGACAATGGATTTTTTATCAAGAGGTTTTCCAGCTTTTACAAAACCGATACGATACCCCTCCGTAAAAGTGGATGCCATGGCATCAATTTCACTTTGAGGTAGACTTGCTAAAAATTTGCTAACTTCAATTTCATTTTCAGAAATATATTCTCCAAACTTATATAGATAATCAGGTGTTATCAAATCCTCTTCCATAATTATCCGGGTGGCAAAATCCATTTTAGGATCAAATTGGCTTCGAATGCGAAGAGTGGATACGATATCACAATTATCAGAGTTGAACCAATAAATAACGCTCTTCATCTCTTCATACTTAGGAAAAGATAACGGGTCGTCAGTAAACATTACATATATCTCTATAAAAAGCTCTATATACATTGCAAGAATTTCATCATTCTTTTCATATGCATATGGTATCAATCCTCGAATTTCCGCGTAAATAAAGGAAAGAAGGCGTGCTATGTCGTACGCCTCACTGTTATTATAGCCTTTAAATGCATCTGTTATATAATCTGGATTTCCGTATGATTTTTTATAATTTTCAGGCAAAATATCTTCATATAATCGTTTATTATACTCTGAATTTTCTTCTGGATTTTTTAACAAAAGTATGAATTTTGAGACCGTCTCAAAATAGTCACCGACCACTCCAGTCAATATTTTTTCATTAATTATGCTTTCCACTCTTTCGAATGCAAGTGAAAGCCTTTCTTTTTCATTTGTCATAAATTCAAAGTCCATTTGCACCTACTATTACCAAAATAATCCATAACGAAAGTGCAATCGAATTTCCAATAACGGACGCTATCGGAACCCATTTGTGAATGTCTCGCTCTCTTATTGAAACGAACCCACAAAGAATACCAATCACATCAGCCATGGCAGCAAACAATCCAACACCGCCTAAATTTTCTGATGCACTTCCTCTATTTAAGAACGTCAAATATATACTTCCAGCCAATGAAATGAATGAAATGGCTCCAACAATAACACCCACTATTCCAATGAATGAGTGATGCTTTGTTGTGAACATGAAACTCTTTTTCTTTTTAATCTTGACTGGTCTTGGCATCTATTATTTTACTCCATACTGAGCATAGTAATTATCAATTGCATTCTTTATTTCATCATTAATAACTACTTTTCCATTAACTTCTTTATTGTATAAACACTCAACGACATCGCTCATTGAAACAATTGCGCCCGTTTCAAATCCATATGTATCCTTTACTTCATCAAGGGCTGTCTTTGAAGTATCTCCACTAAGGCCAACCTCTTCACGATTAAGAGATACAATAAGTCCAACTATTTCAACATTGCCCTGCGCTCTAACGATAGGCACTGTCTCTTCCATGGATTTACCTGATGTTGTAACATCTTCAATCATGACTACTCTGTCGCCATCCTGAATCTTATATCCGAGTAATGAACCCATATCAGCGCCATGATCCTTCTCTTCTTTTCTATTAGAGCAGTATTTAATCTCCTTGCCATAAAGCTTTGAATATGCCATTGCTGTTGTTACTGCAAGAGGAATTCCTTTATATGCAGGTCCAAATAATACATCAAAATCATCTCCATATTTGTCATGGATTGCCTTTGCATAGTACTCTCCAAGCTTTGCAAGCTGGCTTCCTGTTACATATGCTCCTGCATTCATGAAAAATGGGGATTTTCTGCCGCTTTTAAGGGTAAAATCTCCAAACTTGAGAACATTACTTTCAACCATAAATTCAATAAATTCCTGCTTATAACTTTCCATTTCTGGTCCTCCTCGTTTGATACGCATTCTGCAATATATTGTATCATAGGTTGTGGGGAAAATACAATATATATGGGGACATGAGGATGTAAGCGAGTGATGAGACGGAATGATTTACTTGACGATGTAAGCGAGTAACGAGACAGGCGCTCATTCGCACATGCTCCGCATATGCTCATATACGCCTGTCGCCCCGTTAAAATAAAATAGGGCGGACCTATGCGAATTAATTCGCTCGGTCCACCCTATTTATTTTAACGCGTCTCGTTACTCGCTTACATCATTCCCATGCCTGGTGCTCCGCCTGCTGGCATTGGAGGCATTGGCTCTTTAATGTCGGCTACAACTGATTCTGTTGTAAGGAATGTAGAAGCTACTGATGTAGCGTTCTGGAGAGCAGATCTTGTAACCTTAGCTGGATCAAGAATTCCGTCCTTAACCATATCTACGTACTCTTCTGTAAGAGCGTTGAATCCGATTCCTGGTTCTGATTCGTATACCTTATTAATAATTACAGATCCTTCAAGTCCTGCATTTGCTGCAATGTGGAATAATGGAGCCTGTAAAGCCTTAAGAACTACGTTTGCACCAGTCTTCTCATCACCTGAAAGTGTTTCAGCAAGTTTCTTAACTTCCTTTGAAGCGTGAATGTAAGCTGATCCACCACCTGCAATAATTCCTTCTTCAACTGCTGCACGAGTAGCTGCAAGAGCATCTTCCATACGAAGCTTAGCTTCTTTCATTTCTGTCTCTGTAGCTGCACCAACTCTGATTACTGCAACACCACCTGCAAGCTTAGCAAGTCTTTCCTGAAGTTTTTCTCTATCGAAATCTGAAGTTGTTTCTTCAATCTGTTTTTTAATCTGGCTAATTCTTGCATCAATATCAGCCTTGTTTCCTTCGCCATCAACGATGACTGTATTTTCCTTCTGAACCTTAACTGACTTAGCACGTCCAAGCTGATCAAGTGTTGCTTCTTTAAGGTCAAGGCCAAGTTCATCTGAGATTACCTGACCACCTGTAAGAATTGCGATATCCTGAAGCATTGCTTTACGTCTATCACCATATCCAGGAGCCTTAACACCAACTACTGAGAATGTTCCACGAAGCTTATTTACAATAAGTGTTGTAAGAGCTTCGCCCTCGATATCTTCAGCAACAATAAGTAATTTAGCGCCTGACTGAACTACCTGTTCAAGTAATGGTAAGATTTCCTGAATGTTTGAAATCTTCTTATCTGTAATAAGGATATATGGATTCTCAAGAACTGCTTCCATCTTATCCATATCTGTAGCCATATATGCTGAAATATATCCACGATCGAACTGCATACCTTCAACAAGGTCAAGCTCTGTAAGCATTGTCTTTGACTCTTCGATTGTAATAACGCCATCCTTTGAAACCTTTTCCATAGCGTCTGCAACCATATTACCTACGCTTTCGTCACCAGCTGAAATAGCGGCAACTTTAGCAATGTGGTTCTTTCCATCAACAGGAGAGCTCATTTTCTTAATAGCTTCAACAGCTGCATCTGTAGCCTTCTTCATACCCTTACGAAGAATGATTGGGTTTGCTCCTGCAGCAAGGTTCTTAATGCCTTCATTTACCATTGCCTGAGCTAATACTGTAGCTGTTGTTGTTCCATCACCTGCTACATCATTTGTCTTTGTAGCAACTTCCTTAACAAGCTGAGCACCCATATTTTCAAATGCATCTTCAAGCTCAATTTCTTTTGCGATAGTAACACCATCATTTGTAATAAGTGGTGCACCATATGATTTATCAAGTACTACGTTTCTTCCTTTTGGTCCAAGTGTTACTCTAACTGTATTTGCAAGCTGATTTACACCTGCTTCTAAAGCTGCACGAGCTTCAGCACCGTATTTAATCTCTTTTGCCATTACCATTTCCTCCTGACAATTATTTATACTTATTATTCGCTAACTACAGCAAGAATATCATTCTGTCTTACAACAATATATTCTTCGTCGTTAAGCTTAACATCTGTTCCTGCATACTTAGAATAAATTACTGTCTGTCCTACAGAAACTTCCATTTTAACTTCTTTACCATCAACAACTCCGCCTGGTCCTACAGCAATTACTTCTGCCTGCTGTGGCTTCTCTTTACTCTGACCAGGAAGAACGATTCCTGATTTAGTTGTCTCTTCAGCTTCAAGCTGTTTTAATACTACTCTGTCACCTAAAGGTACTAACTTCATTTGTTGCCTCCTTATATAAAAATAAATTATTTTTCTCAATTTGTTAGCACTCCGGTATGTCGAGTGCTAACATAAGTATTTATATCACTTATCAAATTTAAAGTCAACATTTACAGCATGTAAAAATGTGAATTATTTATGACGTGATTTGTAGATTTTATTTGCAATGAAAAATATAGGCAATAACAGAATGCCAACCATAATACAGCTAGCTCCTGCTTTGTGCATTCCACTATATACTATCTTATATATATTGGTACCCAATGTAATAAAACTTAACAACGGATAATATAATACATATATGATAATAGCTGCCATGATTTGAACAAGTTCAAATATAATGATACTGTTTTTTCAATTTTTTCAGATTTTATTCCATACCTCGAAGAATATCTTCCAATAATAAAGCCGTATGCAAGCATTCCAGTAGAATAAACTGCCCAAAATCCTTCCCCTGTAAAGTAATGGTGGGCCTGGGCTCCGACAAAACCTACTATACTGCCTACAATAGGGCCATAGATTGTAGCTAATGCAGCAACCCATACCGCCTCAGTGGCACTATAAACTACAGTATGCATATCATGACCTAAAAGAGCCATAATACTATCAACAGCTATGTATCCAAATATTCCTATTACAACTACTACAATATCAGATAAACCTAATTTATAACTAATTTTGGTATTCAAAGCATCTACCCTATTACTATATTCCAACCTTTATTTCAAGATTTCCTTCACCAAGTGTTGCCTCGATTTCCTGAGACTGGGAAGGTGTTGGCCATGCATTATTTGTTAATGTAACTGTATACATACATGGTAACAGAGGATAGATTGCAGCCTGCTGATTACCATTAACAATCTGATCTGAAAATCCTGATACAGAAACAATTGTATTATCAAGTACGAATGTGTCTGTACTTTCACCCATCTTAACTGTGAACTTCATTACTGGAAGCTTAATTAAATAAGCTGAACCATTTTGAGCCGAGTATTCCTCCGAACCAATAGTAGAAATAAATGAGCTTCTCTTTTCTGAATTAGTAGACATATATTCACTAAACTGCTTAATAAGAGATAATGGATATCCTGCAAGATTTCCACTATTCTCATCCTGGTACGCGATTTTCGAACCAACAAACTCATAGTCATTTGCTGCAAGTGCACTTTCTAACTGAGTGATAAGTTCATCATGCGTTGTAGCTGGCGTATATCCCGCAATAGAATTTGTTCCATCATCAAGACTTACTGCCTCAACTTCATCTCCAAGGGAATTAAGATCGCCTTCACCAGCAGCTTCTACTGTTTTAGTTCCAACACTACTATCTGTAATACCACTATTATCTTCCTGAGCTTCTGTAGTACCATTAGAATCCTGTTCATTACTAGCAGTACTCTTTGATGGAATTCCAAGAGAATGCTCATAAGCAGTATTAATAACACCTGACATTGAAAATATATTTAATGGATAAACATAGCTGTTATTTCTTGGTTTTAATCCAGAAACAAGCAGTGTAACAAAAACTGCCAATCCAAGAAGTCCACAATAAATTATCCATCCATAGCTATCTATAGGTCCTGCATATGTTGGTGCAACGTATGATGACTTCTCCCGTGGCTTATCCATACTTGCTGTGGCGTTTCTTAAGAAATCGTTTGCAGAGCTTGACGATTTAGGTCCAGAATACTGTGAACCCTGTCTTGCAATAGAAGACTTAACCTCTGCTTCTTTCTTAAAAAGATTTCCTCGCATAGGATTAGGAACATCTGATTTAACCCTTGGTCTCTTGGCCTTTGGCATGCCTTCGTTGGAATTACCCCATCTATTAGCATTATCAGAATCATTAACGCTTATGCCACTAAGGTCCATTGTCCCTGTTTTGCCGCCATCAACGCTTCTCTTTGGGCCATTATAACTACTCCTTCCAATGCCGCCACGGCCTACAGAAGGGCTGTTAATCATATCCTGAATACTCTGTGCTTTTCTTTTTCCGTTATTTTTATTTGAAGAATTAAAATCCATATTTTTCCTCTTTTAAAGCATATCTCGTTAATTATACCACTTTAATAGCTTTTTTTCATCTACTACATAGTGATACATTCATTAAGCCTTGTGGAATATATGACCTTTTCCTTAACATTCATACCTGTAAGCATATTTAGTGCCATTGCATAATAATCTAACTGAATATGATATTTCTTAACAAGTTCATCTGCACTTTTTACATTATCTGTTTTATAGTCCACAACAACTATTTCATTATCTTCTATAAAATATGCATCTATAATACCTTGAATAAGCATCCCTGTTTCTTTATCTTCAATTACAAATGGCTGCTCACGTCTTAGTAGACCCTTTTCATCTGCCTTTTTCATTCGCTCTGCCACATCGCTATTAACAAATTTTTCAACAATACGGGCGTTTACAAGTTCATATAAATCTGCCTCAAGGCGCTTATCATTATGCACCTTTTCAATAAAATCTGACACGCTGTTACTGTCTGTATTTAAAGAATAATCCCAGAGTTCAAATACTCTGTGTATTGCAGTTCCTCTAAGAGCTGGGGAATATGTTTTTTCTTCAGCCTTTAAGAATTTAGGTACTATTTTTTCTGTTTCTACTATTAAAGGAGTAGTTGTATCGTTATCTTCTCTGCTGTCATCATCTGTAACCATCATAGAGCGTCTTTTAAGCTCTGAAACTGATATTTTAAGTCCGGACTTATCATCAGCATATGGATATTCAAACGTAAGTCTTGATAATACATCTTCTGGAATATTACTTGTTCCGAATAAATAACTATTTATTTTCTCTTTGTTTATTTCTCCTGTGATATTCCTTTTTACTTCATCATCAACAAGATCGTTTACAGTATTTGCAATTAACTTTATGCTATCAATTTCTTCCTGCTGATTAGCATATGTGTACAAATCAAGATATGTTTTGGCATTTTGCAAAATGATTTGCTCGCTTATGTCATACCCTTTGCAAACCGCAGTCATAATAAGCTTCTCTTTTGCTCTTGTCATGGCAACATAGAAGAGTCTCATTTCTTCAGCAAGAATTTCATTTTTCTTTTTATATGCTAACGATGCCTTAATCATTGATTTCTTCTTAGTTCTCTTCACCGGATCAATGACATCAACAGCAATTCCACGATCAACATCAGGAATTATGGCATCTGATATATCCCTCACGTTAAACTTTTTATTCATTCCACAAATAAAGCAAACTGGGAATTCAAGTCCTTTACTTTTATGGATACTCATTATTCTTACTGCATCATCTTTTTCATCAAGAACATTAGCTTCGCCAAAATCCACCTCATATTTATGAAGTAATTCAATGTATCTGTTAAAATGAAATAATCCCTTATAGCTTGTCCTTCCATAATCAACAGCCTTCTGCAATAAGATATTTAAGTTGGCATATTTCTTCTTACCATTTTCAGAAGCCAAAATGCAGTCGCCATAATACCCATCGATTATCTCTGAAATAATTAAATCAACTGAAGTATATGATGTTTTTCTTCTATAATAATTAAGCTCATTTATGAAACTACTAATCTTTTCTGTTATTTCTGCATATTCTGAATTCTGTTTATATGTCTCATAAAACCTAAGCATAGCATCATAAAGGTATCCTTCATTATAGGCACCCCTGATTCTTGCAACCTCTTCATCATAGAATCCACCAATAACACTTCTAAGCGTTGCCATTAACGGAATATCCTGAAGAGGGTTATCTATCACTTTTAAAAACTCAAGTAATGTTGCAACCTCAGTTTGTGAAAAATATCCAGATGTCTGTGTAACATGCACTGGAATACCCATATCTGAAAGGGTATGCATAAATACATTATCCCAGTCCTTAGTAGTTCGAAGCAAAATAACTATATCTGAATACTTTGCTTTACGAAGCTCTCCATCTTCGCCTGTCACATCAAACCTTCCAACAAGCTCACATATTCTCTTTCCTACGCTTCTTGCTTCAAGTTCTCTATCTTTTACATCATCGTCTTTTTCAGTAATGATAAGCTCTGTTTCAAATCCATTTCCGTTAGGATATAAAGCTTTAGCATGTAATGCCGCATTTTCATCATAAATAATACTTCCGCTTTCTTCAGTCATTACATATTTAAATATATCATTCACTGAATCAATGACCGTATTTCTGCTTCTGAAGTTATCATGAAGATCGATTTTTACATCATTATCTGCTAACTCATATGGCTCAAAACGATTATATTTATCAATAAAAATTTCAGGTCTTGCAAGTCTGAAACCATATATACTCTGCTTGACATCCCCAACCATAAAGAGATTTCCATTATCTCCCTCTGCTTTACATAAGTATTTTAGTAGTTCTTCCTGTATAAGATTTGAGTCTTGATATTCATCGACGTATATTTCTTCAAAGAACTGTCTATATTCTTTTGTTGCAGATTCACTAGTGCGAAGTATTTCAAGGCACATATGTTCTAAATCGCTGAAATCTACAACATTTTTCTCTCTTTTATGGCTAGAATACTCTTTTCCAAACGCCATGGTAATATCAATTAGCGCATGAACATGAGGCGCCATAAACTTTATTCCACTACGTATTTCTTCTTCAGAATTTTCTTCTATAAATTTCGCAAAACCATCTATAAGCTTTTTAGTCTTTTCACGAACAGCTTTTACTTTATCTCTAAGCTCAGTTCTTCTTTCCAGCTCATCTATGGAAACGTCGCCTTCTTTTGGAAGCCTATATGCTGGCATCTTCATATATGAGATTCCACCTATTTCTTCCAAATAACTTTGAATTTCAGAATATGAGTGAATACTAAGCAAACTATCTACTAGCTTTATATCATCCTCAAAAGCCTTTAAATATGGCATAGGTCCAAGGGGATCCATGCACAAATCAGCTGTTCTATCAAGAAGTCTTCGAACATTCTTAAGCATCTTTTTAAATTCATGAACATACTCTTTTACAAAAATCAAATCATCTATATTTGTTTTTTCATCTATTTGGTATGCATCAATACAATTTTTAAGAAATTCATCTGGATCTGGATAACTAAGCGAAAAACTATGTAGCTTAAGAATTATATCCCCGATAGAATCGTCACTTTTCTTTGTTGCAAAAGTTTCTGTCATATTAAGAAACTCTTCATCTGAAGTCTCATAATACTTTTCAAAAACTTTTTCCAAAACATCCTGCTTCATGAGGTTACATTCACCTTCATCAGCCATTCTAAAGTCAGGATTAAGGTCTATTTCAGCAAAATGATTTCTAACAACTCCAAGACAAAAGCTATCAATAGTTGTAATATTTGCGCCATGAACTAAAGCTGCCTGTTTAAGCAGGTTTTTATTAAACGGATCCTGAGCCCTCTTTTCCTCAATAGCAGAAAGGATTTTTTCCTTCATCTGTGCAGCTGCAGCTTTAGTAAAAGTCATTACAAGAATTCTATCTATATCTACTGGATTTTCAGCATCAAGAACCCTGTTAATTATTCTATTTACAAGTACAGCAGTCTTACCCGATCCAGCCGCAGCTGAAACAAGTATGTTTTTATCACGTATATCAATTGCCTGCTGTTGTTCTTTTGTAAATTCCATTATTGTAATTCCTGTTTCATCAATTCAATAATCTCTTCATTACTTGCAGTAGGAATATCTGCCTCGTCATCATTGACTGTTCCTGGTACATATTTACATGCTACCTTATATGGACAGTATTCGCATTTTTTATCATCAACGCCTTTATCTGAATGTGGCAATGCCTCTATTTCGCCATCTAGAATGCGCTTTCCATTTTCTTTTAGCTTTTTTGTAACAAAATCTGATATTACAGAAAAATCATCATTGCTGACAACAGTCGACCACTTTGAGAAGCTTCCATCTTTATTAATAGAAATTGGAATAATATCTGATTTATTCTCAAAATCACCATCAATAAGTCTGTAAACGTCTTCATCAGAATTCACAAGGCCCTTCATTTTAAGCTCACTGTATATTTTTTCTGCAATTTCTTCATCAGATTCATTTGATTTAACATCAACAAGTGGATCATCTATGTGATAGTACAATATTCCGGCTGGAACTACCGTTTTATCAGTCTTCTCCGAAATCATCTCCATAGCAGCATTCATGTAAACAACAAGCTGTAATGACAGTCCTTTATAAACTTCCATAAGATTAAGGCTCTTATCACCAGATTTATAATCAATTATTTTTACAAAAACGTGCTCGTTATCTTCATATGTATCAATACGGTCGATTTTTCCAGATAAATGCATTCTTTCTGTATCAGACAGCATAAAATTGAAGGCCTTTAAATTAGAAACAGATGAAAACTCTACTTCTGCTTCGATTGGTTGAAGTTTACCAGCCTTAAGATGTTCAGTTAAGACATTAACGCTTCGTTTAAGGATTCGTTTTATTCTGCTTACCATATATTTATTTCTAAAGCTTGAATATAAAACAGAATAATCCCCATCATTAAGACTCATTTCAATAGCTTCTTCTATATATGAGTCCTTTTTAGTTTCATCAACTAAAATCCAGCTTTCTTCATTCTTTGAAACAAGTTTTGAATAGTTTTCAAGAGCTCCATGGAATAAAGTTCCCATATCCTTTGCTTCAAAATCAAACAACTGTCTTTCTTTAAGCTTTAATCCATACTCTAGAAAATATCTGTATGAACACTCAGCAAATCTTTCAAGTCTTGTAACAGAGCCTTTAAGTGCGTTTCCATATAAAACATTTGAAACTGCACGACTTATTGAATCAGCACCTTCATTTACGCCTTCTGACAAATAAGCATCAATAACTTTATTCAATCTGCTTGAATAGTCAGCATCTTCTTTATAATACGGCAACAATTCTTTTACTGAATCAACATCGCTAATGTTTTCAGTGAGAGCTTTAAACCCAGTTTCCTTATTGTAAATTGATTCATATATATCAAGCGGGCTATTTTCAATTACAATGTCAGGGAACAAGTCCTTTAAATTTTTTATTAAGTATGAAGGCTTAATCGATTCTGATGACATATTTAATTTAGAATATGAAATAATCAGATTTTCATCAGGCTTAGTCATTACCATATAAAGATACAACTGGCTAGTATATGCCTTCATTCGACTTGATGGTGACAATTCAATATCACCTGTATATTCAATCAAAAACTCTTTTTCGATATCAGATATTATTCCACCACCGGAATTATTTTTAGGAATAATACCGTCATTTGCACCCACAATAAATAACGTGTGTATATCAGAAAAACGACTTCTTGTAACATCACCAACCTGAACATAATCAGTAACACTTGGTATTACTCCAATACGTATTTCCCCAAATCCGGCATCAATTAGGTCACCATATTCTTTTATAGAAACATCTTCATCGCCAAGCAACTCACTCATCTTATCCATGAGTTCTATCGTCTCACGATATACTTTAAGAAACTCAATTTTACGTTCAGAAGCAAAAATATCATCAGATATCGAATATGCTTCAGATAACTTTTCAAGCTTATTTTGGATATCATTGTCCTCGAAAAACCAGTAAAACTCAGTGTTTAGCTCATTGACCGTTTTAGTCGGTATTTTTTCTGCTTTTTCATCACTTGCTGTTATTTTATTTTGTAGTTTTTCAAGATTTTCGACTACCTCTAGTCTTATTTTTTCAACCCTTTGTAACTGCGAAAGTGCATCATTTTTAAGATTACGTCCGTATTTTTTAACCCAATCTGTCTTCCAGACACTATATCCCTTTATTCCCTTTTCAAGTACAAAGTTCTCCAGTACATCAATATCATATGTTTCATAATCATTTAACTCTGATCTTATGAACCTAAAAACCGCCTCATATGCCCAGTTTTGGCTGATTATCTCTACTATTGAGCGTACATATTCAGAGAATGGATTCAATAAAATAGGATTTTTCTTGTCAGCAAACACAGGAATCTCATATTTCTTAAATATCCTGTTAATTATAGGTAAATATATTTCCATATCACCCGTAACTATTGCAATATCTTTATATCTATATCCTTTATTTACTACAAGATTTTTTATGTTTGTAGCGACCTTTTTTATTTCTTCATCTGGGTTAAACGCAGCAATAACGCGGATTTCATCACTGACCGCTTTAGTCGGTTTTTTCATATCGCGTGTATCGCCTATTGCATCATTATATGGGTTCTTGCTGCCCCTAAACAGATTTCTTTCAAGGTGTTTAAGTCGTCTCTTATCATCTGCAAAACGATAGATCTTATCTCCGCCCAGCTTAATCTTTTTATTTACACATATGTTATTTCTTTCAGCTATCTTCTTAAGCTTATTTTCCGTGTCATAGCTCAAATAAAATAATTCATGTTCCATATTGTGTGTTATATTATCACTACCATCTTCAAGCAGTGTAATATAAATATCTGTTGATATTTGTAATAACGACTCAATAAGACCGTATTGAACAGGTGTAAACCCTGTAAAGCCGTCAAACAAAACAACTGATTTTTTAAGCTTATCAGATTTAAATGCTGCCCTTGCGGCAAGGTCTAAAATTTCTTCTGACGTTGTATATTTGTCCTTGATATACATATCAAAAGCATCATATAAAGTCTTTATATCAATGAGCTTTCTTGAAAGCATTCCTTTTCCCTGCTCTTTAGAAAGGTCTATCATTCTCTCCAGCTCGTTATCGCCAATTCTATACTGTTTAAACTCTGAAATAAGGGACTTAACTTCGGTTATATAACCTAATTTTTTCATATTATTTGAAAGAACTGATAAATTCTCTGAATTTTTATCGGCAAGATAACGTATGACAAGGTTTTTACCCATATCATCCATAATTATGCCACTAGTCTCATTAAATCCAACTTCTTCAAATATTCTATAAGAAAGACGTGCAAAACTAAGCACGTCAACATTAAGAATTCCAAGATTCTCACTTAAGTCAACGAGCTTTCTTTGCGTAGATAGCGTAAACTGCTCCGGAACTATCACGTAATAGTTTAGTTCCGGATGTTTTTTAGCCTCATTTAATGCATATGTAAATAATGTGTGGGTTTTTCCGCTGCCTGATGGGCCAGCAATTAACTGTAATGACATTAGATTTCTTTTTCTATGATGTATCTTGGTCTTTCTTTAACTTCCATATAGATTTTACCTATATATTCACCAACAAGACCAACTGAAAATGTTATTATTCCGCCTATAAACCACATTGCTAACCATAGTGATGTCCAACCTTTTATAACCTCACCCTGATTAAATCTAACAAGCGAATATATTGCCATGCATGTTGCAAAACAAATCATTATTATTCCAAGAGACATAATAAAAGTCATTGGTTTTACTGAAAATGATGTTATTCCATCAAATGCAAATGCAAGCATCTTCTTAAGAGGGTACTTAGATTCCCCTGCCATTCTCTCTTTACGCTCGTAATATACACATCCTGTTTTATATCCTATAGTTGGAACAATTCCTCTTAAAAACAGATTTCTTTCCTTATACATGGAAAGACCTTCTACAGCTCTTTTACTCATAAGTCTGAAATCTGCATGATTATATACAGATTTAGCCCCCATAAGCTTCATTATCTTATAAAAAGCCTGTGCTGTATTACGTTTAAAGAATGTGTCTGTTTTTCGGTCATTTCTGACGCCATAAACGATATCACAACCTTCAGAATACTTATCAATCATCTCTTCAATGACATCTATGTCATCCTGAAGATCTGCATCTATAGAAACTGTTACATCACACTTATCCTTTGCAACAGTTAAACCAGCTAGTAACGCGTTCTGATGCCCTACATTACCAGCTAATTTTAGTCCTGTGACATAATTACTAAGCTTGGCATTTTCCTCAATAAGATCCCATGTACGGTCTTTACTTCCATCGTCAACAAACAAAAGCTTTGAGTCTTCTGCTATTTTCTTCTTTATAATCAAATCACTTAATGTCCCGCTTAAAAGACGAATTGTATCTGGAAGAACCTCTTCCTCGTTATAGCATGGAACAACTATAATAAGCTTATTCACTATATATCTCCTTCACATACAAACTCTGCTGGGCCTGTCATGTACACATGATCACTTTCTCTATCCCATTTTATTGATAAATCACCACCAAGCAGGTGAACCTTAACCGTATTATCTGTAAGTCCATTTAATGCACAGGCTACGGCAGTTGCTGTAGCACCAGTTCCGCAAGCAAACGTTTCTCCTGCGCCTCTTTCACAGACTCTCATTTCAACTTCATTTCTATTAATTACACGAACAAACTCTACATTAGTCTTCTTAGGGAACCATTCATGGCTTTCAATTTTTCTTCCCACTTCCTCAACAGGGAAGTTCTTAACATCCTTTACAAAGGTAATTGCATGAGGATTTCCTACAGAAACACATGTAACATTATAAATATCTGTATCTACAAGCAATGGGTATTCGACTACTGAATCCCCTGTAAATCCAGGTATATTAATAGGCACCTGGTCAGGTTTAAGCATTGGTTTACCCATATCAACAGATATTAACACTGCAACCATACCATCTGCACGTTTGCTGTATGTCTTGCCTGTAATTTTGTTAGGCACTTCTTTAACAGCATGTATATTTATATATTTAAGTGCACCACCAGATTCTATAACCATGCTTGTCTTCTCAACAATACCAAAGTCAAAAAGATACTTGGCAACACATCTTATACCATTTCCGCACATCTCAGAATATGATCCATCCCAGTTATACATAACCATTTCGGCATCAGCCTTATCTGATTTACATATAAAAATAGCTCCATCTGAACCGATTCCTTTATGTCTTTCACTGACATACTTAGTAAGTATGGCTTTATCCTCTATATCGTTCTCAAGGCAGTTAAAATATATATAATCATTGCTTATTCCATGCATTTTATGAAATTTCATTTATTTAATATCCTCCAACTCCTTAAACCATGCCGTTCTACAAGCATCAGATGGCATTCTCAAGTCTCCACGTGGTGAAAGTGCTATGCTACCAACCTTTGGACCATCTGGCAGGCAGCTCCTCTTAAACTGCTGTGAAAAGAATCTCTTATAGAATTCCTTCTCCCATTTAAGGATAATATCAGATGAGTAGTCCATTTTATAGGACTTACAAGCCATTCTGTATATTTTTTTAGGTGAAAAGCCATATCTTAACATGTAATATAAGAAGAAATCATGTAAATTATATGGTCCAACAAGATTTTCTGTCTTTTGAGAAATCTCACCATCCTTTGGCGGAAGAAGCTCTGGGCTTACTGGCGTATCTATTACATCAATAAGAGCTTTCTTTAATTCCTCATTGTCACATGTATCTGCATAATACTTTACAAGATATCTAACTAATGTCTTTGGGACGCCACAGTTTACACCATACATTGACATATGATCACCATTATACGTAGCCCAACCAAGAGCAAGTTCTGACATATCGCCTGTTCCAATAACTATTCCACCAGTTGCATTGGCAATATCCATAAGTACCTGTGTACGCTCTCTTGCCTGAGAATTTTCATATGTAATATCTAATGTATTTATATCATGTCCTATATCTTCAAAGTGCTGTTTTACTGCTGCTTCTATACATATTTCTTTAAGGGTTACGCCTAAAGTTTTAGCAAGAACTAAAGCATTATTGTATGTCCTGTCTGTAGTACCAAAACAAGGCATTGTAACAGCTATAATTCCCTCTCTACTATATCCAGCAAGGCCAAAGGCTTTAACTGTTACTAATAACGCCAGAGTCGAGTCTAGACCTCCAGACAAGCCAATAACTGCATTCTTACAGCCAATGTGCTCTATTCTCTTCTTAAGACCAAATGACTGAATATTTAATATATGATTACATCTCTTATTTCTTTCAGCATCATCAGCTGGAACAAATGGATTCTTTGCAAAACTACGTGTAAGCTCAGTATCTGTCATTTGTATGTTACATACAATCTTTGCGTAGTTATTATCATCTTCAATAACTGAAGGATCATTAACCTTAAAGGTATTCATTCTTCTTCTGTCGCTTCTTAGTCTTTCGATATCAAGCTCAGCGTAAATTACACCATTTGTAAAGCATTCTGATTCATTTAATACAGAGCCATTTTCTGCAATTATATTATGTCCTGGGAAAACTAAATCCTGTGTAGATTCGCCCTCTCCAGCATCTGTATAAATATATCCGCAAACAAGTCTTGCAGAAGTGGCCTGAACTAGCATTCTTCTATATTCTGACTTACCAATTATTTCATTTCCTGCAGAAAGATTTACTATAACATTAGCGCCATTCATGGCATGTCTTGTTGATGGAGTATCAGCAACCCATAAATCTTCGCAAATCTCACATGCAATCTGGAGTCCTGTCACACTAGGCACTGTAAAAATAACATTCTGGCCAATAGGTACATCAAATCCTTTATAGTTAATATAAACAGGATCTGCAAATCCAGGATAAAAATGTCTTACCTCGTAAAACTCACTATAGTTTGGAATGTTATTTTTAGGGATGAACGCTAAAAGGCTTCCTCCATATACAGCTGCTGCAACATTATATAATTTGCCATCAACCTCTATTGGAAGACCAACAAATACAAGTGCATCTATACCAGTTGATGCCTCAATAATTTCATCAAGTCCATCCATTGCCTTCTCTAAAAGAGGGTACTGCAAAAACATATCCTGGCATGTATATCCAGTAATGCATAGCTCTGGGAAAACAATGATTTTGGCGCCGTTATATTCAGCATCCGCCATCAATTTCACTATTTCCCTAACATTTGCCGTAACATCACATACTTTAACCTTTGGTGTAGCTGATGCAACTTTAATAAATCCATCTCTCATAGTGTCGCTCCCTATAACTACTTAGTAACTGTATAATACAGTCTGTCCTCAGTTTCCTTAATACTCTCTATTTTTAGTCCAGCCTTTTTTAACAAATCAGCTAGCTCATCCTTACTATATGCTCTCTGATAATGAAATTCCTCGTATTTTCTATACAAGTCATCCTCTTCCTTTATAAATAATGTCAAAGCATACTCATTTATTCTTGAGTCATTATCAAAAGTGTTTTCCCAAATAAAGCTTGAGTCATCTCTATTCTCTGCAAAAGTATTATCTGCCAGCAGTTCTTCATATTTATACTCACTATTAACATCAAATATAAATACGCCGTCTGGCTCAAGGTAATTATTTACCCATTTAAACACCTGAAGAAGGTCTTCCTTTTCCGTAATGTAATTTAACGTATCACAACAGCTAACAATAGCTCTGACAGTGCCGTATAGCTCAAAATCCACGATATCCTGGCATAAATACAAAATGTCAAATCCTGATTTAACGTTTTTCTCCATTGCAATTGCCAGCATATCTTCAGAAGAATCAACACCAATCATATCATATCCAAGCGCTGCAAGGCCTTCAGTTACAGTACCTGTACCACATCCCAAATCAAGGACAAGCCCATCATCTATTTTATGTTCTTTTAAATTACGCGCGATATTTTTTATCCATTCATCGTATGGAACGTTATCCATAAAGGTATCATATACTTCTGCAAATGTAGAATACTGTTCCATTACATCTCCTCGCCATAACAAAGGCGAAACACGCATCGCGAATTTCGCTCTGATTAGCGGTCGTCGAATATCCAATTGTGCAAGCACATTGTCTATTCTCCTCGTCGCCATAACAAATAAATGCCCTAAATTAGGACATTTATCAAAAAACTATCTAACTAACGTGAATATACCTGCGCTTAATACACCCATAATAACACCGGCAAGAACTACGCCACATACTGTAGCCACAACGCTCTTCTTAAAGTCCATATCAAGCATGCTGGCCGCAAGAGTTCCTGTCCATGCGCCTGTTCCAGGAAGTGGAATACCAACAAATAAGAATAATGCCCAATATAATCCTTTTCCAGCTTTTTCCTGGAGCTTTTCTCCGCCCTTATGGCCTTTTTCCAAGCAGAATGTAAAGAACTTACCAATAATAGGCTTATCCGCGCCCCATTCAAGAACCTTTCTTGCAAAAAAGAAAATAAAAGGTACTGGAAGCATGTTTCCAATAATACATATGATGTATGCCTGTAATACAGGAAGTCCCATTCCAGGAAGGCTTCCAAAGAAAATCTGATCAGCAGGTGAGAGAGCTACCGGAATTGCTCCTCTAAGCTCGATTAATGGAATCATCGAAATAAAAAAGACGATTAAATATTTTTTTAGCATGTATTACCTCTTCCTATAAATATTCTTTAAGTACACTAATCATTTTATCCATCTGATCATCAGTACCAATTGTAATTCTAAGATAATTATTTATTCTAGGCTTGTTAAAGTACCTTACATAAATATTCTTTGTTTTTAAATATTCAAATATATCCTTAGCTGGCTTATCCTTATGTGTTACAAAAAGGAAGTTTGTAGCTGAATTAAGAGAAACAAATCCAAGCTCTTCAAGTGTCTTTTTAACACGTTCCCTTGTAGCTACTACCTTACCAACAGTTTCAATAAAGTATTCATTGTCGTTTACAGCTGCAACACCATACGCTATAGCTGCACTATTCATTGTGTATGAATTAATTGCAAACTTAACGTTATTCATGCAACTAATAAGCTCTTTATTTGCTATGGCAAACCCTATTCTCATACCTGCAAAAGCTCTTGATTTTGAAAATGTCTGAACAACAACAAGATTCTTATACTTCTTAACAAGTGGTAAAGCAGACTCTCCGCCAAAATCCACATATGCTTCATCTATAACAACAACAGAATCTGGATTGTGGCTAACAATATCTTCTATTACATCAAGCGGTGCTGCTATACCTGTTGGAGCATTAGGATTTGCAATAACAATTCCACCATTCCTGCGGTAATAATCCTCTTTCTTTATCTTGAAATCATCATCAAGAGGCATTGTCTCATAAGGTATACGATATATATCTGTCCATACATCATAGAATGAATATGTGATATCTGGGAAAAGCACAGGCTTATCTGATGAAAAGAATGTAAGAAAACAGTTTGCTAAAACATCGTCTGAGCCAACACCTACAAACACCTCATCCTCATCAAACCCATATCGGTCAGCTATAGCCTTTGCAAGAGGGGCTGCAGTAGTATTTGGATACAGTCTTAATGTTTCAACCTCAAGGCTTTCTATTGCCTCTACAACCTTTGGTGATGGAGGATATGGAAATTCATTTGTGTTAAGCTTAATTAGTTCACCCTCAACCTTAGGCTGCTCACCAGGAACATATGGTGTGACTTTTCTGATATTATCTAAATATGACATCTTATCAGCCTTTCTTTATTTCTTCCATAAGCTCCTTAAACTTAGGAAGCGAATTAACTATTGTTTCGTAGGCAACACAGTATGCTATTCTGACATAGCCCTTACATCCAAAGGCTGTTCCTGGAACAACAAGGATATTGTACTTCTTTGCCATTTCACTAAACTTCACATCATCTTCAACAGGAGTCTTTAAGAATAAATAAAATGCTCCTTCTGGCTTCTGGGCTTCATAACCTATTTCAAGAAGTCCTTCGTAGAGTGTATTTCTGTTACGCTCATAATATGAAAGATCTGTACTCTCATTAAGGCATCTTGCAACAAACATCTGCTGAAGAGATGGCGCATTAACAAATCCCATTACTCTTGTAGCAACTCCAGCAGCCTGGAATACAAGGTCATAATCATCAATATCAGATGGAATCACTAGATAACCTATTCTTTCACCTGGAAGTGATAATGACTTTGAATATGAATAACCAACAATCGTATTATGGTAATATTTAGGCACATATGGAACACTAAGGCCACCATATGCAAGCTCTCTATAAGGCTCATCTGTTACAAGATAAATACTTGTACCAAACTCTTTTTCTTTCTTTACAAGAATCTCCGCAAGCTTTTTGAATGTCTCTTCTGAATAAATAACGCCCGTTGGGTTATTTGGAGAGTTTACTATTACTGCCTTTGTTTTTGCAGTGATTTTTGTCTCAAATTCATCAAGCTTTGGCTGGAAATCCTTTGTATTAGGAGAAACAACAACAAGTTCTCCATCATAATTACTTACATAGTTTCTATACTCTCCAAAGAATGGAGCAAAAGTAATAACTTCATCACCAGGATTCAAAAGAACCTTCATTATTACATTTAAGCCGCCTGCAGCACCAACCGTCATAACAATATTGTTAGCACCATAGTTCATGCCAAAGCGTTCATTTATAGAATTTGCAACAGCCTCTCTGACTTCTTCATATCCGCTATTATTCATATATCCATGAAGCTTAACTGGATCTTCGTTTGTTACTATATCAATAACAGCTTTTTTAATAGCTTCTGGTGCAGGCACATTTGGGTTTCCAAGACTAAAATCATATACATTTTCTCTGCCGTATATTTTTGCAAGTCTATTACCCTCTTCAAACATTGCTCTTGTGACTGAGCTACCTGCTACAAGTTTTTGCATTTTTTCAGAAATCATCTTTTTTCTCCTGGTATATTAGTTATTTAAATAAATCAATATCCTGCAAATATCTGAGCAATTGGTGAATCTTCAGAAAGAATAAGTGTATTATTCTTAGACCCCTTAAGACTCTTCTTTGCTGCATCAAGACTTCTTACGAATGTGTAGAAATCACTCTTTTCTTCATCATTGTAGGCATCTGATAATATTTTCATGTATTCAGCTTCACCTTCAGCTTTAATCTGTTCAGCCTCAGCGACTGCTTCTGAACGCATGATAGAAACTTCTTTATCTGTAGTATTTCTAATCTTTTTAGCTTGTGCCTCACCTTCCGCTGTATACTGAGCAGCAATATTTTCACGCTCTGATATCATACGTGTATATACAGCCTGCTTATTATCATCAGGTAAATCAAGCTTTTTAACCTCTACAGTAATAATCTCAATACCGTACTGCTCATACACAGTTCCAATATTGTCCATAATTTCATCTGTAAGTGACTTGATTTCAACAACCTTTTTTACTTCTTCAAGCTCAAGGTCATTATTTGTAACATCTTCATTTGCTTCAAAATCTGTTACAACAACCTTACCATCTCTTGACTTAATGACTTCATCCTGAGTCATATTAGAAACCGTATTTTTCATAGCATTGTATACGAGCTGATCGATACGGTTTTCTGCATTACCAACAGAATGGCTAAGAGACTGAGCAAACTTAAGTGGATCAGTTACTCTCCATAATACGTAACTATCAATAATCATAGTTTTCTTATCAGATGTAATAACATCAGATACAGGTAAATCATAGAAAAGAATTTCCTTTGGTACTGTATCTACTGACTCAATAAATGGAATCTTCACATAAATACCCGCATCAGTAATAGTTCTGTCTACACGTCCAAACTGTCTTACAAGCTTGTACTGATCCTCTCTACATACGATAAAGCATGAGTTAAGAGCGATATAAATAACAAATAGAATTCCAACTATTATGAGAAGTCTATTTCTAACCTTTTTATTTTTAACCTTATCTGCTGGTGTACCATCAGATGTAAATCTTTCTGTCTCAGCCATCTTATTCTTCCTCCTCACTTACACTAGTTGTATTCTGATTGCTGCTTCCTGTGTTTGATGAAACAAATGACTCAAGTGGTAACATTTTCTGAACACTATTACCATCTGCTCCCTCAATCACGATTTTAAGTGAAGGAAGTACTTCTTCCATAGTCTCATAGAACATACGCTGTTTTGTAATGGTAGGATACTTTACATATTCATCGTACATTGAATTAAATCTGGCAACCTGACCTTCTGCTTCATTTATTCTCGCCTGCTTCTCAGCTTCTGCATTCTGGCGAATCTGGTCAACTTCTGCCTCTGCCTTAGGGATCTGTTCGTTACGGTATTTATTTGCATTATTAAGAGCTGTCTCTTTACCCTGCTTAGCAGTTTCAACTGACTTAAATGCTGCACTAACAGAATCTGTTGGTGGCTCAGCATCCTGAATTGTAATGTTTACAAGCTGAATACCAATATCAAGTTTATCTAATTTGTCCATAATCATCTGCTTGATATTTGACTGGATTTCATTCTTTCCTGTTGTAAGAACAGCATCTACGCCGTATGAACCAATTGTTGTTCTAATACAGTTCTGAGCAACGTTAGCAAGAATAAGCTGTGGGTCCTCAGATGCATATATAGCCTTCACAGGATCAATAATTCTGTATTCAGCGTAGAAATCAACCTGAATAAAGTTATAGTCAGATGTAATCATCATGCTATCATCAATTCCGTCTACACCATTGTAGTTAACATCTGAATAGTCAGAGTAACCAATAGCAAAGCCCTGAATTGTAGTATTAACCTTATCTACAGTCTGAACATAAGGAATCTTGAAGTGAAGTCCTGGTTCTGTAACAGCAGCTGCCTGACCGAATGTACATACAACAGCCTGTTCTTCTTCAGCGATTGTATAGAATGATCCAAAAAGTGTATCAAGAACAACAATAGCAAGCACTATAGCGCAAATAATTGTAATCCACTTCTTTCCGCCGCCTCTTTTCTTTTCAGCCTTTTTGGCTTGTCTCTCTCTGAACATCTTATTGATGTTGTCGTCAAAATTTTCCATCATAATAATTCTCCAAATTAATATCTCACCATCTGTTTTCCATCAGATGTGTTAGTAAAGAAAAGCCTATTTAAGCAATCAAGCGCAGTTACATATATTCCAGCGTCCACACCTTCTGACCACAAAGCAGCCTTTGTGCGTCCACCAAGAACATACTTGCTTAAAATACCTTTAAAAAGCTTCATATCAGTAATTTTTGCATTCTTTAAGAGCCTTATCTCATCCTCATGACTCTGAATACGATTTCTACTGTAGACATAGGGATAATTTCTATCCACAAACTTTGTTTTCTCAACTTCTTTTATGAATGCAAGAAGTGTAGAATCAAACACAGGAATAGGTATTACTTTATTTTCCTCATCGCCAGTATACATTGAGCTAACCTGACCCGCACTTTTACTTGCAAGCCATGGCAAATACTTAAGAAGTCTTGCCACGTCATCCTGATACTCAGCTATGAGCATTTCCCTCATATTTTCTTCTTGTCCGTACATATATAGGTATCCTTTTCTTTACAATTCATTGTAATTACGCGCTCTTTCAATTATAATCTAAGCGGTAGTTATTATCAAGTATTCCGACCTTGGAGCATGCACATAAATGACTCTTGAAACACTGAAAAATAAGTCTTTTTCAATTCTCATATCGTCAATTAAATACATCGCAATTTTTATTTTTTCATATTTATTTTTGCTTGTATTTTCCCTTTGGACAACACCACTTTATAAAAACTGGTATGGGTGTGATGCATCCTTCTTTACTATGGCAGGAAGGGGAATCACTAAAGGATGGGTTCCATATAAAGATTTCTTTGATTTAAAAGGGCCTTATTTCTTCTTTATTGAGGCATTGGGACAGTTTATTAAATATGGCAGAACTGGGGCATTTATACTTCAAATCGTAGCAATGTTCTTTTCAATGACACTCGTTATGAAACTTTCAAGATTGTTCGTATCATGGAAGAAAACCTTTGTTGTACTATTTGTTTTTGCATTCTGGCATATTGCAACATTATGGGGTGGGAATACATTAGAAGAATTTGCGCTACCTCTAAACCTAATAACACTTTATTTAACAACAAAAGACTATTTAAAAAATAAAGAATATAAACCATCCACCATTACTGCTATAGTAACAGGCATTTCCTTTGGCATCATTTTATTTTCGAAGGTTACCGTTGCAGCACCTATTATTGGAATTGTTTTAGCATCTATTATTATTTTTATAAAAAATAAGGACTTTAAAGGCTTGTTCTTTTATCTTCTGTACTCGTTTCTTGGTATACTAATTGCTGTTACACCAATTTTTATTTATTTTGGTTTACATAATTCCATATCTGATATGATATACAGTGTATTTATTTTCGCCTTCAAACGATCTATCGATTATGGAACTAAATTTAATTTACGTTGGGAGCTAAAAATATCTGGCTGTTACTTTGCTATGATTTATGCTTTATGCCAGCTTATTTGCTTTAGATTAAAGAAAAAAGGCTCTGAAGATTCAGAAAATCAGCTGCCTGATAGAAGCTACAGCTGCCCACATCTTGAACTACATCTAATAATTTTATGTATGTCTATAATTTCTGCTCTTCTTTTCCATCTTGGGGATCCATTTATATACTATTTCACAACAGCATTCCCAAGTGTTTTATTTTCGCTCATACTTTTATTTTATATAAATGAGCCTCTGATTATTTTTAAATCATGGAGAGTTGATGTACCATTAATAGCTCTGTTAATCCCTATATGCTACTTCGCTTCATGCAGTGCAAATACACTGAGCACAGTTATATATGATAGAAATAACGGGTATTATGAGAACTATTACAATCAGGCAAAGGAAATGGCATCTCTCATCCCTGATAGAGAAAGAGATGAGGTTTATTCATTTAACATTGATATGCAGTGGTTTGAAATAAATAGAATTCTTCCATGCCATCAGTATCAGGTTAATCTCCAGTTCTTCTGTGCCCTTGATCCCGCTATTGAGGCAGAAATACTTAAATACCTAAAAGAAACACCACCGAAATGGTTAGTTATCGGTGGTGATTTATCTACATATCTTCCAAATATAAACGAGTCTGTATGCAGGCAGTACGAAAACATTTATTCTAATGATTATGGTGCACTGTACCTGCTTCAGTAGAAAGTTTTAAACTATTACATTGTCTTTCTCCATGTTCTTATATTAAATAATAAGAGCATTGGGAATAACTCAAGACGTCCAGCCAGCATATCAAAACACATTACAAGCTTTGACAGCCATGAAAACTCAGAATAGTTCGCCATAGGACCAACAGCGCCAATACCAGGACCTATATTGTTTATAGTAGCCGCAATAGCTGTAAATGTTGACTGAAAATCAAACTTATCAAGTGAAACAATTAAGAGTGAGCTAACAAATACACATGCAAATGTCATAATGTATGTGTTTACACCTCTTAACACATCGTGGTCTATTGCTTTTCCTTCGAACTTAAGAACTTTAACATTTCTTGGATGAATCATCGTAGTAAGCTCTTTTCCAACAGTCTTAAATGCAATGAGAATACGTGATACCTTAATACCACCACCTGTAGAACCAGCACAGGCTCCCATAAACATAATTACTACAAGAATAGTCTTCGAGAATGTAGGCCACAGATCGAAATCAACTGTTGAATAACCAGTAGTTGTAATAATAGATGCTACCTGGAAAATTGCATCCTTGAATGCAATAAATACGTTATCGTAATCACCAAGAATATTAATAGTTATAGCAATACTTGTTGCAAATACAACTCCATAAAAAACTTTTATTTCTTCTGAGCTAAATGCATCCTTAAACTTCTTTGTAAGAAGAAGGAAATATAAGTTAAAGTTTGTACCACAAAGAAGCATAAATATCGTGATAATTACCTGCTGCGCTATTGTATAGCTTCCGATACTGTCATTTAAGCAGCCAAAACCACCAGTTCCCACAGTACCAAAGGATAAAACCATTGACTCAAATAAAGGCATTCTAGCAATTAAAAGGAGTACTATTTCAACAACAGTAATAATAATATAAATTAAATATAAGATTACTGCTGAATCCTTTGCCTTTGACACAAACTTTCCAGCTGTAGGCCCAGGGCTTTCTGCTCTTACTATGTGCATGTTATTCTTACCAGCCATTGGCAGTATCGCAAGAATAAACATAAGAACACCCATACCACCTAACCAGTGAGTAAAGCTTCTCCACATAAGCATTGATTTAGGCAAAACTTCAACATCCGTTAAAATAGTAGCACCTGTTGTTGTAAAACCTGATATTACTTCAAAAAGTGCATCTATATAATTTGGAATACAGCCGTCAAGTACGAATGGGAGTGCTCCAATAGCAGATAAAACTATCCATCCTGCTCCAACTGATACAAAGCCTTCTCTTGTATAGAACGAATGGTTGTCAGGCTTCTTTATTGAAATAATAAATGATAGCACAAGGGCAATTACCACCGCTACCATGAAATCCATCCATTGTTCTTCTTTATAAATAATTGCTGTAGCAATAGGAAGAAGCATACAAACAGCTTCAATCTTAAGTATCCAGCTTATAAAATAAAGCACCATTTTACGGTTCATAATTTATCTCCTATGCCAGACAATCGTTAAGTTCATCTAATCCAGTAACAGTTGTTACTATTACAACAGTATCATTTATTTCAAGGTAATCGTGTCCACCAGGAATAATCAAATTACCCTGTCTATGAATGCATGCAAGAATAATATTTTCTTTAAGCTTCATATCCATAAGTGGTATGCTGTGTCCCTTAAAGTCTTTAGTTACTCTAAATTCAAGAGCTTCTGCCTTACCTGATGCTATTCTGTATAATGTTTCAACATTTGATCCAAGTGAGTTCTGCATACCTCTTACATGACGTGTTATGCTGTCTGCAGAAATAAGCTTAGGATTGATTATGCTTCCAACGTTTAAAGAGCTAATAACGTCTTCAAAATTAATTCTATTTATCTTAGTAATAACTTTGCAGTCTGATATTGATTTTGCATAAAGAGAAATCATTATATTCTCTTCATCAAGACCTGTTAAGGCAATAACTGCATCTACGTTTTCAATTCCTTCCTCTAAAAGTACGTCTTTATCAGAAGCATCACCATTTATAACAGTTACATGATCAAGAAGATCAGAAATAAAATTGCATCTATCAAGATCACTGTCAATTATTTTTATTGATACAGGAAGTCCCTCAAGCATACTTGCAAGATATATGGCGATATTTCCACCGCCCACAATCATGATTGACTTGCAGACACCTGTTGCCATCTTAAGTTCCTTAAAGAACTCCATCTGCTGAGATCTTTTTCCTACAAATGAAATGTGATCTCCTGAGCGAAGAATGAAATCACCAGTAGGTATGTATACCTCACCATCTCTTTCCACTGCACAAATAAGAATATTACAGTGAACTGTACGATGAAGCTCCTTAATTTTACATCCATCAAGGATAGACTCCTTAGGGATTTCAACTGTGAGCATATCAACTCTACCCTTTGCGAAAGTATCGCTCTTTTTAACTGATGAAGGGTATCTTATAAGTCTAGCTATTTCAGATGCTGCTGCATGATCTGGATTAAGAATCATAGCCAGGTTAAGTTCATCCTTAATATTACGAATTTCCTTAGTGTATTTAGGGTTTCTTATACGAGCAATTGTCTGACAATTACCAGCTTTCTTTGCTACAAGACAGCAAAGAACATTTTTCTCATCAGATTCTGTAGTTGCTATAAGTAAATCAGCATCCTTTATTCCTGCTTCATCTAAAGTCGCTGAAATAATTCCATCACCTTCAATACACATTACATCTATTGAATCTGTTACTTTACGAAGCTTCTTGTAATTATTGTCAATTACTACTACATTGTGTTTTTCTGATGTAAGCTGCTCTGCAAGGTTAAGACCAACCTTACCGCAACCAACAATTATAATCTTCATTTTTTATTCCTTCTTAAAAAATTAATTCACTCTATCTATTATTCCATCGCTAAGAAGCTGTAAAAAAGCATCCGCTATCTTAGGATCAAATTGAGTACCTTTATGAATTTCTAACTGAGAAACAATCTCTTCCCTCTGTAGTGCTGTTCTATATATTCTATTTGAATTCATAGCATCAAAAGCATCCACAACACATATAATACGGGCTATTTCAGGTATTTCTTCACCCTTTAGCCCATCTGGATAACCTGTGCCATCATATCTCTCATGATGACTTCTTGCAGCTGTTGCTGCCATTTTAACCGTACCTAAATTCTTAAGTATGTCATAACCTTTTACAGTATGGTTCTTTATCGCTTCAAACTCTTCCTTATCAAGCTTTCCAGGCTTATTTAATACAAGCTCTGATACTGATATTTTTCCAGCATCATGAAGCAATCCACAGTAGTACGCCTGCAGTGCATCATCCTCATGATACCCAAGTTTTTCTGCGAGAATCCTTGTATAAATAGCTACTCTTTCAGAATGTCCAGCAGTATATGGATCCTTTGCATCAACAAATCCCACGAAAGTAGACATGGTTTCATGAACCATCTGCTTTTCTCTTTCATATAAGGAATTTGTACGCATTCCCTGAAGGAGAGTAATCATGAAATATGCACACATTAGTACGCATAATCCAATAAGTACAATTATTACATAGTATTCAGGCATACTTTCCATTTCAGGAATTACTGAATACTCAATTACGCAGTCATCAAAATTAAATAGTGTATCTGGATTATCAGAATAAATAATAAATCCTATATTAATCTGCTGACCTTCAGTAAGAGGTGTTTCTCCGCTACTCTGGCTTGGGTGATAAATAAAATAATCACCTGGCTCAAGCTCTATTAACATTTCACTATCATATGTACACCTTTTAAGTGTTACATCATCAACAGTTACATTACGAAGATCCAAAGTCTGAGTCAGTCCTGTACTCTTTTGGAATATTTCCAATTCACCACACCATGCATTATTAATAAATATATGGCTGTTTATATTAACGCGTAAATTCCACTCATCAATCGTACCCATTCCATTGCTTGTGATGTGAGCTTCATATACGCTTCCTTTGTACTTTAATTCTTCTCCGTCTATTTCCATGGTTTTATGCCATGTATCAGTTTCTCCGCCTCTCGGTGCAATATGAGCAGAAATACCCCTCTTCATCCATAGACCATTATCTCCAAAAGGGACACTCTTAGTGACAACTCCATCGCTATGCATAAAATACAGCGTGTATACTGCAACAAGAGCAATAATAATTATTGTAAAAACAATAAATTGTCTTTCTAAACGTTTTTTCATAGACACACTAACCCACTATGTTTATCTTTACCATTCGACCTTACCCATTATCACAGATTTCCTACCCTATTGCAATAGATAAAGAAGGACACTTCTCATAAGAGAAATGTCCCATTTTATATCAGTAACTATGCATTTGCCATCTGGCATAATTCTTCAAGCATTTTTGGCAAATCTGTATCCATGTTTGCTGGCGAGAACTGGCATGTTCCAACCTTTTTATGTCCTCCACCATTGTACTTAAGCATCAGGCTTCCAACATTCACGTCTGATGTTTTATTTAATATGCTGTATCCAACTGCTGCAGAACAGCCTTCTCCACCACGTCCACTTACAATCCATGCAGAGATATTCTGCTCTGGGTACATGCTGTAAACCATAAATCTATTACATGTATAGATAGGATCAACTCCTCTTAAATCTGTAATGAGTACGTTTCCCTCTGTACGTGAATGAGCAAGAACCATTTCTTTAAACTTTTCAGTCTGCTCCATGTATACTTCAATACGTTCCTGAACATCAGACATTGCTAAAATCTCATCTGTTGTATTTCTGCTACATGCAACAAGAAGCTTTTCCATAAGCTGATAGTTTGAAATCGTGAACTGACGCCATCTTCCAAGTCCTGTTCTTGGATCCATAAGAAATCCAATAAGTATCCATCCTTCTGGATTCATAACATCATCTATAGTTAAGTCGCCTGAATCAACCTTATCTACAGCTTCCATTATTTCGTCATACTGTGGGAACTTTTCTTTTCCACCATAGTATTCATAAATAATACGTGCACATGATGGAGTCACACGACTTTCGCCTTTATATTTGCCTTCAAGCTGGTTACGTTCAAATTCACTTGAATGGTGGTCAAACCACAATCCACAACCTTCAACATATGGAACATTTGCTAAACAGTCATTTTCATCAACAGGAACTAATCCATCCTGCAAATCCTTTGGATGAGCAAATTTCCAGCTATCAATAACACCTGCCTCTAAAAGAAGGGCTCCACAAACCAATCCATCAAAATCTGACCTTGTTACAAGTCTCATATTCTTTCCTCCACAATATGAATATATTTAAAAATTGTATTTACAGTCTATTCCTGCCATTTAATGATTTCTTCGATTTTATCATTTGACAGTATACTAATATTTTGCGCAAGTTCTGCGCTTACACCTTCTAATGTATTAGTAAATAATCTCATTTTTTCCAGAACTTCAGGAAAATCTGATGCTTTAAATCTACCTGTAAATTGGTTATCTCCATCCTCTGTAGCTAACTCAACTTCGTAAAAGTCCTTAACGACTCTAACTTTTGCCTTTATAACAATGCCAAAATTAACAAGTCTGACATCTAATAATTTTTCCTCAAGATATACTTTATCAATATGTCTGTTAAAGATATCAGCATATACGCCTGTATGATTTTTACGATAATCATCCACGACTTCGCAAATGCAGTCATCATCTGTATAATATTCACCACCAGGAATAGTCTTATTTGCTACAAGTTTATCGTCAAAGTAGTAGCTTAACTGTCTCTCACTTCCTGTATGCTCAACAATTGCACGCATTTTGTGATTCATTATTGAGAATATATACTCCTGAAATACCGGTATAATTTCCATATTAATCCCCCAATGTTCATTGGCTTTACCATATCTATTATCATATCAATTTCACAATTTTTGTTCAATCTTATTTTGAAATTTCATTTGACAGTACTACACTCGTATGCTATAAATATTAAGGTGGTTTTGCCACTAGCTTTATGTATCATTTTTAATATGATATGTAGGGGATTGGTCAAATGGTATGATAGGGGTCTCCAAAACCTTTGGTGGGAGTTCGATTCTCTCATCCCCTGTGAGAAAACTCGAGCATTGCTCGAGTTTTTTTGATATCAAAAACATGCCAAAGGGCATGTTTTACCCCTGCTAGAAAGTCCGATATTACCGGACTTTTTTTAATGCAAAAATCAAATCGTAACCCAAAATGTAACCTATCGTAACCCAAGTGGTTTATTTAGAAAGGAAAAGCTGAATTACCGATAAAATAAAGAAGTAGCCTGTCATTTAGGCTACTTCCTTTTACATATATAGAATTATCTTTTGTCGTAAATAATTACAATAATACAAGTAATAATTATATAATAAAGATAAAGGCAGTGTTCTTTCCACCCTTGTCTTTGATGTAAAAATATCAGTAATATAAAAATATCATTGGTAAACTTAAATAGATAAAATTACAATTTTCTTGATTAAATAATATAATTAACAACTCCATATATAACATGGCACACA
>JAUNNN010000086.1 GCA_030531435.1 Lachnospiraceae bacterium
TTTGTGACAGCGAGTAAGAGCAAAACTGTGACAGCTCATGAAATTTTTAACAATATTGTTATGATTAATGATATTGTATTTAAGGGAAAACGTTCTGTAGAATGGAAAGATGTTAAATCTTACTTAAAAGAATATGTTGGAGAATTCTATACCATTGCTGCAACAGGAGATGTAATTTATATTGGCTCAGATTTGCCAAATGAATATTCTGGTTCAAAATATACTCATAGTATAAAAAGTGCAAATGCAAAGGCGAAAGCTAATGCTGCACAGGGAATACCTGAACTAATAGAAATAGCTGTTGGTAAACATTTTCGTGAGAATAATGAGGAAAAACATTGGAGAAATGCCAAGTATGGTTGGTATCGATATGATTCACGATTTGCATTACCTGTATATGATGAATCTGGAGATATAGAAAGATATAATGTGTTTCAAGCATCGTTGATTGTCAGACATTCTGAAGATGAAAGATTATATTTGTATGACATTCTGGATACAAAAAAGAAACGAGCAACCCGATTGAGCCATAAGGCTGTACACGACAAAAAACCCATTTCTTTATAGTAGGACGATACTATATTATGGCTTGATTGTCAATCCGAATACTCGAAAAAGTTTGGACATACATCATAGTGGAATGAGAAAAGGGGAAGTATGTGGAGCCTGTTCCGGTGCATTCCTTTTTTATGGGATAACGAATCGGAAGTTATGGAGAATATGATTAAGAAATATTTTATTTGTCTAATTTCATTATGTGTAATGGTTACATCTCTATCTGGTTGTGGAAAGGAACTAACAGATGAACAGAAGAGAGAGGCTTATTACAACAGAAGGGCCTATACATACTATAATGAATTAATGCGTACACTGACAAGTGAAGATCTACCGGTAGGTGATTTTGTATATGGTAAGGGCAATGAGGATGTTGCAATTGGTAAGGCTGAATTTGATACTACGGCACCTGTTTTAACTATATGTATCAATCCATTCTCCGATGAGGAACTTATTGATGATTATGTTGAAGAAGGGGTGCTAATGGATAAAGCGCTTATGAGTAATCCAGAGTACTGTAAATATATCAGGGAAAATGATGCATATTATATTACCTATGAATGCTGTGATGAAGAACTGTATCATATGGATTTAAATGGTAGAGTAAAAACAAAAGAGATTAAGGAAGCTATTACAGAAGCCGTAGAAAAGTATCGCCCTGTTATGCAGGACAAGGTTGATGAATTTATAGCTTTTTTAGATAGTTATGAAGGAATAGAAAAAGAGGCTGATGGTATATATTACTATGTGATCGATAGTAAAAATATCACGGAATCTATTGAAAGTGTAATGACTTCTGTTGATGAAATAGCAAACGAGGATCCATTTAAGGATAGCAGAACAGCTTTTGTATCCTCTTCAAGAAGATTAGGGTATGTTGATGGCGGATGCTTCAAAGTATATTTAGATAAATTTGGAGGAGATTTACTTGTAAGTGCTGATGAAAAAGAAGAAAAAACTTCATTAGACCCAGGCTATGGAGAAAGAAGATTTACACAAAGTAAATATGCAATTCGTAATGACGCATATAGATATTTTGTGGATATGGGATGGATCTATGTAGACAGCTTAAAACATACTTTTTACAGTATCATGGGTGTCAGTGGTGATTTTGTATTACATATGTGGGAGTTTGAAGGCAAAAATGGAAATATAGAATATTCAACTGACGAATTATATGATCTTTTATATAGTTTTTATGATGAGACTTACAACAAGTGTCATGAACATGGAATTGCTCTTGAGGATATTCCTCTTAAAGGAACAATGACATTAACAGACAGGAATGATGGCCTCGATTTAAGAATCGAATGTAATATCTCTTTTACAGAGCATATGACAAAGGAAGAGTTCACTAATTTATTGAATAAAAATAGTTCATTCTTTGATCCTCATGAGTTTGAACTTGAGGACGATTGTTTTTAAAGAAACTGGTGGGACACAATAGTCCTATAAAACTCTTATTTTTAGCGTTGAAAGAAGGTTGATAAAATGATTATTAAAAAGATTGATGAAACAAATGAAAAGGTTGGAGATTTTATTAACAAAGAATTTACTGATTATGCAATTAAGTGTTGTGTGGAACTGAATTTTGAAGAGTATTGTTTTGTAGCGGAAGAAAATGAAGAGATTATCGGAGCTATCACAGGGCGTGCTTATTATAATGAAGTTCACATAGGAGACTTAATTATTGATGAGAAGTACAGAAGATTAAAAGTTGGTTCAAAGTTAGTTAAAGCTGTTGAGGAAGCATATGCTGGCAAAGGATATAACAAGATTACCTTAACAACATTTGGTTTTCAGGCTCCAGAATTTTATAAAAAATTAGGATACGAATTGGAGTTTGTTCGTGAAGATAAGGATCCAAAATTGTGTAAGTATTTTTATATAAAGCTACTATAAATATGGTGTTTGGTAATATATACTTAGATAAAATTAATAGAAATGGATTGATTATATGAATTTATTTATAGCTGGAACAGA
>JAUNNN010000087.1 GCA_030531435.1 Lachnospiraceae bacterium
CTTATTTACAGGATAACACTATTGAGACAACTGGGGCAGGAGATACATTTATGGCCTGTACCCTCAACACAGTAGTTGAAAATGGCATTGATGATTTGAATGAGAAACAGCTAATGGGGATGCTTGGCTTTGCAAATGCAGCAGCATCTCTTATAACAACAAAAAAGGGTGCCTTGAGAGTTATGCCATCCCGCAAAGAGGTCGAGGATTTTATGGGACACTAGGGGACAGGTAATTTTGGCAGTGACGTCTGTCCTCAATGACCTACTTATATAAATATGTTATTTAATCCCATCCAGAGTTTTCTGGGTGGGATTTTTTCGTAAATTAAGTTATTATCAGTATGTTTTTAAGTAAACTTATTTGTTATAATTAGTTTTCTGATATTGAATTAATATTCGGAGGTATTTTATATGAAAAAGTGGAATGGATATTTAAATGGAATAAATCTTGGTGGATGGGTTTCTCAGTGTGAACATACGATTTCACATTATGAAAGCTTTATTTCAGAAGATGATATAAAAAAGATTGCAGAAGCTGGATATGATCATGTTAGATTACCCATAGATTATAATCTTGTTCAGAAGGATGATGGAAGCTTTATAGAGGCTAATTTTAAATATATTGATAACTGCATCATATGGGCAAAGAATAATAATCTTAATATGGTTTTAGACCTTCACAAAACTCTGGGATATAGCTTTGATGATGGTCAGGAGGTTGCAGAATTCTTCCGTAATGATAAGTACATTGATATGTTCATATCTCTTTGGGATGAGCTTGCAAAGAGATATGCTAAGTATCATGAAATGCTTGCATTTGAGCTTTTAAATGAAGTTGTTGAAGAAAGTGATAATGCACCTTGGATGAAAATCGCTGAAAGAACAGTCAATACAATTAGAAAGCATTCAAAGGATGTTAAGCTCCTTATTGGTAGCTACTGGAACAATTCTGTTCTTACAGTTAAGCATATTGTTAAACCATTTGATGAAAATATTATTTACAATTTCCATTGCTATGAGCCACTTTTATTTACTCATCAGGGAGCATACTGGATTGAAGGGATGCCTGAGGATTTAAGAGTGCCATATCCAGTTGAATTAAAAGAGTATAACGAGAAGTGTGATATGTTTGGAGAAAACTTCCATTTCACAAACTGGGCAATTGGGGAAGATGGCTTTAACATCGATTATTATGAAAGATTATTTGCTGAAGCAATTAAATATGCAGAAGAGCAGGACGTAATGCTTTACTGCGGTGAGTATGGTGTAATTGATAGAGCTGATGAAGAAAGTAAGAAACGTTGGTTCACAGATATCAATAAAGTATTTGATAAATATGGAATTGGAAAAGCTGTATGGAATTATAAGCAGCTTGACTTTGGCATATTTGGTTAGGTTTTATGAGTAATATAAAAGAGAAATATTCTAATTTCGTAGCAGAAAGACCAGAAAGAATAGAGTTATACAAGTCGCTTGCCACATTGGTTATACCAATGGCTGTTCAGAATTTATTAGCAGCACTTGTAAATTCAGTGGATATTCTGATGCTTGGATATGTAGGACAGGATGAGCTTTCTGCAGTATCGCTTGCGAACCAGTATATGTTTATTTTGTGGGGATTCTTCTTTGGAATAAACTCAGCAGAGACTTTGATGAATTCACAGTACTGGGGCAAAGGCGACAAAAGAGCAATTCAGGCAATACTTGGTATAGCTTTCAAAATTAGTCTTGTTGTAACGGGTATAGTTTCTGTAGCCTGTGTATTTTTCCCTAAAAACTTAATGGGGTTATATACAAATGATGCTACGCTTATAAACATTGGAACAGATTACTTAAGAACAATTGGTATTTCATATGTTCTTATGAGCTTTTCGCAGGCTTATCAGTGTACATTAAGATCAATTGAGAAGGCTACTAAGAGCACAGTAATTTCCACAATTACTCTTGTTTTAAATGTATGTCTTAATGCTATCTTTATCTTTGGACTGTTTGGTGCACCAAAGCTTGGAGTAATTGGTGTTGCCATTGCTACAACAATTTCAAGAATAATTGAGTTAGTGATTTGTTTAATAGATTATTTATTTGGAAAAGATTTTAAAGCAAGCTTTAAGCTTTTATTTGGACATCATAAAGTCCTTTTAAATGATTTTATTAAGTATGCATGCCCAGCCCTTGTAAATGATCTTGCATGGACTCTAGCGTTCTCGAGTTATTCCATAATACTTGGGCATATGAATAATGATATAGTGGCAGCTTCAAGTGTTGCTACAACAATTCGTGATTTATTTACGACTGTATGCTACGGACTTGCTTCTGGCGGAACTGTTATTATTGGAAAAGAGCTTGGATGCAGTAATTTAAAGAAGGCAAAGAAGGATTCAGTTATTCTTACATTTATGGTTGTAATTTTAACTGCTTGCCTTGGCATAGTATTAGTGCTTATGCGCCATCCACTTATGAGCTTTTTCACACTAAATGAGAGAACATATGGATATT
>JAUNNN010000006.1 GCA_030531435.1 Lachnospiraceae bacterium
TATGGTGATCGTGTAAGAATAAGAGGCATTCTAGTTAATATACTTAATAATGCAGTTAAGTATACAAGGCAGGGAACAGTCAGTCTTAAATGTGCGGTTGATTCAATAGAAGAAAATGTAGCAACATTAAAATTCTATATTAAGGATACAGGTATTGGAATAAAGGAAGAAGATCTTCCAAAACTGTTTGAGACATTTCTAAGAGTTGATAGTAGGAAAAACGCGAACATAGAAGGAACAGGTCTAGGTCTTGCCATAGTAAAGGGATTCCTAGATTTAATGCATGGAAATATTTCTGTTGAAAGTGTATATGGTGAAGGTTCAACCTTTATAATTACAGTTCCACAGAAGATAATAGATAAAACACCAATTGGAAAGCTCACATCAGGAGATAATAAACCAAAGGCGCAATCATCAATAGGAGACGTTAAGTTTAAGGGAGTAAAGGTGTTAGCTGTTGATGACAATAATGTTAACTTAAAGGTTGTATCCCGTGCCCTTAATAAATATGAGATGGACGTAACTACTGTAAGTGGTGGTGAAGATGCCATTGAGATGTGTAAAAATGAGAACTTTGATATTATTCTTATGGATCAGATGATGCCAGTAATGGATGGTATTGAAGCTATGAACCATATAAGAGAATTGTCGGATTATTATAAAAAGGGTGGCAAGTGTAAAATAATCGCATTAACAGCCAACGCAATATCTGGCGTAAGAGAAGAATTGTTAGAGTGTGGATTTGATAATTATTTGTCTAAGCCGATAAATTTTGCAAGTATGGAAGAATTGTTCAGCATGTACTACGAGAATAAATAGTGGTCAAAAGCTGGGATACACTGGTTGACATAACACAATAAATCCAATTAAGTTGGCTCCTCTTTGGACTGTATGAGCACTGTCTCGTACAGATATAATGTTATAAAGTTTTTGCTTTATAACACAAAGGGAGGCGACAAAATGGATCAGAAAATATTAAATAAACTAACCTATGGATTATTTGTTATTACAACAAATAAGGATGGACATGATAATGGCTGTATGACTAATACTGTGGTTCAGCTTACATCAGAACCATTAAAAATAGGTGTAGCTTTAAATAAAGCAAGTTTGACATGTGAGATGATAGCAGATACAAAAAAGTTCACTGTGTCAATTCTTAATGAAAATGCCACTTTTGATATAGTTAAGCATTTTGGATTTCAATCTGGCAGAAGTGTAGACAAGTTTGCAAACTATGTAGACTGCACAAGAGAATTAAATGGTACTCTGGCTATTACAGCTGGGACTAATGCTTATATATCGGCGGATGTTGTTAAACAGGTAGATTTAGGAAGCCATTTCCTATTTATTGCTTCAATTACTGATTCCGGGATATTTAATGATATTCCATCAGCAACTTATGCGTACTATTTTTCTAAAATAAAGCCACAGACTGAAACTCAGGCTGAAACAGTAGAGGGTCAGGCAATGTGGAAATGTAAAGTATGCGGCTACGTATATGTGGGGGATGAGATTCCAGTAGATTTTGTATGTCCAATATGCAAGCATCCGGCATCTTATTTTGAAAAAGTAACAAACTAAAAAAGGGATTTGATGTAGAAGAGGTCTAGTTTTTAAACTAGGCCTCTTTTGTTACATCTATGGCACAAACAAAAGTAAACTTACATTGACTTTATTGGATAACAGAAATATAATTTAATGTTAGGAAAGTATGCTTATTAATGAAGAGGAGAAAATCAAATGGTTAAGAAACCAACAACCGGAATGAAAGATATTATGCCTGCTGAAATGCAGATTCGTGACTATGTTACAGGCCTTGTTAAGGAAGTATATGGAGGTTTCGGATTTCAGTCAATAGAGACACCAGCAGTTGAATCTATAGAAAATCTTTGCTCAAAGCAGGGCGGAGAAAATGAGAAGCTTATTTTTAAAATTTTAAAGCGTGGTGAAAAGCTTAATCTTGAAACAGCTGGAAGCGAGGCTGACCTTGTTGATTCAGGATTACGTTATGACTTAACAGTCCCACTATCTAGATATTATTCAGCTCATGCTAACGAATTACCATCACCATTTAAGGCACTTCAGATGGGCCCAGTTTGGCGTGCGGACAGACCACAGAAAGGCCGTTTCAGACAGTTCGTTCAGTGCGATATTGATATTTTAGGTGATGCAAGCTATCTTGCAGAAATAGAGCTTATTACAGCTACAACTACATTATTATCAAGACTTAATTTTAAGAATTTTACTGTTCGTATTAATGATAGAAAAATGCTTAAGGCAATGGCAAGCTATGCTGGATTTAATGAGGCCGATTACGATAATGTATTTATCATTCTTGATAAGATGGACAAGATTGGCGTAGATGGCGTAAGAGAAGATTTAATTGCTAACGGATACGATAGCGAATGTGTATCAAAATACATGGATCTTTATGAAAACGTTACAGGAGATATTGCTGGTATTGAATATCTTAAGGAAACATTATCAGACCATTTGCCTTCTGAGACAGTAGAAAGTCTTGAAACAATTATAGAAGCTGCTTCTGCTATTAAGGCAACTGATTTTAATATAACATTTGACCCAACTCTTGTTAGAGGAATGTCATATTATACAGGTACTATTTTTGAAATTGGAATGGATGAATTCGGAAGTTCTGTCGCTGGTGGCGGTAGATACGATGAGATGATTGGTAAATTTACAGGAAATAAGACTTGTGCCTGTGGATTTTCAATTGGATTTGAAAGAATTATTACAATCCTTATGGATAATAATTTCACTGTTCCTACAAGCGGTGAGAAATATGCATTCCTAATTGAAAAGGGTGCTGATAAAGATAAAATCTGTGAAGTTATGAAAGAAGCAACAGAGCTTAGAAAGAAGGGTGCTGTTGTACTTGTTTCCCAGATGAATAAAAATAAAAAGTTCCAGAAGGAACAGCTTGTTTCTGAAGGATACGATATAAATAATATAAAGGATTTTTATTGCACGGAGTTTAGGAAATGATGCAAAAATATGAAGCAAAAATAAATCATTTTTTGTTTCTGATTTATGCGTTTTTCTCTATTTATGTAGTATTTGTTTCTACTAGAGGAAGAGCGTATTTTTTCAGATCATTAATTTTGGTTTCCATTTTTGTGATGCTTTATATCTTTTTCTTAGACGATAAGATTGATAGAGAAAGAAAGGCAACTATTTATGGGTTGTCCTTCTTTGCTATTTCATTTTTCTATAGTTTAAGGGTTAATGCAATGTCAATTAATATACTGGCATTGCTTGTTACTTGTGCTCTTACTCTATTGCATTCAAGAAAGGCAATGGAGAGAACTATAGAAGTAATATTATTAGTAAAAATATGCCAGTTATTTGTAGTGGATGGACGCCTTCAGTTTGATACAGATGAACTTATGCCATTTGTTGTGATGATTGTTACACTTGTTGCTATTGTTTATGCAGTAAGTGTTTCTGAGATGATGGTAAATTCCAACGAATTAAAGGCTAAAAGTAATGAAGAACTTTTGAAAATTGTTGAAATGAAGCGTAAAGACGCAAAGGCTGCAGTTAAGGCAAAATCTGATTTTCTTGCAAATATGTCTCATGAAATCAGAACACCTATGAATGCTATCTGTGGTATGTCAGACTTGCTCTTACAGACTGATATGAATGCAGAGCAGCTCGAATACCTTAATACAATTAAGGTCTCATCAGAAAATCTCTTGTCAATAATTAATGATATTCTTGATTTCTCAAAAATCGAAGCTGGAAAGATGGAGCTTGTTGAACAAAAATATAATCTTTTATCACAGCTTAACGGTATACAGAATACTATTGATGTTCGAATCGGAAATAAGCCTCTAGAATTTGAAATTATTATAAAGAAAGACATGCCAACAGAGCTGTTTGGTGATGATGTACGTGTACAGCAGATAATGTTGAACTTCTTGACTAATTCAGTCAAATATTCTGAAAGCGGCAATATTAAGCTAATTCTTGATTATGAGAAGCTCTCAGATGACAAGATTCTCTTCAAGGGAAAGGTCACTGATACTGGTATTGGAATCAAAGAGGAAGATATGGGTAAACTCTTTGGCGCTTTCCAGCAGATTGATATGGAAAGAAATCATAAGATTGAGGGAACTGGTATTGGACTTACAATTACAGAACGCCTTGTAAAAGCAATGAATGGTTCTATTAGTGTAAAGAGTACCTATGGAGAAGGCTCTACTTTCTCATTTACAATTGAGCAAAAGGTTACAGACTTTGATTCTACTGTTGAGACTGAAGCAGGATATGACGAAGACTTTGTTTCATTATCAAAGACTGGAGCATTAAAGGGATTCTATACTGAGAAGGTTGAAATATCAAAATTCATTGCACCAACAGCAAGAGTTCTAGTAATAGATGATAACGAGGCTAACCTTATGGTAGCTAAGGGCCTTATGGGTCAGTATAAAGTTGAAGTCGTTACAGGATCAAGTGGTAAACAGGCTCTGGAAATACTAAGTGCTGATAAGAACTTCGATATAGTATTTGTTGATCATATGATGCCAGAAATGGATGGTGTAGAGCTTGTTAAGATAATTAGAGAAAAGCCAAATGCTTACTATAAGGATGTGCCAATTGTTGCATTAACTGCTAATGCAATCAAAGGTGTAAGTGATATGTTCTTATCAAATGGATTCAGTGATTATATGACAAAGCCTATAGATATAAAGGTATTAGGCAGAGTTATGAGATCATGGATTCCTAAAGAAAAACAGATTGATAAGGATAACAACATAGTAGAAGATGAGCAGGAAATCTATGGTATCAAAAATGATGAGAGGTACAAGGCATTAAGCGAAGTTAAAGCTATAGATATTGATAAAGCCCTTTCGTTCTGTACAAATGATATCGATATGCTTATTGGCGTAATGGATATCTATGTTAAATCCTTTAACACAATTAAGGCAAGACTTGAAAGCACATATGCAGAAAAAGATATGCAAAACTATGGAATCGAGGTTCACGGGGTTAAGAGTTCATCAAGAAGTATTGGCGCCATGGAGCTTGGTGAACTTGCATATGCACTTGAGATGAATTCAAAAGATGGAAATTATGACTTTGTTAAAGAGAACCATGATGAATTCATGAAAGAGTACTCAGCATTTGTAGATGAATTAAATGAAAAGTTATCTTTAGTACATAAAGATGAAGAAGTAGAAAGAATCAGTCTTAGCGCTGAAGAGACAAAAGATATAATTGCAAGATGCTGTGAAGCATTTGAGAATTTTGAAACAAGAACAGCTACAGAGCTTATTGGAGAACTCCTAAAGGGCGACTTTAGCGAAGATGTTATCAAGAAGATTAAAATGGCTAATGATGCAGCTGAGTTATTTGATTTTGATGATGCAACAAATATTTTGAAGGAAATATATTTGGAAATATAGTATGGTAAATGTTTTTATTGTAAATCCGGTAGCTGGCACAATAGACAGAACGGAAATAATTCAAAGAGAGCTTGGATACAGATCAGATATTCAGTACATTCTGTTTAATACAGAGGAGGCTGGGCAGGAGCGTTCTTTAGTAAAGAGAATACTTGATATCTTTGATGATGAACCAGTTCGTGTATTTATATGTGGTGGCTCTGGTACCCTTTCAAATTCAATTGATGCTATGGAAGAACAGGATTTTGATCATGTAGAAATTGGTTATTATCCATGTGGTACAACAAATGATTTCCTTAAAAATTTCGGAAAAGACAGAGTCTTATTTGAAGATATAAACAGAGTCATTGAAGGTGAGCCTTATTACATTGATTTTATGAGATGCACAATAAATGGCGATAGGTCAGGTAATGAGCTTCTTTTCTCATCTGTTGGTATTCCAGCAAAGATTGAGGAATTTGCATCAGGAATTAAGCCAATAGGAGTGATAAGCCCAGGTATACTGTATACGCTTGGAGCGGTGTTTAGCATACCTTTTTCAGCTCCTGTGAATTACGAAATAGACGTAGACGGAGTGGATTATTCAGGCTCATATACAGTTATTTATACAGGTAACAGCGTATGTCTTGGTGGAGGTTATTTTCCAATTAAAAAGGGTATTGACTGTAGAGACGGATATGCCAATATTATGCTTCTGAAAAAAACTCCAATGCATAAATATTTCAAGTATTTATTTGGATTTATGCATGGAACACTGCCTGAAACAAATCCAGATGATATAGTTCTTTTAAGAGGTAAAAAGGTATCTGTCAGACGTACAGATGGAAAGCCAATGGTATTAAATTCTGATGGAGAATTATATAAAGCAGATAGCTATGAAATGGAAATAGTTCCAAAGAAATTAAAGTTTATTGTTCCAAAGAATTGTTCATTTGAAACAGATATTGATGAAACTATAAAACATGAGCACTTATGTAAAAAAGGTAAGAGGTAAATGATGGAAACAAAGAAAGTCATAATGGTTATTGATGATACGCCAAGCAATCTTCAATACGCAATGGAGGTTTTGTCAGATATATATAAAGTTGTTCCTGTTAAATCAGGAGAGGCAGCAATAGCAGCCCTTGAAAAAATAATACCAGACCTTATCCTTCTTGATATTGAAATGCCAGGAATGAGTGGATTCGAGACTATACAGAAAATACGTAGTGATGCCCGGTTTGATGCAATACCTGTTATTTTCCTTACAGCTCATGCAGATAAGGAGAATGAAGTAAAAGGTTTTAAATTAGGCGCAGTTGACTTCATTATGAAGCCATTTATACCAGACATTATGCGTGCAAGAGTAGCTACACAGATTGAGCTTTCTTTATATCGTAATTCTCTTGAAGAGATGGTGGAAGTTAAAGCAAAAGAGGTTGAGGAGCTTACTTTCCAAGCTATTATGGCTATCACAAAGGCTGTTGATGCTAAAGACGTTTATACAAGACAGCATTCTGCAAGAGTTGCAAAGTTCTCCCGTGAGATAGCTGAGAGGCTTGGCACATTTACAGATGATGAAATAAATGAGATTTATCGTTTGGCGCTTTTGCATGATATTGGTAAAATTGGTATTCCAGATGCAATACTAAATAAGCCAGCAAAGCTTACAGATGAAGAATTTGCAATTATGAAGTCACATACATCAATGGGGGCGAATATTCTTAAGGAAGTATCTCTTGTTAAGGACGTAGATAAGGGTGCTAAGTATCATCATGAAAGATATGATGGAAGAGGATATATGGAAGGCCTTAAGGGAGAGGAAATACCTCTTTGTGCACGTATTGTAGGAATTGCAGATGCCTATGATGCTATGACTAGTGACAGAGCATATAGAAAGCGTCTTCCAGAAGACGTTGTAAGAAGCGAAATTGAAAAGGGCAGAGGAACACAGTTTGATCCAAAGCTTGTAGATATAATGTTAGCTATTATGGATGATGGAATAGAATTTCCAGATGAGGATTAGTCGTTATGAAATATTGCAAAAAATGTGGAATGCTTCTTGAGGATACTCAGAATACTTGTATTGGATGCGGAACAGACGTGTCACTAGAGGAAAATATATCACTCTATCCACCAAATATGGAACAGTCAATACAGACAGAAAAGGAGTCTGCTAAAAAGAGAACGGGAATTATTGCTGCGATTGTGGCAATATTTGCTCTTTTAGTTGCTCTTATTGTAGTGCTTGTAGTATATGTTTCATCAGCAGAAGAAAGAGCCAAGACTGAAAAACCTGAAGAGGTAGTTGAGGAAGTAGCTGAAACAAGTGCTGAGCCAGAAGAAGTGGTAGAAGAGGAAGAAAAAACCATTGGTTTAAATACTGATGATGTTATCACAAATGATACAGCTGTTAAACCAGAAAACAAGTCAAACGATAACAGAACTGTAAAGGATGACAAGGGCCTTTATTATGATGTTCATAGTGTAACTGATGATGCTGGAACAGTGGTTTTCACAACTGTCTGTCCAGAGGATTTTGTTTCTATCGGATTTGATATTGATTATGGAAAGTATTCAACTAAATATCCTGAAGTTCTTACCTTTATGGCATCTAATGAAGATAATAGTGTAAAGTTTACATACATTTCTCCTCAGGATTTCTGGTTTAGAGATTCAGAGAATGGAAAATCAAGAAGTAATGAAAGAGATGTAATTGGCTACAAGACATATTACGCATATGATGGTGTACAGCCATATCTTGAAGCTCTTATTAAGGCAAGCTACAAGGATATAAAGAAGGTTGAATTCAAAGAGAAGAAGCCTATTGATGAAAGTATGGAAGGTGTCTTAAAGAAAGTCTCTGATAACTATACAAAGAAATTAACTGGAGAAATCGGAGATTATGCAGGAATTGGTGAAGATACAACTTATGCTGCTATGGCTGCGGACCATGAGGCGTGCATATATACATACAATGTAGTATCAAGACAGGGAAATACAGTTTTCATGGACTTCTATATTCCTGTTATGGCAAATACCCTTGGATATGCTAGTGAATCAGCAGCAGATAAAGGTGATGTTGTAGACTGGTCTATTCCATGCATCGTAGTTTTTGAAGCTGGAAATGAAGATTTACACGAATTCTACGAAGAAGAGTTTAAGGCATTTATTTATAACTCAAGACTCACTAGAGAATTTTTCTATGATAACTATGAATATTCAAAGGTTATAGAAGCAGCAGTTAAAGATGAAAAGGACCCAGATCCTCTTGATAAAAAGATGCTTGAGGATTTTCATAAGAAATATACAGCAAATGCTGAAATTGGCGAATATAATGAGGGCATTAGTGAGTTTTTAAGCTCTACACCTGCAGGAAGTTCTAAATTTAAAAATGGCAGTGTAGAGTTTACACTGCCAAGTAAAAATAAAGTCGGTTTCTATGATGCTACAGGTAAAAAACTGTTTGCATCTGAACAGCCAGATGAGTATCCTGGTAATTCATTTGAGGAACTTGAACTTACTGATCCTCAGTAGGTTCCTCATCAGTAGTTGTTTCTTCAGGAAGAAATACTTTAACTTTTTCAATATGAGTTTTATCCATTGATAAAACACTTAATATAATTCCATCATCAAGTGTGACGGATTCTGAAGGCTCGGGTATATGCTCGAGCTTTTCAATTATAAGACCGCCAATTGAATCATATTCTTCTGATTCAAATTCTGTTCCAATAGCATTATTTATATCATCAAGTTTCATTGAACCATCAACAATATATTCACGATCATTTATTTGCTGGATAAGGTCGTCTTCGTCATCATCATATTCGTCTCTGATTTCTCCAACAATTTCTTCAAGAAGATCTTCTAAGGTTACAAGACCAACAGTTGTTCCGTATTCATCAAGTACAAAAATCATACTTAAAGAATTCTGTCTCATTTCAACAAGAAGGTCAGATGTTTTCTTGTATTCAAAAGTGAAGTTTGGCTCTCTCATAAGAGAACGAATATTAAATCCATCGTAATTCTCATAGAAGAGGAAATCCTTCATATTAAGAACTCCGACGATATTGTCAGTAGACTCTTCATATACTGGAAGTCTTGTGTATTTCTTCTCAAAGAATATTTCTTTTAATTCATCATATGTTGCATCAACATTTACTGATGACATTTCAATACGTGGAATCATAACATCCTTGGCGCATGAATCACCAAAATCAACCACGTTGTTAATCATTTCTCGCTCTTCAGATTCAATAACTCCATCTTCGTGGCTTGTTTCAACAATAGAACGAAGTTCGTATTCTGTTATAGCGGCTCTTGACTCACTTGGATCAACACCAAACATTCGAATGATTACTGAAGAAAGCTTATCAATCACGATTACAACAGGAGTAAGTATTTTTACAAATAAATAAACTGTACGAGCATATGAAAGACTTAATTCCTCGCTTTTTATTGTGGCAATGTTTTTAGGTGTGATTTCGCCTACGATAATAAGTACAAAAGTAAGAACGCCTGTAGCGACTGCAATATACATGCTGCCAAACATTTTTATTGCCATAGTAGTAGTAAGGGCTGAGGCAGACAGATTTATTATATTATTCATTATGAGAATTGCACTGAGCATCATTGAACGGTTCTCAAGCATTTTAAGCGCAATAGATGCACGCTTGTCACCCTTCTCATCAAGAATAGCCTGTAATCTAACTTTATTTACGGCTGTAAGAGCTGTTTCTGCAGAAGAAAAGAATGCAGATGCGAATAAAAGTATTACTAAAATTATAAGTTGTATGGCACCTTCGGTATCCAAAAAAAGTTCACTCCTTTACGAATAAATATTACCAATAATTACATAGAGAAATATTATTAAAATAGGGGGAAAAAGTCAAGTTTTGTGCGCAGAAGAAATAACACTTGTTACAGTAAAAAAGCATTTATTCTTATGATACTTTGTGTTATTATATGTTGGTCGGAATGCGTATGCTTATATGTTACCGACGTGATCTTTCAAAACTTAATAAGAAAGGAAACCGTAAAGTGAATAAGGCGTCCAGTACGGGGAGTATAGACAGGAGTACCAGGGTGCGCCGAATTAAAAGGGTTTTAATTGGATTAGTTTTTATTGCAATATTGCTTCCAACAGTTTTGTGTGTTCTCTTATTTGTAAAAATGAATAAGATGGAACAGCAAATAAATGAGCTCTCACTTAAGAGAGAACAGTATTCAGTTGTAAATATGGATACGACTTATGTTGTAGCAAATGCATCAGAACCATCCAGTAATGATATAGTATCAGCCACAGTTGTTAATGAGGATCTCGATGAAGTAGATGAAGTTAAAGAAGAGATTTTAGTGGATGATGACGAAGATGTTTTGGAGGAAGTTACTGCAGAAGAAAATGCAGATATTACCTTAAAAAGAGTATATCTAACATTTGATGATGGACCAAGCAGTAATACAGCAAAGATACTTGATATATTGAAAGAATATGGAGTTAAGGGAACGTTCTTTGTAAATGGAAAAGAATCAGACACTCTTACACCATTATATAAAAGAATTGTTGATGAAGGCCATCAGATAGGAATGCATTCGTATACACATAGGTATAGCGAAGTATATGCAAACGAAGATGCATTCATCTACGATTTAGACAGAATTCAGGCATATATATACGAACAGACTGGTGTTCTGTCAAAGATATACAGATTTCCAGGTGGGGCTTCAAATACTGTGAGCAAGACTCCAGTTTCGCAGTTTGCCGATATACTTGATTCAAGAGGAATCAAATATTATGACTGGAATGTTGTATCAGGAGATACTACTTCAACATATGGTATTCCTGCAGATTCCATAATAAGGAACATAATTAATGGAAGTTCAAATCAGGAAGATGCCATTGTATTAATGCATGACTTACCTGAAAAAGATACAACTGTTGATGCACTTCCAACAGTAATTGAGAAGTTTCTTGAGATGGGAGTTGAAATACTTCCAATCGATGAAAATACAATAGAATATCATCAACCATTTGCGATGTAATTAATATTAGGAGGAAGTTTTAATGAGTTTTTTCAAGGATTTCAAAGAGGATTTATCACAGGCAGTTAACGAGCTTATGCCAGAAGCAGAAGCACCAGTAGCTCCAGTAGCAGAGCCAGTGGCTGAGCCAGTAGCAGAAAGCACAATCGGACAGGATGAGCTTGCTAGCATGCTTAATAATATTGATAGCATAATGGCAGCAGAGCCAGCTCAGGAGCAGGCACCAGTAGTAGAGCCAGTTGCACCTGCACCAGCTCCAGCACCTGCACCAACACCAGTAGTTGAGCCTGTATTTGCTCCAGAACCTGTTATTCCAGAAGAGCAGAAAATTCCAATGGCTCCAATTTTTGGAGAGCCAGATGTTGTTGCAGAACAGCCTATCAATACAGTTAAGAATTTAAAGACAATGGAAACTGGTATTATCATTGAGGGTATGGAAGTTTCTGGTGATATTAAATCAGAAGGTTCTCTTGATATTAAGGGTACAGTTAAAGGAAATATTACAATCGAAGGTAAGCTTGATATTACAGGTACTGTTGAAGGTAACTCAGTTGCTGAAGAAGTATTTGCTGATGGCGCTAAGATTGTTGGTGAAATCAAATGTAATGGTTCAGTTAAGATTGGACAGAGCTCCGTAGTAAGAGGTAATGTTACAGCAACAGCTGCAGTTCTTGCAGGCGCTGTTAAGGGTGACATCGATGTTCAGGGTCCAGTTATTCTTGATTCAACTGCAATCATTATGGGTAACATTAAGTCAAAATCAATTCAGATTAATAATGGTGCTGTTATCGAAGGTCTTTGTTCACAGTGCTATGCTGATGTAAGCCCAATGAGCTTCTTTGGTGAAGAAAAGCCAGCAAAGGCAACAAAAGCTTCTAAATAATGATTAGTATATCCCGTATATAAAGTGATTTATTCGTTTTATATACGGGTAATTTTATACATGATAAAAGATTCTGGAGATGAATATGAAAAGAGTATTACTTAAACTTAGTGGTGAGGCTTTAGCCGGTGAAAAAAAGACAGGTTTTGATGAAGAAACTGTTAGAAAGGTAGCTCTTCAGGTTAAGACAATTGTTGACGCCGGAACAGAAGTAGGAATCGTTATTGGCGGTGGTAACTTCTGGAGAGGTCGTACAAGCGAAAATATTGATCGTACTAAGGCAGATCAGATTGGAATGCTTGCAACAATTATGAACTGCATATACGTTTCTGAAATATTTAGATCTGTTGGAATGATGACAAATATATTAACTCCATTTGAATGTGGAAGCTTCACTAAGCTTTTCTCAAAGGATAGAGCTAATAAGTATTTCTCAAAGGGAATGGTAGTATTCTTTGCAGGAGGTACAGGACATCCTTATTTCTCAACAGATACAGGTGTTTTATTAAGAGCCATTGAGGTTGAAGCTGAAGGCGTATTACTTGCAAAGGCAATTGATGGTGTATATGATTCAGATCCAAAATCAAACCCTAATGCAAAGAAATTTGATGAAATATCAATCGAAGAAGTAATTGAGAAGAAGCTTCAGGTTGTAGACCTTGCTGCATCAATTCTTGCAATGGAAAATAAAATGCCAATGTATGTATTCTCACTTAATGAGAAAGACAGCATTATTAATACAATAAATGGCAACTTTAATGGAACAAAGGTTACAGTTTAAATCACAGGAGATTAGGTATGAACGAGAGAATTAAAGAATACAATGACAAAATGCAGAAGACACTTGACCACTTAGAGTCAGAATTTGCATCAGTAAGAGCAGGAAGAGCAAATCCTCATGTTCTTGATAAAGTTAAGGTTGATTATTATGGAACTCCAACACCTATTCAGCAGGTTGGTAACTTATCAGTTCCAGAACCAAGAATTATCGTTATTCAGCCATGGGAAAAGTCATTACTTAAAGAAATCGAAAAAGCAATTCAGATGTCAGATATCGGAATTAACCCAACAAATGATGGTTCAGTAATCAGACTTGTATTCCCTGAGTTAACAGAGGAGAGACGTAAAGAGCTCGTTAAGGATGTTAAGAAAAAAGGTGAAAACGATAAGGTTGCAATTAGAAACATCAGAAGAGATGGTAATGATGCATTCAAGAAGTTAGCAAAGAGCGATGATATTTCAGAGGATGAAATCAAGCAGCTTGAAGACGAGCTTCAGAAAATTACAGATCAGTTTGTAAAGAAGATTGATGAACTTGTTGATTCAAAATCAAAAGAAATCTTAACAGTATAATTCATAATAATTTGGTTCTTGTCAGTTGGCAGGAACCAACTATTATTTGTGAGGATAAAAGATGAATGTTCCAAATCATGTAGCAATTATTCTTGACGGAAATGGAAGATGGGCTAAATCAAAAGGTATGCCTAGAAATTATGGCCATGTTCAGGGTGCCAAGAATGTTGAAATAATATGTGAAGAAGCTTATAAGATGGGAATTAAATATCTCACAGTTTACGCGTTTTCTACTGAAAACTGGAATAGACCTGATGATGAAGTTGAAGCCCTTATGAAGCTTCTTAGAAATTATTTAAAAACATGTGTAAAGACAGCAAATAAAAATAAAATGCGCGTCAGAATTATTGGTGATAAGACAAGGCTTGATCAGGATCTTCAGGATTCAATTAAAGAGCTTGAAGAGATGTCAGCAAAAAATGACGGGCTTAATTTTACTGTTGCACTTAACTATGGAAGTCAGGATGAAATGCTTCGTGCAATGAATTCCATAAAGAATGACATTGCCTCAGGGAAAATAGAAAATCAGGAAATTACTAAGGAATTATTTGAGTCATATCTTGATACTGCTGAATTACCTGATCCTGATTTACTTATAAGAACTTCTGGGGAAGAAAGATTATCAAACTTCCTTTTATGGCAGCTTGCATATTCGGAGTTCTATTTTGCAGATGTTCACTGGCCTGATTTTTCTAAGGAAGAATTGGAAAAGGCTGTAGAGGCATTTAATAGTAGAAATAGACGCTTTGGAAAGACGGATGAACAGCTAAGCAAATAACAAGGAGAGTCAAGGTGAAGCAGAGAGTAATTAGTGGAATAATTATAGCGGCAGTACTCATATCTTCAGGGTTAATAGGTGGGTTGTATCTATACCTGTTAGTTTTTGCATGTTCACTAATAGGACTTTTTGAATATTACAAAGCTACAAGTAATAAAGAAATTACAGTAAAAGATATGCTAAAAACACCTATGTATTTTGCGGCATTTATTTTAACTGTAATTTATTATTTATATATCGCTTATAAAGGAGACAACATTAGTCTTAGATATGTGCTAATTATAGTAGCTGTAGTATTAATAGCTATTTACGTTTTTTCATATCCTAAGTATAAAGTTTCAGAGCTTTATAATGGATTATTTGGATTTATATACTGCACAGTAATGATGTCGTTTGTTCTTCTTGTTAGAATTATGCCAGGAGAAGGACGTATTTATTTCTTTGCGATGTTAATTGGTTCTTCTGTATGCGATGTTTTTGCATATTTTGTTGGAGTAAAATTTGGAAAGCACAGATTGGCACCTGTGCTTAGTCCTAAAAAATCAATAGAAGGTTCTATTGGTGGAATATTAGGCTCAGTATTTGTAGCGTTCCTTTTAGGACTTGTAGTACTTGATAAAATACTTTATAAACCAGGGTATACAGTTCAGCTAATGATTCTTTGTTTCTTCGCGTCCATAGTATCCCAGATAGGTGATTTATTTGCATCTGGAATAAAAAGAGAGCATGAAATAAAAGATTATGGCAATTTGATTCCAGGTCATGGTGGAATAATTGACAGAATGGACAGTATGATTTATTCGGCGCCAGTTGTATATATTGTAGCAACTCTGCTTCTGGCTTATTTTTAAAATAAGAGGATATTTTAATGAAAAATTTGGCAGTTCTTGGCTCAACAGGCTCAATTGGTACACAGACTCTTGATATAGTAAGAGCAAACAGTAATGAGCTTTGTGTAAAGGTTTTAGCAGCTGGGTCAAATGTTGATTTAATTGAAAAACAGATACGTGAATTTAAACCAGAGGTTGCTGTTTTATTTGATAAAAATAAAGCAGAAGAACTTAAGGTTAAAGTTTCTGACATAAATGTAAAAGTACTTTCTGGTATGGAAGGTATGATAGAGGCTGCAAGATACGAAGGAACAGATACAGTTGTTACTTCTATGGTAGGTATGATAGGTATTAAACCTACGATTGCAGCAATTAATGCTGGAAAAGACATTGCTCTTGCAAATAAGGAAACACTAGTTACAGCAGGTCATATTATTATGCCACTTATTAAGGAAAAGAATGTGGCATTACTTCCTGTTGATTCAGAACACAGTGCAATTTTCCAGTCAATGAATGGAGAAAATAAAAAGAGAATTTCAAAAATTCTTCTTACTGCATCAGGCGGACCATTTAGAGGAAAATCATATGATGACCTTAAGACAATGACTGTTGAGGATGCTCTTAAACATCCTAACTGGGCAATGGGAAGAAAGATTACAATAGATTCAGCATCCTTAGTAAACAAAGGTCTTGAAGTTATGGAGGCCAAGTGGTTATTTGATGTTGATTATGATGATATAGAAGTTGTTATACATCCACAAAGTATCATCCATTCAATGGTTGAATATGTAGACGGAGCAATTATTGCAGAGCTTGGTATGCCTGATATGAAGTTGCCTATACAGTATGCACTATTCTATCCAGACAGAGTGCCACTTGATACTAAGAGAGTCAATTTCTTTGATTTAAAGGAAATGACATTTGAAAAGCCTGATATGGATACGTTTAGAGGATTAAGACTTGCCCTTGATGCAGCAAAGGCAGGCGGAAGTATGCCAACAGTATTCAATGCAGCAAATGAGGAAGCTGTAGCAGCATTCCTTGATAAAAAGATTGGATTCCTTGATATATATAATATTATCGAGAACGCAATGGATAGCCATAGCGTAATCAAGAATCCTGATATTAATGAAATTCTTGGCGTTGAGAATGATGTCAGAATTAAAATAAAAGAGAGATTTATATGATTTTAAAATATGTACTAGCAATCATTATGATTTGTGTTATCGTGCTTGTTCATGAAACTGGTCATTATCTGATTGCAAGAATGAATGGAATAGTAGCAAAAGAATTTTTTATTGGTATTGGACCTACTATTTGGAAAAAGCAGAAAGGTGAAACACTTTTCTCAGTGAAGGCATTTCCTTTTGGCGGTGCCTGTGTGTTTGGAAATGAAGAAGATGTTGAGGATCCATCAACTAATTCTTATTTATCAGCAAATGTATGGGCAAGAATTGCGACTATTTTTGCTGGCCCTTTCTTTAATTTTTTATTAGCGTTTGTGTGTTCACTATTTGTAATAGGAGCAACAGGTTATACAGGTACAACGGTTGTTGAAGTAACTAAAGGTTCTCCTGCTGAAGAAGCAGGTTTACAACCTGGAGATCTTATTACTCGATTTGATGGTGCGAAGGTTTATATGTATGGAGAAATCACTTTCGCTACTATGTACAACAATGGAGAGCCTGTAGAAGTAGTATATAAAAGAGCTGGAAAAACCTATCATACAACTGTAGTTCCAAAGTATGATGAGGATTATAAGAGAATGATGATAGGTATTACATTCTCAGCAGGAGATACTAAGCCTACAGCTCTTGAAACAATAAAATACAGTTATGCCAATGTAAGATACTGGATTAAGCTCTCTGTTCAGAGTATTAAGATGTTATTTACAGGTATTGTTTCTGTAAATGATTTATCTGGTCCTGTAGGCGTTGCAAATATGGTATCTGATGTATATGACGAAGCATCAGGTTATGGAATCAGGGTTGTAATTTATTCATTACTTGATTTTGCCATTTTAATAACTGCAAACCTTGGAGTAATGAATTTACTTCCATTCCCTGCACTGGATGGTGGAAAGCTTATATTCCTTTTCATTGAAGCTATAAGAAAGAAGCCTGTTAACCGTGAAGTTGAAGGTATGATAAGTTTTATTGGAGTTGTTTTATTACTTCTACTTATGGTTTTTGTAATGTACAACGATATAAGAAAAATATTTATGTAAACCACATTAAAATAAAGTTTATTGACAAAAAGAACTGTGCTGTAATAATATGATTAAGCACAGTTTTTTCATTTCACTTAAAATCCAACATTATTAACAAAGACATGCAGACAGGAGCTATATGGATACTGTTTTACATGATCGTTATATTGTTAAAGGAAGTCTTGGCAGCGGAGGCATGTCCAGAGTCTATTTGTGTGTAGATAATCATATAAATAAGCTATGGGCGGTTAAGAAAATAAAGTGCTGCAATGATAATTTACGGCTTATTGAGAGCGAAATTAATACATTAAAGACGCTTGATTATTATTTGTTTCCAAAAATTACTGATGCATGGATAGAGGAAGGGTATTATTACATAGTTAGTGATTATATTGAGGGGACATCCCTTGATAAAATAATATCTAAAGGCCAGGGGCTTAGTGAAAGTGTAGCAGTAAAATATGCCATGGAGCTAATACGTGCTCTTAAGTTTCTTCATTCTGAAAGCCCACCGATTTTATATCTTGATATGAAGCCATCTAACATTATGATTACGAAAGATGGCTCCATAAAAGTAATAGATTTTGGAATCGCTCAAAGTATTACATTAAAATCAAGGTGCTATGGGACAGCTGGATATGCTGCACCTGAACAGTATGTTAAGGGCGAGATTCTAGATGAGAAAACAGATATATATTCATTTGGAGTAACATTCTATTCGTTACTTACTGGTTCAAATCCTGATTCAAATCATTATAAGCAAATCAAATTAGTCAAAAAGAATCCAGGAATAAATAAACAAATTAAATCTTTAATTCTTGACTGTATTCAAGTTGAAAAAGAAAAACGACCAGAACTTTATGAAGTTGAAAATCGGTTAGCAAATATTGTAGGGAAAATAAAGCTATATAAAGTATTGCTTCTTGCGGTAGTTATTTCCTTAAGTGTTGTAAGTGTTACAACGTATCTCATAAAAAGAGATGATAGTAAAAATAAATATCAGACTGCAGCTAAAGATATGATAGAGCTAAGCTCAGCCCATGTAGAGAATGGTGAGTATACAAGGGAAGGTATTCGCATTATTTGTGGTTATCTTGATGGAAATTTCCTTGATGATGAAACGAAGGAAGCTTTTACATATGAGGTTGCAAGGAATTTTTTTGAAGTTCAAAGAGATTATTCAAACGCAAAAAGATATTTTGAAAAGGTTAATTTTGAGAAGTATCCTGATGCAGAATTTCTGCTTGATATATGTAATGAAATGACACGATTTGATATGGACGAAGAAAGAATATCAAAAAGTATAGAACGATTTAAGGATTATAACAAAATAATATCTGATAAAGATAAGCAAAGAAAAAATGAGGAACTAGTTAACATAATTCAGAAAAGGAGAAGGGATGAATAAAAAATTATTAAAATTAATAGCAGGATTAATGTGTTGTGTACTCTTGATGCTTATTACTGTTTGTGATGTAAAAGCGATGGTAATTTCAAGACCAATAGTTGTTGAGCAAAGTAATAGTTCTTCAAGAGAAGACTGCGTAGTATATGTATCATACAATGCCTTTATCGCAGGAGAAAGTTCAGTGGAGCCACAGCGAATTAGAAATTTTGAGGTGGACTTTACAAATATAGATGCATTCAGAATGGAGTATAGTTTCTGGTGCGATGCATGTTACTGTCAGAAACCTACATTTTCAAGAGGCACATATTACAACATAAAATTCAAAGATTTATATAACAAAAATGTCACAGAGATTTTCTATGGAAATGACAGAGGGCATAGTATATGGACTCCTGTAATCGATTTATATGGAGCTGATTATCACAATGAAATAATATCTTGTGACATTATGCTGCCATCTGAAAGATGTTCTGTATGCGGAAAAGATAGTATTGCTATGAGCGCAAGTGCAGGTGGGTTTGAGTTTTATGATTACAGAGGTGTGTGTACAGAATTCCCATCTGTATCAGTAGAAGATGGAGAGTCTGTAACATTAAATCCTAAGTTTAATTCATATACAAAAAGGGTTGAATACAAAATTAAATACGAGGGAGACGCTGTATTTACCCCACTTAAAAATGGCACTCAGGCTAATGGAATGAATGTAGTAATAGGAGCAGATAATAGCATATCAATTACAAATGTCAATCGGTCAAAGGGAAGCTACTTTGAAATACTTCCAGTGACTTATGATAAAAATAACCAGCTCCCTTATAAATTCGATGAAAACAATAACTCTCATGTAGCTAGAATAAGTATAGCACAAAGTAGTGTCCAAAATCCTGGACAGAACCCACCACAGGAAGAAGTTAATAATGATCCTCCAGTAGTTACACCATCTGTTACAGAAGTACCAAACAATCCAGTGAGTGAAATTGATAAGACATCAGTAACAGGAACGACTCCGAATCAGACACCTCATAACATTCCAAATAGTTCTCCAAATAATAATGGTCATGATAAAGAAAGTCCAGTAAGTGTAGTATCAAATCAAAAGGAACAGTATACAGAAGATCCAAAGCCAGTTTTTGTTCCAATAGATATAGCGACGGCATCACCTGATAGTAATACAAAGCCTGGTCAGACTGGAAGCGTAAGTAAGAATACGAATGATAAAAATAAGCCATCAAAGATATCTGATGAAAAGAAAAAATCATTGTTTGATAGCATTAAAGATAACTCATCTGAATATGTGACTACGCAGGAGAAAATCGATAAAGATAATGCGATTAAGAAAGAGAATAACGAAAAAAAGGATATCACAGCTGAATCAATAGAAAAGGATGAAACTAATTTAGATATTGATGAGAGTCTTCTAGATGGAAGTGTTGAAAGTAATTATGTGCCAAAGCTTAAATATGACAGCACGTTTATTGCTGTTATGTTGTCATGTATCTTTGCGTTTTTACTTCTTGCAATATTATTTGCCCTATTCTTTGTTGTAATTATTTATGCTGAAAAACCGGTTAAAAATATTATTACAGGAGAGGATGAGAAAAAGAAGGTTCCAGTTGCTATTAGACTTGTGATGCTGAATAAGAAAATGTGGAGTCTTAACATGAATGATTTGTTAAATGAGTACGGAACTTTATATGCGCACTTAGGTCTTATTTTTGTATATCTCTATGAAGATGAATTTATGAGAATTCTATCTAAAGTTAAAGGAGATGAGAAAAGAGAAATTGCAAAAGAGCAGATTAAAAGAGAGGTTATTATTGGAAAGGGGAAGGCTAGACTTAGATGAGTAGAATAAAAAGATTATTCTTATTAGTTACTATGATTTTAATGACTGTTATTTTAGATGCAACAGTTTATGCGGATGAGCTTGAATTACATTATCTTGATGTTTTAGTGACTAAAAATGATATGCCACTCCTTATTAAAAAAGATTCTATATTTTATACAAATAATGACATTAGATTTAGTTTACATAATTCTGACGAGACAGCGGAGAATGATGAAATAAATGCTTTAGCTGAACAGGTGCTTTGTAATACGACAATAGATGAAAACATAGAATACAAGAACCGTACTAATTATTTTTATGGGTATTCAAAAGCAGTCAATGGTCAGTTTCCTGCATATGAAGAATTAGAAAATGGAGAGTATTTATTAAATAAAGAATTGGCTGAAAATACAGAGGCACTTATTTTTACTAAGATCATGTATGTAACTGTTTATTATTTAGATGATGATGGTAAGGAACACATTGTTGGGAAAAATGAGAAGAGGCATGAATCAGATGTTTTCAGGATAGCAGTTGATGATGTCCCATCAGAAATAAGCTATGTAGAAGATGATGATTTCATACACATTTTTACAGAAGATAAAGAGGCAGGTATTAGAAGGTTTTCTATTGTCTCAGATGAAAAAATAATTGATTCAGTTAATTTATCAGAAAAAGGCTGTGTAGCTAATTATGATCATATAGTTTCAAAATCAGTATTTAACAATGCTAAAAGCAAAGGTGAATTTACAGTAGAAGTAGAAGATAATGCAGGAAACATTTCGACGTTACAGATAAGCTTTTTAGTTGATGAAAAAGCACCAGAAGCAGCAATAGGTGGTGTAGAGGATAATAAAATATATGGTGAAAATGTTACTGCCTATTTAACTGCATCAGATGATACCTTTGTTAATGTGTGGTATCGGTGTGACTTCATCGATACAAATGGAAATGAATCAGTTGAAGAGTGCTTTCTAAATGAATGTAAATCAAATGGTTTTAGTGATAGAAGGACATACTCAAAAGAGGGCGCATATTATGTAAGAATGTATGCTTACGATAATTTTGGAAACGAATCTGATATGAAGGAATATAGCTTTGGTATTGATAAATCATCGCCTGAAATAGTATTTGAAGGTGCTGATTTTACAAAAATACAAAATGGAACAGTTAATCTTTCAGTCGGAGTTAAGGAGTTATTCTATGATGGAATGAACGTTGATATAAAAGCATTTAAACATAATGATGGTTCAAAAATTGAATTGCCTCTTGGGGGATATTCTGTAGGGGCTAAAAATAATAAAAACGTATATGTTTTTGATAGGGATGGTGAATATTCAGTATCAGTAAAAGCAAAGGATTCTTCTTTAAATGAATCAGAGAGAACCGTTAATTTTACAATAGATAAAACGGCGCCAGAAATAGACATTTTATTTAATAACGAATATGTAAAGGATAAAGTTACTCTAAACAAAGAGCCATCAATCACACTTAATGTAATAGATGCTACATTTAAAGATACAGATATTGATGTAAGTCTATCAAAGCAGGTTAAAGGTGGTGTTTTTGAAAAAGTATCGATACCTAAATTTAAGATGGATAAAAGTGAGAGTATATTTTATCTTCCAGAAACGGGAGAAGGAAAATACGAGCTTAGTATTTTAGCAAAAGATGGAGGAGGTAATATTTCTACAAAAAAATATCAATACACCTTAGATTACACACCACCAGTTATTGAGAGATTAAGTGCATTTGATAGAAAATTTTTGAAGAATTTCATCATTCCAGATAATTTGAAGGATGGCATAGTAGACCTTACAGATGTAACCTATAAGGCATATCTTAATGGGAAGGAAACGGGCCCACTAAATATAAAAAAGGACGGGAAATACATTTTGCAGGTTGTGGCTACAGATGAGGGAGGAAATACTAGTGAAGAGATGATAGCCTTCATTGTAGATAGTATTAAACCCACAGTTATATTAAATGGATTAAATGATAGAGGGATGCTTGAAAAAGACAGGGCCATTAATTTTTCCTTAAATGATAGTGATGATTATTTTACTGATATATTTGTAAATGGCGTAAAGATTGCCCTATCAGATGATAAAAAAAGTGCCACGTGGATTCCTGATGGTGCAGGAGATTTTAGAATATATGTAGCAGCAAGGGATAGTGCAGGGAACATTACAACAGAAACTATTGAGAAAAGGTGCGAGGCAATATTGTCTGCTCCATTAGTCAAAGAATTGTCAGTAGAAAGTCTTACAAAAAATGAAAATAATTTTGAAAAAAATAATATAAAAGTAAGTCCCCTAACAATGTGGATTTTATGCGGAATAATATGCGCTACAGCTGTTATTTTAGTGATATTTGCGTTCGTTGACACTGCCAATAATTCATAGTAGATTATTTGTTGTAGCATTGTATAAATGCACATTACGACAGCTGATTTTATAAGTCTATAAATACATATTTTATGAGGTGAAAACTATGTATAGAGATAATACAAAAGTAGTTCATATTGGAGACAAGGTTATTGGTGGTGGGAATCCTATATTGATTCAGTCAATGACTAATACAAAGACCTGGGATGTAAAAGCTACTGTAGAGCAGATTTTACGTCTTGAAGAAGCTGGTTGCGAAATTATTAGATGTACTGTTCCTAATGAGGAAGCAGCGAAGGCAATTAGTCTCATTAAAAAAGAAATACATATTCCACTTGTTGCGGACATTCATTTTGACTATAAGATGGCAATTGCAGCAATGGAGAATGGTGCAGATAAGATAAGAATCAACCCAGGAAATATTGGTGGCATCGATAACTTAAATGCAGTTGTAAAGGTTGCAAAAGAGAGAAATATTCCTATAAGAGTTGGTGTTAATAGTGGCTCACTTGAAAAGGAACTTGTAGAAAAATATAAAGGAGTTACTGCAGAAGGTATAGTTGAAAGCGCCCTTGATAAAGTCAGAATGATTGAAGATGCAGACTATGACAATATGGTTGTATCAATAAAATCATCTGATGTAATGATGTGTGTAAAGGCACATGAATTAATTGCTCCAAAGTGTAAATACCCACTTCATGTTGGTATTACTGAAGCTGGAACTGTTAAGTCTGGAAATATTAAATCTTCTGTAGGACTTGGTATTATTTTAAATCAGGGAATAGGTGATACAATTCGCGTGTCTCTTACTGGAGATCCTGTTGAAGAAATTGTTTCAGCAAAGCTTATATTAAGAACATTAGGCCTTAGAAAGGGTGGAATTGAAGTCGTATCATGCCCTACATGTGGAAGAACTAATATTGATATGATTTCTCTTGCTAATAGCGTTGAACAGATGGTAGCAGGATATGACCTTGATATTAAGGTTGCTGTTATGGGCTGTGCTGTTAATGGACCAGGTGAAGCAAAGGAAGCTGATCTTGGAATTGCAGGAGGTAAGAACGAAGGCCTTTTAATTAAACGAGGAGAAATCGTTAAAAAGGTTCCTGAGAGTGAATTATTAAATACATTAAAATTTGAACTTGATAACTGGGGAAAATAATCATCTATGGAAAAGCTGTTTAAGGAGACTTTCGCTCCATTAAAATTAAATAGCGAACTTGATGATGTGATGGAAGGTGTCATTGTTACAAAGGTTAAATCATCCTTAAAGCGTGATATCCTGACAATTTACGTAGATAGCGACCATATTATCCTATACAGTCAATTTGCGTCTATTAGTAAACAGATGGCAAAGCAGCTATTTGATAATAAGCTAAACGATATTAGATTCATCCCTAAATTCACACTTTCTAGTCAGTATACGATAGAGAGTTTACTTGCTGTATATAAAGAGAGTATCGAGGAAGAGTTACGAGATTACAATCACGTTATGGCAAGAATGTTTGCCAAGGCAGATTTTGAATATAATGGTGGCTTAGACCTTAAAATTATTTTTGAAGATGGTGCAATTCAGCGTAAGGCTGAGTCACAGCTACTTGAGATATTAGACAAGATTTTTGCAGAAAGATGTGGCTTAAATATTGATATAGAAATAGGCTATAAGAAGCCTGAAGAGACAATCAGAAATGAACATCTAAAGCATAAAGTTGAAGAACAGATTTCTCTTATTAGCAGACGTGCTGAAGAATTAAGCAGAGCAGAAAGCGTATCTGAAAGTACGGATTCCACTGATACAGAAAGTGTTAATAAGGATGAGGCTAAAGACAATAAAGCTAAAGCTGATAGTAAGCAGCAAAGCAACAATTCGGTTGACATAACTCAAAACAAATTCCAGTCTAATAAAGGTGGATATAAGGGCAACACATACAGGAGAAGGGTTGAAACATCAGATAATCCAGATGTTTTATATGGACCTGATATTGAAACTGAATACATGTCTATTTATGATGCCTGTGATGAGCTTGGTGGTGCTGTTATTCGTGGAGTTGTTACTTCGTTTGAAACAAGAGTCAGCAAGAAAGGTACTACTATTGTTAAGTTTGAAATGACAGACTATACAGATACAGTAGGAGTAACAATGTTCCCAAAGGAAGAGGAACAGGAGCGTTTGTTTGCAGGGCTTAAAGAAGGCGCTTTTATTATGGTAGAAGGTGTCGCTGAGTTTAATGACTTTGATGGCGATGTTGCAATATCAAGAGTTAGAAGCGTTAAAAAAATAAAAGACTTCAGATTTGTAAGAAACGATACAGCTAAAGAAAAAAGAGTTGAACTTCACTGTCATACAAAGATGAGTGATATGGATGCTGTTTCTGAACCTGGTGATTTAATTAAACGCGCAATTAAGTGGGGACATAAGGCTATTGCCATTACAGACCACGGCGTAGTTCAGGGCTTTACAGATGCATTTCATGCATATCAGAGATTAGAAAAAGACAATCCAGATTTTAAAGTAATATACGGAATGGAAGGTTATCTTGTAGATGATCTTACTTTGACCTGTGAGAATGTAAAAGAGCAGAGGCTAGATGATACATTTGTTGTTTTTGATATTGAAACAACAGGATTTTCTGCTGTTAAAAATAATATTATTGAAATTGGTGCAGTTAAGGTTGTAAATGGAGAAATAGTAGATAAGTTCTCTGCATTTGTAAATCCTAAGGAGCCAATTCCATATCGTATTACACAGCTTACAAGCATTACTGATGCAATGGTTGTTGATGCACCATTTATTTCTGAAGTGATGCCCAAATTTCTTGAATTCTGTGATGGAGCAGTAATGGTAGCTCATAATGCAAGATTTGATATGGGCTTCATTATGGAAAAGTGCAATATGCTTTGCATTAAGCATGACTTCACATATGTAGATACTGTTGCAATGGCAAGAATTTTACTTCCACAGCTTAGTAAATTTAAGCTTGATGCTGTATGTAAGGAATTAAATATATCTCTTGAAAATCACCATAGAGCTGTTGATGATGCAGGGGCAACAGCAGAAATATTTGTTAAGTTTGTTGAAATGCTTAAGGGTAGAGAAATTTATACTCTTAAAGAACTAAACGAACTTGGAAATAGTGAAGAAGAAAAAAAGAACAGAGTTAAAAAGCTTAAAAGACGTCATGTAATATTACTTGCAGCTACTGAAGAGGGACGAGTTAATTTATATAGAATGGTATCTATGTCTCATCTTGAGTATTATCATATTCGCCCTATTATTCCAAAGTCTGTGCTTATGGAATATAGAAAGGGTATAATTGTTGGCTCTGCCTGTGAGCAGGGTGAACTATATGCAGCAATCGTTGATAACAGAAGTGAAGATGAAATAAGAAATATTGCATCATTCTACGATTTCCTTGAGATACAGCCTCTTGGGAATAATGAATTCATGCTTAGAAGCGATAAGTTTGAAGACATAAATACATGGGAAGATTTAGAAAATATAAATAAAAAGATTGTGGCTCTTGGAGAGGAGCTATCAAAGCCTGTTTGTGCTACTTGTGATTCTCATTTCATTGACCCTCAGGATGAGATATACAGAAGAATTATTATGGGTGGTAAGGAGTATGATGATGCAGATTATCAGGCTCCACTATACCTTCGTACAACAGACGAAATGCTTCAGGAATTTTCATATCTTGGATATGAGAAGGCGTTTGAAGTTGTAGTTACAAATACAAACAAGATTTGTGACATGATAGACAAAATTGAGCCAGTTCGTCCAGATAAGTGCCCACCTGAAATTGAAAATTCAGACAAAACACTTACTGAAATATGCTATGAAACTGCTCATAATCAGTATGGCCCCGAACTCCCTGTGGAGGTTTCAGCAAGACTTGAAAAAGAGCTTAATTCTATTATTTCAAATGGATTTGCGGTTATGTATATAATCGCGCAAAAGCTTGTTCATAAATCAAATGAGGATGGATATCTAGTTGGTTCAAGAGGTTCTGTTGGATCATCGTTTGTTGCTACAATGGCTGGAATTACTGAAGTTAATCCGCTTCCTCCGCATTATTACTGTAGTAAGTGTCATTATGCTGATTTCAAATCTGAAGAAGTCAGAGCATATGCAGGACGTGGTGGTTGTGATATGCCAGACAAGGTCTGCCCTAATTGTGGCGAGATGCTTAAGAAGGATGGATTCGATATTCCTTTTGAAACATTCCTTGGATTCAATGGTGATAAGGAACCTGATATTGACCTTAACTTCTCTGGAGATTATCAGGCTAAAGCCCACAAATATACAGAAGTGATTTTTGGAGAAGGTCATACATTTAAAGCAGGTACAGTAGGTACAGTTGCCGAAAAAACAGCTTTCGGATATGTAAAGGCATATTATGAAGAAAGAGGACTAAAGAAACGTAATTCAGAAATAGCAAGAATTTCTGTTGGATGTACAGGAGTAAGACGTACAACTGGACAGCACCCTGGTGGAATTATTGTTTTGCCACATGGTGAAGAGATACATTCATTTACTCCAGTTCAGCATCCTGCAAATGATATGACAAGTGATATTATTACTACTCACTTTGATTACCACTCAATTGACCATAACCTTTTGAAGCTTGACATTCTAGGACACGATGATCCTACTATGATTAGAAAGCTCCAGGATTTAACTGGAACTGACCCAACAAAGGTTGCGCTTGATGATAAGGATGTAATGTCTTTATTTATGAATACAGATGCTCTAGGAATAAAGCCAGAAGATATTAGCGGTTGTAAGCTTGGATGTCTTGGTATCCCAGAGTTTGGTACAGATTTTGCTATGGGCATGCTTATTGAAGCTAAACCAACTGCATTTTCTGATCTTGTACGTATTGCAGGATTATCCCATGGTACTGATGTATGGCTTGGAAATGCCCAGGAATTGTTAAGACAAGGTAAGGCAACTATTTCTACTGCAATATGTACTCGTGATGATATTATGACGTATCTTATTAATCAGGGAATTGAACCTGGTACGGCATTTAAAATCATGGAGAATGTGCGTAAGGGTAAGGTAGCAGGTGGTAAGTGTGATAAGTGGCCTGAGTGGAAAGAAGATATGCTTAATCATGATGTGCCTGACTGGTATGTATGGTCATGTGAAAAGATTAAGTACATGTTCCCTAAAGCCCATGCAGCTGCATACGTTATGATGGCATGGCGAATTGCTTACTACAAAATAAATTATCCATTAGCATATTATTCTGCGTTCTTAAGTATTCGTGCAACAGCATTTAACTATGAAATAATGTGTCAGGGTATAGATGTTCTTCACAGATACATGGATGATTATAGGGCAAGAGAAGATATATTAACAAATAAAGAACAGGATACTCTTCATGACATGCGTATTGTAGAGGAAATGTATGCAAGAGGATATGAGTTCTGGCCTCTTGATATTTTTAAGGCAGATGCATATTACTGTAAAATCATTGATGGCAAGATTATGCCTCACATTGGTTCAGTAGATGGATTTGGTGGTGCAGCGGCAGCAGGTGTTGCAGCAGCATGTAAGGATGGCCCATTTAGTTCTAAGGATGATTTCAGAGAACGTAGTAAAGTAAGTAAGACTTGTGTAGATAAGTTATCAGAGCTAGGACTGTTAGGAGACCTTCCAGAGTCAAACCAGATTTCATTATTTGATATATTTAAAGAATGATGTTGGTTTACATAAATATGGAATTTAAACACGTAAAAAAAATACTTGCATAATAATATATGATAGTGTAAGATATTCGGGTACGGCTGATTGGTCAAGCGGTTAAGACGCCGCCCTCTCACGGCGGAAACAGGGGTTCGATTCCCCTATCAGCTGCGACTGTTAATTAAACAGCCCAACCCGAAAACGAGTAAGCGAGAGCTTGCTCTTTTTTTTCGACAAATTTATAATCGAGGAAATATATATTAAATAAATGGAGGACGTAGTCCAACGTTATGAAAGATAAGAATAAAGCAATATTGTTTTTAATTTCTTCTGCGCTTGGGTTTGCATTTATGAACCTTTTTGTGAAGATGTCAGGCGACTTGCCTACAATGCAGAAGTGTTTTTTTAGAAATTTTGTGGCTATGTTTTTTGCTCTTGGAGTAATGCTAAAAGAGAAGGTTAACTTTATACCTCCAAAGGCATCAGTAAAATATATAGCCATTAGATGTATAGCAGGCAGTCTTGGCATGATTGCGAACTTTTATGCTATTGATAAGCTTGTAATTGCAGACGCATCAATGTTAAATAAAATGTCGCCATTTTTTGCGATTATTTTTTCATACATTATGATTAAGGAAGTTCCAAAACGTTATCAGGTTGCCTGTGTAGTAACAGCGTTTATTGGAGCATTATTTATTTTAAAGCCAGGACTTAGCTTTAGCTTCCCAACATTTATCGGAATGCTTGGTGGAGCAGGTGCAGGAATGGCCCACACAAATGTAAGAATAGCAACATCAAAGGGTGCACCAAAGCCTTTAATTATTGCTTATTTCTCTGCATTTACATCTCTTATGTGCCTTCCATGGTTTATAGGAGATTTTGCACCAATGACAGGATTTCAGTGGTTTTGCATGATATTTGCTGGACTTTCTGCAACGGTTGGTCAGTTTGGAATCACATCAGCATTTGCTCTTGCCAGAGCATCTGAGATTTCAGTATATGACTATACAATGATATTATTTTCAACTACACTTGGATATTTCTTCCTTGGCGAAATGCCAGATGTATTCAGTTTTGTTGGGTATGCTATAATTATAGGCGCAGCTGTTACTATGTTCATTTTAAGTAACAGAGAAGACCACATAAATGCTATTAAAGAGTCAAATTAAAGGATTAGGCAGATAATGAAGGATTTCAATCTAAAGAAATGGACAGTTAAAGTAATTGTGTTAATGATAGGTTTAACTATCGCACATCTTGGATGCACATTATTTATTCAGAGTAACTTAGGAAATGATCCATATAATGTACTAATACAGGGATTATTTAGAACAATACAAGGCGCTACAGGGTGGAGTTTTTTGACACATGGAAGAGTGCATGTAGTTATATGTTTTATTATTATAGTAGTTCTTCTAATAGTTGATAAATCATATATAAAAATTGGAACAGTTCTTTGCATGATATTTGGCGGTCCAATAATTGATATGTTTACTGTAGTACTTAAGGGTATTGTAAATGAGAATAGCTCTATGGTAGTAAGATTCATTGCATTAGCTCTAGGCTGTGTAATACTTGCGTATGGAATGACTATAGTAATTAAGTCAGATTGTGGTACAGGACCAAATGATTTAGTTGCGGTAGTAATAAGCGATAAGAGTAAAAAGAACTTTGGCGTAATTAGAATAGTAGTTGACATAACATTTGTTGTAATTGGATTTCTTTTATCAGGAACGGTGGGAATTGGAACGGTTGTGTGTGCATTCCTTGTAGGACCTGTTGCAAATGTGTTTATGCCGATTAATGAAAGAATAATTGGAAAGATATACGAAAAGGTGTAAATTCTTGAATTTACACCTTTTTTTTGCTATTATCTAACGGTATATAATTTTATATGAGGAGGAAAAAATTATGAAAAAATTTGCTATGGTAGCAGCTCTTGCAATGACAGTAGTTTCACTTGCAGGATGTGGATCAAAGGCTCCAGAAAACAAGGTATTTTCTGCTGATGATCTTCCAGGAAAAGTAATTGGTGTTCAGCTTGGAACAACTGGTGACATTTATGCTTCAGATTACGAAGCAGAAGGTTCAACAATCGAAAGATACAACAAGGGTAATGATGCGGTTCAGGCTCTTAAGACAGGAAAGGTTGACTGTGTAATTATCGATGAACAGCCAGCAAAGGCATTTGTTGAGAAGAATGATGATCTTAAGATTCTTGACGATCCATTCGCTCTTGAAGAGTACGCTATTTGCGTAGCTAAGGAGAATTCAGATCTTACAGCAAAGATTAATGGTGCACTTGATGAGCTTAAGGCTGATGGTACACTTGATTCAATCATTTCAAACTTCATTGGTGAGGAAAGAGGACAGCATCCTTACGTATCACCAGATGGTGTTGACAGATCAAATGGTGAACTTGTTATGGCTACAAACGCTTACTTCGAGCCATATGAGTACTATGAAGGTACAGATGTAGTTGGTATTGACCCTTCTATGATGCAGGCAGTTGCTGATAAGCTTGGTATGGAGCTTAGAATTGAAGATATGGAATTCGATTCAATCATCACAGCTGTTCAGTCAGGTAAGGTTTCAGTAGGTGCAGCAGGTATGACAGTTACAGAAGACAGATTAAAGAACATCGACTTCACAAACCCATACACAACAGCTACACAGGTTATTATTGTTAGAAAATAAAAATGCAGTAGGCTCCCACGCACTCAGGTGCGTGGGCAGCATTACTTTAGCGTAGTAAATAACTAAAAAGGATTTATCACATGACATTTTCCGAAAAATTTCATCAAAATTTTATTCAGGATGGCAGATGGACTTATTTAACAGATGGTCTTAAAAGTACCATTATTATAACTATTTTTGCTGTCATTCTTGGAACATTAATTGGTATGCTTGTAGCAATTGTCTGCTCTACGTATGCTAAGAATGGCAAGCTAAAAGTGCTTAATTATATTTGCCAGATTTATTTAACAGTATTCAGAGGAACCCCTGTAATGGTACAGCTCCTTATTATGTTCTATGTAATCATGGCATCTTCAACAAATAAGCTTTTTGTTGCTATCCTTACTTTTGGTATTAACTCTGGAGCATATGTTGCAGAAATAATGCGTTCGGGAATCATGTCAATTGATAATGGACAGTTTGAGGCAGGCCGTAGTCTTGGATTTAATTATGTTCAGACAATGAGATTTATTATTATTCCACAGGCGTTTAAAAATGTACTGCCAGCACTTATGAATGAGTTTATTACTCTCCTTAAAGAGACATCAGTCTGCGGATACATTGGACTTATGGATCTTACAAAAGGTGGAGATATTATTCGAAGCAGAACATATGAGGCGTTTTTACCTCTTATGGCAGTAGCCATTATTTATCTTATAATGGTGTGTGGACTTTCTGCAGTTGCTAAAATGGTAGAAAGGAGACTTCGAATTGGAGAAAACTAATAATAACATCATTTTTGATGTAAAGGATTTAAGAAAGAGCTTCGGAAAATTAAATGTATTAAACGGAGTGGATATTAAGGTAAATGCAGGAGAAGTAATTGCTGTAATTGGACCATCAGGTGGTGGTAAGTCAACATTCCTTAGATGTCTTAATAGACTTGAGGAACCAACTGGTGGAGAAGTTTATTTTAAGGGTAATCTTACTACAGCTAAGACTTGTAATATAAATGAACTTCGTCAGAATATGGCAATGGTATTCCAGCATTTTAATCTGTTTCCACATATGACAGTGCTTGATAATATTACACTTGCACCTACAAAGCTTAAAAAGGAAGCAGAAAAGAACGCGAAGGAAAGAGGTTTAGAGCTTCTTAAAAAGGTTGGTCTTGAAGAAAAAGCTAATTCATATCCTTCACAGTTATCAGGCGGACAGAAGCAGAGAGTTGCTATTGCAAGAGCTCTTGCTATGGATCCTGATGTTATTCTTTTTGATGAGCCTACATCAGCTCTTGATCCTGAAATGGTAGGTGAAGTTCTTGATATTATTAAGGAACTTGCTGGAACAGGTATTACAATGATTATCGTTACACATGAAATGGGCTTTGCAAAAGAAGTAGCAGACAGAGTAGTGTTTATTGATGAAGGAAAAATAAAGGTAGATGAAGCACCAGATGTATTTTTCAATAATCCAGAAAATGAGCGATTAAGAGAGTTTATTTCTAAGGTGCTTTAAAAAAGGCCCTACAAAAAAGGGCAGATAAAGAGGAGAAAAAAATGAAAAAATTTATATCAGTTTTATTAGTAGCTGCTATGTGTTTTTCACTTACAGCATGTGGCAATAAGGCAGCTGCAGATTCAGATTCAGCAGCAATTAAGGCAAATGGAAAGCTTGTAGTTGGTATTACAGATTTCGCACCAATGGATTACAAGGATGATGCTGGTAACTGGGTTGGATTTGATGCAGATATGGCAGCAGCTTTTGCTAAGAGTCTTGGAGTTGACGTTGAGTTCGTAGAAATCGACTGGGATAACAAGGTATTAGAGCTTGATGGTAAGACAATTGACTGTGTATGGAATGGTATGACACTTACAGATGAAGTTAAGTCAGCTATGGAGTGTTCAAATGCATATTGTAACAATGCACAGGTTGTAATCGTAAATAAGGCAGTTGCAGATAAGTATCAGACTGTAGATTCACTTTCAGAGCTTAATTTTGCTGTAGAAGCAGGCTCAGCTGGTGAGGCTGAGGTTGAAGCTCTTGGCTTAAACTTCACACCTGTAAAGGCTCAGGCAGATGCACTTATGGAAGTAGCAGCTGGAACAAGTGATGCAGCAGTTATTGACTCACTTATGGCAGCAGCAATGGTAGGTGAGGGAACAAGCTATGCTGACCTTACATATACAGTAGGCCTTAACTCAGAAGAATATGGTGTAGGATTCAGAAAGGGTTCTGATCTTGCAGCAATGTTAAATGATTTCTTCAAGGCTTCAGCTAATGATGGAACAATGGAAGCATGCGCTGAACAGTATGGCGTTCAGGCTGCACTTATTAAATAATTAATGTAAATAATGGGCACACTTATTGTGTGCCCAGATTTATACATAATCGGAGATAAAATGTTTGCAGAACAGTTTCCAATAGTATTTAATGCGTTAAATGTTGGTTTTTTACAGACAATTAAATTGTTTTTCGTAACACTTCTAGGAGCTTTGCCACTAGGCCTTATTATTTCATTTGGTTCAATGTCAAAGCTGACTACACTAAGAAGTATTACTAAGGTATTTGTTTGGATTATAAGAGGAACACCTCTTATGATTCAGCTTCTTATCATTTATTATTTCCCTGGACTAGTACTTCATAATCCAATATGGGGCGGCGGTGAAGGCGGAAGATTTGGCGCCTGTGCAGTTGCCTTCATAATCAATTATGCGTGCTATTTCTCAGAAATATATAGAGGTGGAATCCAGGCGATTCCTCAAGGACAGCATGAGGCAGGTCTTGTACTTGGAATGACGAAGTCTCAAATTTTCTTTAAAGTAAAACTTTTACAAATGATAAAGAAAATTCTTCCACCAATATCAAACGAAATAATAACTCTTGTAAAAGATACATCCCTTGCAAGAATCATTGCCCTTCAGGAAATTATCTGGGCAGGACAGGCATTCTTAAAGGGAAGTCAGGGAATATCTGGAGCAATATGGCCATTATTCTTTACTGCAGTATATTACCTCATTGCAAGCGGCTTATTAACAGTTTTACTTGGTGCGTTAGAAAAGAAGTTAAATTATTTCAGATAGGTTAACATAATATGCCAATTTTAGAAGTTAAAAATATATCAAAACAATTTGATAATACTCCGGTATTAAAGGATATTTCATTTACAATGGAAAAGGGAACTGTACTTTCAATTATTGGTTCCTCTGGTGGAGGTAAGACAACACTTCTTCGCTGTCTTAATTTCTTAGAGATTCCAGATAAGGGAAAGATTATTGTAAATGGAGAAGAATTATTTGATGGAGAAAAAAATAAGACATTTACTGACAATGATTTCAGATTAAGACGTCTGCATTTTGGCCTCGTATTTCAGTCATTTAATCTTTTCCCACAGTATACAGCCCTTGAGAATGTGGCACTTGCAGGAAAGCTTCTTGCAAAGGAACGTCCTGATTTTAAAACAAATAAAGATGCTATTTATGCAGAAATAGACGAAAGCGCAAGAGAGCTTCTTACAACAATGGGACTGAAAGAGAGAATGAATCACTATCCTCATCAGCTATCAGGTGGTCAGCAGCAAAGAGTTGCAATCGCAAGAGCCCTTGCCTTAAAGCCTGACATTCTATGCTTTGATGAGCCTACATCAGCTCTTGATCCTGAGCTTACAGGAGAAGTTTTAAAAGTTATTAAAGAACTTGCAAATAATAAATATACAATGATTATTGTTACGCATGAGATGAGCTTTGCAAAAGAAGTTTCAGATCAGGTTATATTTATGGATCAGGGTATTATTGCAGAGTGTGGTACCCCTGAAGATGTCTTTGATAATCCAAAGAATGAGAGAACAAAAAAATTCTTCACCAATTATTAGAAAGGTTGACATAATATGGGAAGAGATGCAACATACGATGATTATGATTTAAATAAAGCTGCAACAATGCAGGAAACAGACAGAAAGTGCCCACAGTGCGGAGGCACAATGGATTTTGATCCAGCTCTTGGAAAACTTCACTGTCCATACTGTGATTATACAGAAGATATTCCAGAAGCGGATATCCCATCAAGTAAAGCAGAGGAACTTGATTTTGAAACAGCTGAATTTACTGGAAACTGTGACTGGGGTACAGCTCAAAAAACAGTTACTTGTAAGTCATGCGGTGCAACAACAGTTTATGATGCCCTTGAGGTTGCAAATGAGTGTCCATACTGTGGTTCAAATCAGGTAATGGAAGCAAATGATGTTAAAACATTAGCCCCTGGTGGTGTTGTAGCATTTAAAATCACTGCAAAGCAGGCAGGAGAGAGATTTAAAAAGTGGTTATCTGGAAAGTGGTTTTGCCCATCAGAAGCTAAAAAATCAGCTGAAGCAGATGCATTTAAGGGAGTTTATCTTCCATACTGGACATTTGATACAGATACAAGTAGCACATATACAGGTGAATACGGATATCATAAGAAGCGTAAAAGAAATGGACAGGAGGAAACATATACTGAATGGCATAATACGTCAGGAAGCTTTGAACATTTTATAGATGATGAGCTTGTTTGTGCCACAACACAGCATGATCCTTCAATAATGGCTTCAATTGAACCATATAATACAGAAGATAACAAAGCCTATAGACCTGAATACATTGCAGGATTTGCTGCTGAAAGATATTCAATTGGGCTTAAGGAAGCTTTTGAAAGAGCAAAGAGAAGCATTGCTAGTAAGCTTCAGTCAATGATTGGAAACAAAATCATGTCTGAACATAATGCAGATACTTACAGAAATGTAAGAGTAAATACAAACTTCAGTAATATTACTTACAAGTACTTAATGCTTCCAATCTGGATATCAAGCTTTACATATAAAGGCAAAGTATACCAGTTTATGGTAAATGGACAGACAGGTAAGGTTGGCGGAAAGTCACCTATTTCTGCACTAAGAGTTGCTATTGCAGTTTTAATAGTGATTGTGTTTATTTTACTTATTGCATATCTGTCATCATAAGAGGCTCTACTTTACTTTATTGCCCAGGTATGGTACAATTTAGCAAGTTTATGATGATTATGCCGAAAGGCTTTAAAATGGAGGATATAAAATGAAGCACGTTAAGACTTTATTTACAAGAGATTACAAGGAATCAATGAAGAAGGGCGGATGTGGCGAGTGCCAGACATCTTGTCAGTCAGCATGCAAGACAAGCTGCACAGTTGGTAACCAGAGCTGTGAGCAGATTGCTAATTCAAAGAACTAATCTATAGATTAACTACACTATATTTGTAAGCAGCGGCATTGTCGCTGCTTTCTATATGCATAGGGATAAAAAATGATACACCAGTATAAATCAAACAATTTAAATATAGTAATGGATGTTGAGAGTGGCTCAGTTCATGTTGTTGATAATATTGTATATGACATGATAAAAGCTCTTGATGCTATGGAAAGCGAATCATCTTTTAAATCAAAGGATGGTGAAAATACTGTCTGTAAGGAGTTTAGCGAGCTTGAAGGATATTTTTCTTTCATGCTAAGTGGATATGGCAGTGATGAAATAAAAGAAGCATATGATGAAGTAAAGGAGCTTATTGAAGCAGAAGCTTTATTTACTGATGATATATATAAGAATTTCGTAATGGACTTCAAGAAGAGAAAGACAGTTGTAAAAGCCCTTTGTCTTCATATTGCACATGACTGTAACCTTGCATGCAAATACTGTTTTGCAGAAGAGGGTGAATATCATGGAAAAAGAGAGCTTATGAGCTATGAAGTAGGTAAAAAGGCTCTTGATTTTCTTGTTGCAAACTCAGGAGAGAGAAAGAATCTTGAGGTTGATTTCTTTGGCGGTGAGCCTCTTATGAATTTTGAGGTTGTAAAGAAGCTTGTTGAATACGGAAGAAGTCTTGAAGAAGCAAATAATAAGAAGTTCAGATTTACTCTTACAACAAATGGTGTTTTATTAAATGATGAAATACTTGAGTTCGCTAATAAAGAAATGGGTAATCTTGTATTAAGTATTGATGGACGTAAAGAAATCCACGACTTAATGCGTCCAAAGAGAGGCGGACAGGGAAGCTATGATGAAATAGTACCTAAGTTTATTAAAGCTGCTGAATCAAGAAATCAGACAAACTATTATGTAAGAGGAACATACACACATAACAATCTTGATTTCTGCAATGATGTCTGTCATCTTGCAGACCTTGGTTTTGAACAGATTTCGGTTGAACCAGTTGTAGCTGAACCAACAGAAGATTATGCAATCAAAGAGGAGGACGTTGAAATCCTTCTTAATCAGTATGATGAGTTAGTAAAAGAAATGGTTAAGAGAAAAAAAGATGGAAAAGCATTTAATTTCTTCCATTTCATGATTGATTTGTCAGGCGGTCCATGTGTAGCAAAGAGACTTTCTGGATGCGGTTCTGGAACAGAGTATCTTGCAGTTACACCAACTGGTGATTTGTATCCATGCCATCAGTTTGTTGGAAATAAGGATTTCTTACTTGGAAATGTTGATGATGGTATTACAAATACAGAAATAAGAGATGAATTTAAGCTCTGTAATGTATATGCAAAAGAGAGCTGTAGTACATGTTTTGCTAAGTTCTACTGTAGTGGTGGATGTGCAGCAAATTCATATAACTTCTCAGGAGATATTAATGGTACATATGAAATAGGATGTAAGCTCCAGAGAAAAAGAGTAGAATGTGCAATTGCCTTAAAGGCATTGGAATTAGATTAAATTGACATTAGTGAGTCTATGATTTATCATAGATTATTGCGGTAATGCATATTTAAGGAGAGATTTTAGTTATGAAAAAGAGAAATGGATTTATCGTATTAGTACTCGCTCTTGTACTTATCATTGGCGGTGCTTTTATGGTAGTAAGCGGTGTTGGCGCCGAAGGAACAGGATCAGCTGAAAATATTAATCTTGGTCTTGATCTTGCAGGCGGTGTTAGTATTACATATCAGGTCGTTGGAGAAGAAACACCATCTTCAGAAGATATGGCAGATACTATTTATAAACTTCAGAAGAGAGTTGAAGGATATTCAACAGAATCTCAGGTTTATAAAGAGGGAACAAATAGAATTAATATTGAAATCCCAGGTGTAAATGATGCCAATGCTGTTCTTGAAGAACTTGGTAAGCCAGGATCTTTATACTTTATTAAAGAGTTTGATCCAGATGGCAATCAGAACTATCTTCCTATTGGATATAAAGAAAATGGAAAGCTTGATTACGAACTCACAAAGTCTATTGAAGACTTAGAAAAAGAAGGTTCAATCGTTCTTTCAGGTACTGGTGTTAAAACAGCACAGGCTGGAACAATTCAGAACGATATGGGCAATAATGAGTTTATCGTTGAGCTTACACTTAATGATGAAGGAACAAAGGCTTTTGCTGATGCAACAAGAGAAGCTGTTGTAAATCACGACACAATCATGATTTATTATGATGGCGATGATGTTTCAGTTCCTTCTGTTAGATCAGAAATCACAGGTGGTATTGCTCAGATTTCAGGTATGGACAACTTTGAAGAGGCAGAAAATCTTGCATCAACAATCCGTATCGGTGGTCTTAAACTTGAACTTGAAGAACTTCGTTCAAACGTTGTAGGTGCTCAGCTTGGTGGAGAAGCAATCTCAACAAGTGTTAAAGCTGGTATAATTGGTTTTGCAGTTGTATGTGTATTCATGATTGCTGTATATTTCATTCCAGGTCTTGCAGCATCACTTGCATTATCTCTCTATGTAGTATTAATGATCATTTGTCTTGATCTTTTCGAAATAACACTTACACTTCCAGGTATTGCCGGTATCATCCTTTCAATTGGTATGGCGGTAGATGCTAACGTTATTACATTCGCTCGTATAAGAGAAGAGTTAGCTCTTGGTAAGTCAGTTCAGTCAGCTATTGCATCAGGTTATAAGAAAGCTTTATCAGCTATCATTGATGGTAACGTTACAACACTTATTGCAGCTGCAGTGCTTGGCTTCTTAGGAAGCGGTTCAATCATTGGATTTGCTCAGACACTTGCACTTGGTATTGTTTTATCAATGTTCACAGCTCTTGTTGTTACAAAGCTTCTTATCAACGCTTTATATGCTGTAGGCTTAAAGGATGTTAAGTTCTACGGTAAAGCAAAAGAACGTAAGCAGGCTGATTTCCTTTCAAAGAAGAACATCTTCATTGCAGCATCACTTGCAGTTATCGTTGCTGGTTTTGTATGCATGGGTGTTAATAAAGCAGGTGGAAAGGGAGCTCTTAATTTCTCACTTGAATTCTTAGGCGGTACATCAACAAATGTTACATTTAATGATGATATGGCTCTTAATACAATTGAAGCTGATGTAGTTCCTCTTATTGAGAAGATTACAGGCGATGCTAATGTTCAGGTTCAGAAGGTTGCTGGTTCAAACGAAGTAATCTTTAAGACAAGAACATTAACAGTTAATGAACGTGAAGAGTTCAATCAGACAATGGTTGATAGCTTCTCAGTTAACCCAGAAAAGATTACAGCAGAAACAATCAGCTCAACAGTAAGTTCAGAAATGCAGAAGGACGCTATTGTAGCCGTTCTCGTAGCTGTAGTACTTATGCTTATTTACATCTGGTTCAGATTTAAGGATATGAGATTTGGTGCAAGTTCAGTTATCGCACTTGTACATGACGTACTTGTAGTTCTTGCATTCTATGCATTTGTTAGAATCTCAGTTGGCTCAACATTCATTGCATGTATGCTTACAATCGTTGGTTACTCAATCAACGCTACAATCGTTATTTTCGACAGAGTACGTGAAAGCCTTCCAGTTATGAAGAGAGGCGAGACATTAGAGGAAATGCTTAACGGATGTATTAACCAGACATTATCACGAAGCATCTTCACATCTCTTACAACTTTCATCATGGTATTCGTTTTATACATCTTTGGTGTAAGTTCAATCAAGGAGTTCGCGCTTCCACTTATGGCAGGTATCCTTTGCGGTACATATTCATCAGTATGTCTTGCATGTGCTATCTGGTTTATTCTTAAGACAAAGGTTGTTAAGAAAGAAAGCAAATAATAATAGTATATTAAAAGATATTGGGAGAACCCTAAGGTTCTCCCATTTTCATTTATAGAGATTATGAAAAAATGGATGCTTTTAAGGAAAAGTGCAGATTTTGATTCCATAGCAAAAAAGTATGGGATTTCTCCGTTTTTAGCAAGAGTTATTCGTAACAGAGATATTGTTACGGATGAAGAGATAAATGCGTATTTAAACGGTACACTTGATGACATGCATAATCCATTTCTTATGAAAGACATGGAAAAAGCAGCGTCTTTTATTTCTGATGCCATTTTAAATAACAAGAAAATAAGAATTGTAGGCGACTACGATATTGATGGTGTATGTGCTACAGCCATTTTAGTAAAGAGCTTATCTTTCTTTGGGGCAGATGTTTCATATAGATTGCCTGACCGTATAGTGGATGGTTATGGAATTAACATTACTATGATTGATGAGGCAAAGGCAGATAATGTTGATTTAATTGTTACATGCGATAATGGTATAGCTGCAAGCGCAGAAATGAAATATGCTAAGGAACTTGGCATAGATGTTATTGTAACAGACCATCATGAAATACCTTTTGAAGAAATAAATGGCGGAAAGGTTTACATAATTCCAGATGCGATAGCTGTTGTAGATCCCCATCAGGAAAATGATACGTATCCATTTGCCGGAATTTGTGGCGGTATGGTGGCATATAAGCTTATACTTGCCATAAATAATCTAGGTAAATTAAATAAAAATATTTCACCTGATTTAAAGGAATATATTACCACTCTTGCTGCATTTGCAACAGTTGGAGATATAATGCAGCTTAAAGACGAAAACCGTATTGTAGTAAAGCATGGAATAGATATGCTTAAGAGAACTACAGTTCCTGGCTTAAGAGCTTTGATTGATGTTACTGAGACAAAAAGGGAGCGTATTTCTGCATACACTATTGGCTTTGTTTTAGGCCCATGTGTTAATGCTGTTGGCCGACTTGAAAGTGCAAATAAGGCACTTGAACTGCTACTTACAGACGATAATGATACTGCACTTAGTCTTGCAAAAGAACTTAAAAGTGCAAATGATGTCAGAAAAGCTATGATGGAGCAGAAAATAAAAGAGGCATCAGACATTGTGACCGAAGGAATAGATAACCATGACTACTCAAAAGATACAGTACTTGTTATTTTTCTTGAAAACTGTCATGAGTCAATCGCTGGATTAGTAGCTAGTAGAATTAGAGAGAGATTTAGTAAGCCTACGCTTGTTATTACTTCTACAGAAGGCGGCGCGAAGGGTTCTGGTAGATCAATAGATGCTTATAATATGTTTGAAGAGCTTACAAAGGTGAAGCATCTTTTTACAAAATTTGGTGGACATCCTATGGCGGCAGGACTTTCAATGCCAGTAGAAAACATAGATGAATTAAGAAAGCTACTTAATGAAAATTCTACTCTTACAGAAGATGATCTTGTTGAAAAATTATCCATTGATATAGATATGCCAATTAACTATGTGACTATGGACATGGTTAAGGAATTAAGTCTGCTTGAGCCATTTGGAAATGGTAATCCAGGGCCGGTGTTTGCGCAAAAAAATCTGGAGATTTTAAGCAGAAGGACTACAAAGAATAGAAATATGGTTTTCTTTAATCTAAAGTCTGGTGCGGTAAATAATTTGCCAGAAAAAATAATTGAAGCAAAGTATTTTGGAGATGCCGATGAGGTCTTTTCAAATCTTTCTGGTAGGGATACAATTACAGTTGCATACACTCCAGATATAAATTCATATATGGGTGTTGATACACTTCAAATTAGTATTAGGGAGTACTTATGAAAGTAAAAGAGCTAATTAAAGAATTAAAATACGAAATATTAAATGGTGATGGAGAAAAGGAAGTTTCATCTCTTGTATACGACAACAGATTAATTGAAGAGGGCTGTGTATTTGTATGTATAGTTGGTGCTAACTTTGATGCTCACACAGTTGCATATGATGCATTTGATATGGGAGCTTCTGCAATTGTTGTTTCAAAGGATATTGAAATTCCGGATGACACAGATGTTACTGTTATTAAGGTTGATGATACAAGAGAAGCGCTTGCTCTTTTGTCAGCAGCATATTTTAACTATCCAACAAGAGAATTAAAGGTAATTGGAATTACAGGTACTAAAGGTAAGACAACAACTACATACCTTGTTAAATCAATACTTGAAAATGCTGGATATAAGGTTGGACTTATTGGAACAATAGAAGCAATTATTGGGGATGAAGTAATTCCTGCCAAAAACACAACACCAGAGTCATATGTACTTCAGGACTACTTTAGAAGAATGGTTGATGTTGGAATAGAAATATGTGTAATGGAAGCATCGTCTCAGGGCTTCTTAATGAAGAGAACAGCTGGAACAGAGTTTGAGCTTGGTATTTTCACAAATCTTGAGCCAGACCACATTGGACCAAATGAGCATGACAGTTTCGAGAATTATCTTGAATGTAAAAGTATGCTATTTAAACAGTGCAAGGTTGGTATTTTAAATGCTGATTCAGAGCACGTTGAAAAAATACTTGATGGACATACATGCAGAGTTGAAACATTTGGTGTAGAGCAGAATGCAGATTATCATGCCAAAAATATTAAGCTTTATTCTGATAAGGGCGTACTTGGAACAAGCTTTGATATTGAAGGAAAGCTAAGTATGAATGTCTCCATTAATATGCCAGGCATATTCAGTGTTTATAACGCTCTTACTGCAGTTGCTGTATGTTCTCATTTTAATATTAGTGAAGAGAATATAAAAAGTGCACTTAATAATGCAAAGGTAAAGGGTAGAATTGAGATGGTAAAGGTATCGGATGACTTTACTTTAATGATTGATTATGCCCATAATGCAATGGCCTTAGAAAGCCTTCTTACAACGCTTAAAGAGTATGACACAGGCCGAATAGTATGTTTATTCGGATGTGGTGGAAATAGAGCAAAATCAAGACGATATGAGATGGGAGAAGTTTCTGGAAGATTAGCTGATCTTACAATTATTACTTCTGATAACCCTCGTTTTGAGAAGCCTCTTGATATAATTGCCGACATTGTATCTGGAATTGAAAAGACAGATGGTGAATATGTTAAGATTCCTGATAGAAGAGAAGCAATTAAATATGCAATAGAAAATGGAAGACCAGGAGATATTATTGTTCTTGCTGGTAAGGGACATGAAGATTATCAGGAAATAGAAGGTAAGAAATATCCTATGGATGAACGAGTTCTTATTGCAGAAATACTTGATGAATTAAACAGATAAGTTTTGAAAATAAAGTAAAATATGTTAAACTGAAATGTGACATATTTTAGTTAATTTTATGGAGAGATAATATGAGTGAAAATAAGGGCGGCCAAGCTTCACTTAAGAGTTATGTGAAAATCGCAAGACCAGATCACTGGATAAAGAACTTTTTCATTATGCCAGGTGTTGTTCTTGCTGTAATACTTATTAACAAGCCTACAGATATTAGGACTTTTATAATAAAGCTTCTTATTGGTTTCTTTGCAACATGTTTTATTGCATCAGCAAATTATGTAATAAATGAATGGCTTGATGCAGAGTTTGATAAATTCCATCCTGTAAAGAAAAACAGACCAGTTGTTACAGATAATTTAAAGTTATCTTTAGTAATGGTTGAATATGCAGTATGCATCATTATAGGTATTGGATTGTCAATTTTTGAAAATGCACCATTTATATGGACAGAAGTTGTCCTTTTGATAATGGGTGTTTTATACAATGTAAAACCAATTAGAACAAAGGATATCGTTTATCTTGATGTTATTTCAGAATCAGTTAATAACATGTTAAGACTTTTACTTGGATGGTTTATTGTATGTGAGGATGTTTGGCCACCAAGCAGTATCATGATTGGATACTGGATGGCAGGAGCATTCCTTATGGCAGTTAAGAGATATGCGGAATATAGAATGATAAATGATCCATCAGTAGCTGGTCTTTATAGAAAATCATTTGCAAAGTATTCCGAGGCAACATTACTTGCATCATCATTCTTTTATGGTCTTAGTGCAACATTCTTAATCGGTATTTTCCTTCTTAAATATCGTATTGAATATCTTGTTGCAATGCCAGTTATGTTCCTTTTATTCTGCTATTACCTTTACATAGCGCATAAACCGGACTCAGCAGCACAGAAACCTGAAAAGCTTTTTAAAGAAAAAAATCTTATGCTTTTAGTAGCGATACTCATTGTGCTATTTGCAGTGCTGACATTTGTGGATATTCCAGTAATTAAAGTATGGGAGACTAATTTCTTCCTACCAACAGGCAGTAAATTATAAATGAATAATATTTCAATGAAAAAGGCGATGGATGACTATCGCCTATATGTTTTTGATTTGGACGGAACGCTTTATTTCCAAAAGCCTTTCAGAGTGAGGATGCTAGTATATCTTGCAACATATGTATTAACTCATCCAGCATCCGTAAAGGACATTTTTTTATTAAAGCTTTATAGAGAAGTTAGAGAAAATTGGGAAGAGCGTGAAATAGATGAAATTGGAAAACTGATTAGTGCAGATTTTTCAATGGAAGATAAACAGTATGAATATGTGGCAAAAGCTAAAAAGGTTAGTAGAGAACGCGTAAAAGATGCGGTCACATTCTTTATGATGAAAGCACCACTAACTATACTTCCAGACTTTGTGGATGAGGAATTAAGAAAGCTTATTTTCTTAATCAGAAATACTGGAAGAACTGCAGTTATATATTCAGACTATCCTGTAGAAGATAAGCTGAAAGCTCTCAAAATAGAAGGGGATGCTATGTATACTTCTTCTGACGAGAGAATAGGTACAATGAAGCCGGATGCAAAAGGGCTTCAGGTTATTTTATCAGATTTTGATTTTGATAAATCAGATGTTTTGATGATAGGCGATAGATACGAAAAAGATGGACTTGCAGCTATTGCAAATGAAATTGATTATTTGATACTTCCATCTAGTAAATCAGAACGCGCCAAGTTATATAAGGAGATTTAAATGGAAAAGAAAAGAGTACTTCTGTTTTACCCACCAGGACCAATGTATCAAAGAGGTGAGGACAGATGCCAGCAGAATATAGATGACGCTTCAGCTGAGGCAATTCGTGCATGTAATGACTTAGGCTATGCAGCTGCAATACTTCTTAAGAAGGGGTATGATGTAAAGCTTAGAGATTATATGACTCAGCGTGATAAGATGGAAGATCTTCATCATGATATGGAAGAATACAAGCCAGACCTTATTATGATGAGTATTACAAATACGACTATCTATGGCGACTTAGAGATTATTAATGAATTAAAAGCAAAATATAATCCTGTTACAGTAATTAAGGGTGCACTTTTCTATGATCCTGAACAGGAAATGATGGATATGCTAGATTTGTCATCTGTTGATTACATTATCGGCGGAGAAACAGATTTTGCTATTGGAGAGATTGCTGATTACGCATTAAAGGGTGAAGGCAATATTGAAGATGCTTTATCTATTTTATACAAGGTAGAAGACGGCAGCTTTAAGAGAACAGTATTCCATGAGTGGGCTGGAGATCTTGATTCAAGACCTTTCCCAGCAAGACATCTTATGAATAATGGCCTATATAAAAGACCAGACACTGATGAGCCAATGGCAACAATTCAGACAGCAAGAGGTTGCCCATCAGCATGTGTATTCTGTCTTACTCCAATTATTTCTGGTAAGTGTGTAAGATTCAGAAGTCCACAGAATGTTTTAGATGAAATGCTTGAGTGTTATGAAGTCCATAACATTAAGACATTCTTCTTTAAAGCAGACACATTCACAATTGATCCTAAGTGGGTTAAGGAAATGTGTGAGTTAATTATTAACTCTAAGATGCATGGAGATATTGCATTTACTGCGAACTCAAGAGTTAATCCTTTATCTAAAGAAACACTTCAGCTTATGAAGGAAGCAGGATGCTTTATGGTTGCCTTCGGATTTGAGTCTGGTTCTGATGAAATGCTTAAGACATTAAAGAAGGGTACAACTGTAGAAATGAACCTTCGTGCAGCAAGATGGTGTCACGAGGTTGGTATTCCATTCTGGGGCTTTTATGTTATTGGATTCCCTTGGGAAAATCGCGAACATATACTGGCAACAAAGAAACTTATTATGGAGTCAGATCCTGATTTCATAGAAGTAAAGATGGCACTTCCATTTTATGGAACACCACTTTATGATGCATGTAAGGAATTTGACTTATTAACAGCATCTCCTATGGGCAGTGATTTCTTCCATTCTGCCATGAGTGGTACTAAATATTTGAGCCAGGATGAGGTTGAGAAGCTTAGAAGAAATATTCTTCTTTCATTCTATTTAAGACCAAAGTATATATTTAAGAAAATGGCAGAGTGTATCACAAAGCCAGGAGTATTTATTAATTATTGTAAATATGGAATCAAACTGGTTGTTAATCTCTTCAAGTAATTGAAGATTTACATAATTCGTGTTATAATTTGTAATGTTGTGTTAATAAACACTTATTCAGGGAGATTATGAAATGAATAAAAAAACAAGGACGAGAATAATGCTTATTGCCATATTACTTCTTGGCATAGCAATTATCGTATCAGCAGTACTTTTAGTAAAGAAGATAACAGGACTTAAATCTATTACTATTTCACCAAGTTTTGCAGATACAGAGCTTGACGTAAATTCTGATTACATCGTTAATGTTGTAACTGATCCAGAAGGAATGAACATCAAGAAGTTCAAATTTGCGTGTGATAGTTCAAGCGTTAAGTTTGAAGTATATGATAAGAAAACTGCAATTATCCATACAGGAGCAGATGGTGGAGCATTCTCTATCACAGTTTCAAAGGGTGGAGTTGAGAGTAACACTATTTCTTTCAATGTTGTTGATAAGGCAGCTCAGGCAGCAGCGGAGCAGGCAGCAGCAGAAGCAGCAGCTGAAGCTGAAAGACTTGCAGCAGAGCAGGCAGCAGCTGAAGCAGAGGCAGCAGCCGCAGCAGCTGAGGCACAGAAAGAGTATGTTAAGGTTATTAAAGATAGCGTTAATGTAAGAGCTGAGGGCAATACAGACTGTGATACAGTTGGTAAGGCTAAGAAGGGCGAAGTATTCGAGAAGATTAACGATAATGGTGAATGGACAGAAATTGACTTCAATGGACAGACTGGATTCATCAGAAATGATATGATTGAAGCTGCAGCAGAAGGTGAAACAGCTTCATCTACAGCATCTTCAGAAGAAACAAAACCTGCTGAAGAGAAAAAAGAAGAAGTAAAGCAGGAAGAAAAGAAAGAAGAAGCTAAAAAAGAAGAAAAAACTGAAGAGCAGAAGAAGCAGGAAGCAGAAGCTGACCAGAAGAAGAAAGAAGAGGAAGCTCAGAAGAAGGCAGAAGCAGATGCTGCTAAGCAGGCAGAAGAACTTCAGAAGCAGCAGGAGGCTTTAGCAGCTGCAGCAGCGGCAGCCGCACCAGCAGTAGCATGGGTATCAGCTGATGGTACGAAATTCTCTGCAGCAGAAAAGGCTATATTCGAAGGCGAATGGGGATATACAGGTGACTGGCAGGAATATGCGAACCATCATTCTGGTGGCGAGCTTAAGCAGGTAGCAAGAGTTCGTGGTGTTCCGGATCCAGGATTCTAAAGAATACATTTAAATGATTAGTGTAAAGCGACTCCGCTCCTTGAGCAGAGTCGTTTTGATGTAAAGGAAAAATATGTTATACAAGATTCAGGCGGGTTTTGTTGAATTATCAGGAAATCCGATACTAAATAATATTGATTTTGAAATAAGGAATAAAAACGAGAAGATTGCTATTGTCGGCAGAAATGGATGTGGTAAAACTACACTCCTTAGGCTTATTGCTGGGGATGTTGAACTTACCCGACATGATGGAGATGAGAACACAGCAATTATTAAAACAGGTAACCCTGAAATAGGCTTCCAAAGACAGATTTCTTTTGAAAATGAGAACATTACTCTTGATGAAGAAATAAGAAAAGTTTTCAAGAGAATTTTAGATATGAAGGCAAGGCTTGATGAACTTGTGCTTCTTTTATCTGAGGAAAGTGCAGATCACGAGGCTTTAGCAAAAGAATATACAGAGCTTGAAGAAAAGTTTAAAGATGATGGTGGTTATTACTATGAAAAAGAGTATGACACTATGCTTAGAAGCTTTGGGTTTGACTTAACTGATAAAGCAAGACGTTTATCAGAATTCTCAGGAGGTCAGAGAACTAAGCTTGCATTTATTAAGCTATTACTTTCAAAGCCAGATATTTTGTTACTTGATGAGCCAACAAACCATCTAGATATTACAACAATTCAGTGGCTTGAAGGCTACATTAAAGATTATAAAAAGGCAGTGGTAGTAGTTTCCCACGATAGAATGTTTCTTGATAATGTTGTTGATACCGTATATGAAATCGAGCGCGGCAGAATGAAGAGATATCCTGGCGATTACACATATTTTGTGAATCGTAAAAAGGAAGACTACGAGCTTCAGATGAAGGCATATAAGGCTCAACAGAAAGAAATAGAAAGACTTAGTGCTGTAGCTGAGAGATTTATGGCAAAAGCTACAAAGACATCAATGGCCCAGAGTAAGCTTAAGCAGATTGAGCATATGGACATTATCGAAGCTCCAGATAAATACGATAACAATACTTTTCATGCTTCATTTGAACCAAATAGAGAAACTGGAAAAGACGTGTTATTTGTAAGTGATTTATCCATTGGATATGATAAGGAGCTATCAAGAGTTTCATTTGATTTAAAAAGAGGACAGAGACTTGCTGTTGTTGGTGGAAATGGTGTAGGAAAATCAACGCTTCTTAAAACGTTGGTTAACATAATTCCAAGCCTTGGCGGTGAGTATAAATATGGCGTTAATGTAGATATTGGATATTTTGATCAGCAGATGGCTGAGTATTCATCAGATAAGAAAGTCATTGACGATTTCTGGGATGAGTATCCAACTCTTACTGAGACAGAGGTTAGAAATTGCCTAGGCGCTTTCCTAATAACAGGTGATGATGTCTTTAAATCAGTTAAGATGTTATCTGGTGGTGAAAGAGTACGACTTGCTCTTGCTAAAATATTTAAAAGTAAGCCAAATGTACTTATTCTGGACGAGCCAACAAACCATATGGATATTATTGGAAAAGAGACGCTTGAATCAATGCTTCTTGATTATAATGGTACTGTTATATTTGTATCCCATGACAGATATTTTGTAAAAAAAGTATCAGATGTCATCCTTGATATGAGAGAAGAGGGATCTACCTTATATAATCTTGGATATGAGAATTACGTTGAAAGAACGAGTGGTTTACATAATTCTACTGAGGCAGGTAATGCCAGTGGAAATAGCAATATGTCAGGTGCTATTTCTACTAAAGGAAATAGTGCTAATTTACAGGATGAAGTAAAGAAGGAAGTAACTTCTGCAGAAGCATCTTATAAAGCAGGAAAAGAACAGTCAAAGAACCGTAAGAAGATTCAGAAAATTGAAGAAGAAATTGCGGCAATTGAAGAAAAGAATGAAGGATTAAAGCTTAAACTTGAGGATCCAGCTATTGCTTCTAGCTATATGAAGCTTTCAGAAGTTCAGGCTGAAATAGATGCAAACGATGAGAAACTGCTTGAGCTTATGGACGAATGGGAGAGTCTGCAATGAGAGATAATTTAACAGCATCTGATATAAAGAAAATGCAGGAGGAAATGGAACGCCGTATTATGGTTGACCGTCCTGAAATACTTGAGAGAGTAAAAGAGGCAAGAGCTCAAGGTGATTTGTCAGAGAACTTTGAATATTATGCTGCTAAAAGAGCTAAGAATCAGAATGAGAGCCGTATAAGATATCTTGATAAAATGATTAAGACGGCTAATGTTATTGATGATAGCTCAAATGATGATGAAGTCGGAATAAATAATACTGTAACAGTTTTAAACCTTAAGAGTAATCAGGAGAGGGTATATAAGATTGTTACAACAATACGTGCAGATTCCCTGCATGGACTTATTAGTATTGAATCTCCTATGGGCAAATCACTTCTTAAACATAAGGTTGGAGATACAGTACATATTAAGGTTAATGATACAATCGAATATGATGTAAAAATTCTTAATATTGATAAATCAACAGATGATTCAGAAGATGCAATTAGACAATTCTAAAAGACGTAGAAAAATGGCTTATAAGATGTGGTTTATTTGCAGAATATATTGATTTTTTCGCGATTTTTACATAAAATAGTAGGGATTGTAATAGTGTAAATTACTCCGTTTGGAGAATAAATAATTTGGAGGCTAATATGGCATTACTTGAACAGTGGAGAAAAATGGCTTACTCAGAGACAGCAGATAAGAATGCTCTTTCTGAATTATGGCGTGATTATTTCTTAAAGGAAAAAGAAATTTATGAGCAGCTTCTTGCTAACCCAAAGGAAAAGGTTAAGGGTACAGTAAAAGAGCTTGCTGAAAAATATAACGTTGATATTATGACAATGACAGGATTCCTTGATGGTATCAACGAAAGCTTAAAGAAAGAAAACCCTATCGAGAAGATGGATGAGGATACAAAGGTATCACTTGAGTTTGTTCCAGAAAATCTTTACAAGAACATGGTAAAGGCTGGCGCAGACTGGTTATATGGTCTTGAGCAGTGGAATGATATCTTTGACGAGGATACTAGAAAGGCTCTTTATAAGGAGCAGAAGAAGTCTACTACAGTAGTTAATGAAGGACCAAAGGTATTCCCTAACGATCCATGTCCATGCGGATCAGGAAAGAAGTATAAGAAGTGCTGCGGAGCTCGTCGCTAGGACGAAGTCGTAACGGCCTGAGAAAGAACGAAGTTCTTTCGAAGAAAAACTAATCTAGAAGGATTAAAATATAATGGTAAATTTTAAAGAAGATTTAGAACTAAATACACTTAATCATTCATGCGCCCACCTTATGGCTCAGGCTATTAAGAGAATTTATCCTGATGCAAAATTCTGGGTAGGACCTGTAGTTGAAGAAGGATTTTACTATGATGTAGATGTTCCAACAATTACAGATGAAGATATCGAGAAAATCGAAAAAGAAATGAAGAAGTGTGCAAAAGATGCTAAGAGAATCGTTCGTAGCGAAATCTCAAAGGCAGAAGCACTTGAAATGTTCAAGGATGATGAATATAAGCTTGACCTTATTAACGGACTTGATGATGGCAACATTTCAATATATACACAGGGTGATTTCACAGACCTTTGTCGTGGACCTCACGTAGACAACACAAAGCTTTGTAAGAACTTTAAGCTTATTAAGCATTCCGGAGCATACTGGAAGGGCGATTCTAAGAACAAAGTTCTTCAGAGAATCTATGGTGTATGTTTCCCTACTCCAGAAGAGCTTGAAGATCATTTAAAGCTTCTTGCTGAGGCAAAGGAAAGAGACCATCGTAAGATTGGTAAAGATCTTTCAATATTCATGACAGATGACTTAATTGGTCAAGGACTTCCAATGTTCCTTCCAAAGGGTTACACAATCTGGAATGAACTTGAAACATATATTCGTGATAAGGAGTTACGTCTTGGATACCAGCACGTACTTACACCATGTATTGGTACAGTAAATCTTTATAAGACATCAGGACACTGGGATCACTATAAAGAGAATATGTTCCCTGCAATGGAGGTTGATGACGAGACATTCGTATTAAGACCTATGAACTGTCCTCACCATATGATGATTTATGCTAACGCTCCTCATTCATACAGAGAACTTCCAATCAGACTTGCAGAAATAGCTCATGATTTCAGATATGAAGCATCTGGTGCCTTAAAGGGTATAGAGAGAGGTCGTCATTTCTGTCAGAATGACTCACATATTTTTGTAACACCTGATCAGATTAAAGATGAGTTCAAATCAGTTGTTGATCTTATTTTTGATGTATATAAAGATTTTAATATTACAAATTACAGATGTGTTCTTTCACTTCGTGATCCAGCTGATACAGAAAAGTATCATCCAGATGATGAAATGTGGAATACAGCTGAGCAGGCTCTTAGAGAGACACTTGATGCAATTGGTATTGAGTATACAGAAGAAATCGGTGAAGCTGCATTCTATGGACCAAAGCTTGACGTTAATGTTAAGCCAGCTGTAGGTGCTGAATATACACTTTCAACATGTCAGCTTGATTTCTGTCTTCCAATGAAATTTGATCTTAAGTATGTAGATGCTGATGGAACAAAGAAGACACCTGTAGTATTACACAGAGCTATTCTTGGATCTCTTGACAGATTTATGGCATACATCTTAGAAGAGACAAAGGGAAAACTTCCTACATGGCTTTCACCTGTTCAGGTTAAGGTTCTTCCTTTATCTGACAAGTATGTTGATTATGCAACTTCAGTATATGAGAAGCTTCGTAACGAAGGCATCAGAGCTGAAATTGATACAAGAGATGAAAAGATCGGATATAAGATTCGTGAAGCAAGACTTGAAAGAACTCCATATATGTTAGTTCTTGGTCAGCAGGAAGAAGAGGCAGGTAATATAGCTGTTCGTTCAAGATTTGCTGGAGACGAGGGCGCTAAGGCTCTTGATGAGTTCATTAAAGAACTTAAAGAAGAGATAAGCACAAAGAAAATTCGTGAGGAGATTCCTTTCGAAGATAGAAAATAAACTGTTTGACATCATGTGAAAACAGTGATAATATATTCAAGGTGTGAAAACACCGTACAAGCAGAGTGAGAGCTCTCACCCTGGGACCTTAGATGTGTTACCAGGTGTCTGAATATTTTCTTTTGAATTTATTTTGACGGATGCTTGTAGTGTCCGTCTTATTTTTTGTATAAACGGACTGAGGTAAAGTTTTTTTAAACCAAAAGGTTTTGGAGGGTACAGCCATAAGCGAATTAATGATTAATGGACAGATTCGTGATAAAGAAGTCCGCGTTATTGGTGAGAATAACGAACAGTTAGGTATCATGTCTGCAGCAGAAGCGCAGAAGTTAGCAGATGAAGCTGGTCTTGATCTTGTAAAAATTGCTCCAACAGCAAAGCCACCTGTATGTCGTATCGTTGACTACGGTAAGTTTAAATACGAGCAGACAAGACGTGAAAAGGAAGCTAAGAAAAAACAGAAGACAATCGAAATTAAAGAAATTCGTATGTCTCCAAACATTGATACTAATGATTTAAATACTAAAGTTCAGGCTGCAAGAAAATTCCTTGAAAAAGGAGACAGAGTAAAGGTTACAATCCGTTTCAGAGGTCGTGAGCTTGCTCATATGAACGACAACAAGTACATTCTTGATAATTTTGCTGAAGCACTTGCTGATTGTTCAACAGTTGAAAAGCCCGCTAAGATTGAGGGCCGTACACTTACAATGTTTTTAACCGAAAAGAAAAACTAATAAACAACGGTTAAATATATATTATTCATTTAGGAGGATTTATCATGCCAAAGATTAAAACAAACAGATCAGCTGCAAAGCGTTTTAAGGCTACAGGAACAGGTAAGCTTAAGAGAAATAAAGCTTATAGACGTCATATTCTTACAAAGAAGAGCACAAAGAATAAGAGAAATCTTCGTCATGCAGCTATGACAGATGCAACAAATGTATCAAACATGAAGAAGATTCTTCCATACATCTAATAGAAATTTTCTTTGTTAAAAATTACGTTTATAAATTAGGAGGATATTAAAATGGCTAGAATTAAAGGCGGTTTAAATGCCAAGAAAAAGCATAATAGAGTATTAAAGCTTGCTAAAGGTTACAGAGGAGCCAGAAGCAATCAGTATAGAGTAGCTAAGCAGTCAGTTATGAGAGCTCTTACAAGCTCATACGCTGGACGTAAGGAAAGAAAGCGTCAGTTCAGACAGCTTTGGATTGCTCGTATTAACGCAGCAGCTAGAATGAATGGTCTTTCATATTCAAAGTTCATGTATGGTCTTAAGCTTGCAGAAATCGATATCAACAGAAAGATGCTTGCTGAAATGGCTGTAAATGATGCAGAAGGATTCAAGGCATTAGCAGAAGTTGCTAAGTCAAAGCTTGCATAATATAGATAAAGCATAAAAAAGCTATCTCGTATGAGATAGCTTTTTTGTTATAGCAACGAGAAAAATAAAAATAATACGCACCTCAGTCGTCTCTTCGAAATTCCTTTGGTGCGCATTTTTTTATTTCCTGTATAGTAATTAGAATAATTATATTGTATTTATATCTACGAGTACTGTGTTGTCTTCTGTATATTCGCTATATAAGCATGCTAACAGTGCATTAGCTGTATCTAAGCTTGTGAGACATGAGATACCTACAACAGTTGCTCTACGTCTTAGTTTAACGCTTTCACGCTCTGGAAGACGTCCCTTTGACGATGTAGAAATAATATATGAGAGTGAACCATCTTCAATGAGTTCCATGGCACTCTTTACATTCTTATTGTCAGACTGAAGTCTTGTAATTACATTTGCTGCAATTCCTTCTTTCATAAGAACCTCGGCCGTTCCATCTGTTGCAAATATTTCAAATCCAAGATCCATGAACTTCTTTCCAATAGAAGCGATTTCTGGCTTATCTGAATCCTTAACAGAAATAAATACTCCGCCAGACTTTTTAAGCTTGTAGCCAGCTCCAAGAAAGCCTTTATACATTGCTTCTGTAAGTGTCTTACCAATACCAAGAACTTCACCTGTTGATTTCATTTCAGGTCCTAACTGAGTATCAAGACCAGATAACTTTTCAAATGAGAATACTGGAACCTTTACTGCAATATGGTCAGGCTTTCTATAAAGGCCTGTTCCATATGGCATATCCTTTAACTTATATCCAAGACTTACTTTTATTGCAAGATCAACCATTGGAACGCCAGATACTTTTGAAAGATAAGGTACTGTACGAGATGCTCTTGGGTTAACCTCTATAACATAGATTTCTCCATTCTGTACGATATATTGGACATTAACTATTCCTGTAGCTTTTAATCCATCGCAGAGCATTTTTGTTGTTTCTACGATTTTGTCTTCAAGCTCTTTTGTTAAATCCTGTGCAGGATAGATTGCAATTGAGTCACCAGAATGTACACCTGTTCTTTCGATATGTTCCATAATTCCAGGAAGAAGTAGGTCTTCGCCATCATAGATGGAATCTACTTCGATTTCCATACCCTCAATATACTTATCAATAAGTACAGGGTTATCGATTTCGTGCTCAAGTATTATTTTCATGTACTCGCTTACATCATCATCACTTCTTGCAATTGTCATATTCTGACCTCCAATAACATATGAAGGACGAAGGAGTACAGGATATGTTAAATCATTTGCAGCGTTTAATGCTTCTTCAAGAGTCATAACTGTATGAGCTTTTGCTTTATTTATATTAAGCTTTGTTAGAAGAGCATCAAAACGTTCTCTATCTTCAGCCATATCAATTGAATCAGCAGAAGTACCAATGATATTAATTCCATTATCATTTAATACTTTTGTGAGTTTAATTGAAGTCTGACCACCAAAGGCTACAACTACACCAATAGGCTTTTCTATTTCAATGATGTTCATAACATCTTCTGGACAAAGTGGCTCAAAATAAAGTCTGTCAGCTATATCAAAATCAGTTGAAACAGTCTCTGGGTTATTATTTATAATAACAACGGTATATCCCATTTTACGAAGAGAATTTACGCAGTGAACGCTGGCGTAATCAAATTCAATTCCCTGTCCGATTCGTATTGGACCAGATCCTAAAACAATGATAGTTCCTTTAGAAGAATTATTGTTAAGGAATGGAAGAACCTCATTTTCACCACCAGATTCTTTAGTATTGTATGTAGCGTAGAAATAAGGTGTTGTGGCTGCGAACTCACCACTACATGTATCAACCATTTTGTATGTAGGATAAAGCTTGTCTGAGCTTTCAGAAAGCTTCTTGATTTTTAATGAGTTGGCAGGCATCTTCTTGCTTGTTTTCATTAATGCAGCATCTGTGTATCCCATTTTCTTTCCATCAATATAGTCATCAAAGGAAATAGAATATGATGATAATGTCTGCTCATAGTTTACAAGCTTTAGAAGTTTATATAAGAACCATCTGTCGATTCTTGTGATTTCAAATAATTCATCTACACTAACTCCTCTGTATAGTGATTCATATACAAGGAATAATCTTAAATCACTTGGCTCTAATAGTTTATTTCTTAATTCTTCATCTGATAATTCTTTAACAGCAGGAACGTGGAGTGTATCAAAGCCAAGCTCAGCACCACGAACAGCCTTCATAATTGCTGACTCAAAGCTGTCTGAAATAGACATTACTTCTCCAGTAGCCTTCATCTGTGTACCAAGAGTCCTGCTTGCATATACAAATTTTTCAAATGGCCACTTAGGGAATTTAACAGCTACGTAGTCAATAGCTGGTTCAAATGCTGCGTATGTTGTACCTGTTACGGCATTCTTTATTTCATCAAGGTTATATCCAAGAGCAATCTTTGCTGCAACTTTTGCAATAGGATAACCTGTAGCTTTAGACGCGAGAGCAGAAGATCTTGATACTCTAGGGTTTACCTCGATAACTGCATACTCAAATGAGTCAGGATTTAAGGCAAACTGACAGTTACAACCACCTTCAATATTAAGTGCATCAATGATTTTTAGTGCGGCACTTCTTAACATCTGGTACTCTTTATCGGCAAGAGTAACAGTAGGAGCAATAACGATACTATCACCTGTATGGACTCCAACTGGATCAAAGTTTTCCATTGAACATACAGTAATTGAGTTTCCAATATGATCACGCATTACCTCAAACTCAATTTCTTTCCATCCAGATACACATTTCTCAACAAGAATCTGAGTGATAGGAGACTGCTTAAGACCATTGGCTGCGGTTAACATAAGTTCTTCACGATCCTTTGCTATACCACCACCACTTCCTCCAAGAGTGAAGGCTGGACGAACAATTACAGGATAACCAATTGACTCAGCAAAGCTAAGTGCATCCTCAACAGTAGTTACTACTTCAGATGGAATACATGGCTGTCCAATTGACTCCATTGTATCTTTGAAAAGCTGTCTATCTTCAGCTTTATCAATTGTCTCAGGTGATGAGCCAAGTAGTCTTATTCCATGACTTTCAAGGAAACCATCATGAGCAAGCTGCATACATAATGTAAGAGAAGTCTGACCACCAAGTCCTGATAGAATACTGTCTGGCTTTTCTTTTTCAATAATTCTCTTTACAGTTTCAAGTGTAAGTGGCTCAATATATATTCTGTCTGCCATTATATGGTCAGTCATAATTGTTGCAGGGTTTGAATTTATTAATACGATTTCAATGCCTTCTTCTTTAAGGGCTCTGCAGGCCTGAACGCCGGCGTAGTCAAATTCTGCAGCCTGACCAATTACGATAGGACCAGAACCTATGAGCAGTACTTTTTTAATATCATTATTCTTAGGCATTTTTTACCTCCATCATTTCTACGAATGAGTCAAATAAGAAATTTGTATCTCTTGGACCAGCACAGGCTTCTGGATGGAACTGAACCGAGAAGCAAGGCTCATTTATGTATTTAAGTCCTTCGTTTGTACCATCATTTACATTGATAAATAAAGGAGTAGCAACAGTGTTGTCTACTGATTCATTTACAACAGCATATCCATGATTCTGTGAAGATATGTAAGTGCAGCTATCTTCTGAGTATCTGACAGGCTGGTTTGAACCACGATGGCCGTATTTAAGTTTCATAGTTTCAAAGCCATGAGCAAGGGCTAAAAGCTGATGACCAAGACAAATTCCCATTGTAGGGTACTTAAGAGGGATAAGCTCTTTGATAACCTCAATAGCTCCCTTATTATCAATAGGATCACCAGGTCCATTTGATAAAAAGATTCCATCTGGATTAACACTTAAGATATCTTCTTTAGTAGCTGTATCTGGGAAAACATATACTGTGCAGTCTCTATTTGTAAGGCATCTGCAAATATTTTCCTTCATACCAAAATCAAATAATGCAACCTTATATTTACCATTACCTTCAACATACATTTCCTTTGTTGAAACAAGGTGTACAGGATTTTCACATTTATATGCTTTTATCATTTCTAGATTAGCTTTAGATGGAGTATCAGTAATGAGACCATTCATTGTTCCATGTTCTCTTAATACTCTTGTGAGGGCTCTTGTATCGATTTTGTATAATCCTACAATACCTCTCTTTTTAAGATATGTATCAAGATCTCTTTTTGAACGGAAGTTTGAAGGATGGTCACACCATTCTCTTACGATGTAAGCTGATGCACCAATCATTTCACTTTCGGCATCCTCTGGAATGATTCCATAGTTACCAATAAGTGGGAATGTCTGGACTATTGCCTGGCCGGTGTAACTCTTGTCTGTTAAAGTTTCAAGATATCCCGTCATAGCAGTAGTGAATACTATTTCTGCAATAACATCACCAGGGGCACCAAAACCTTCCCCCTTAAATATTTGTCCGTTTTCAAGTATTAAATATTTGTTCATAAAATCTTCCTTCCGAACGCTATATGTTTATACTCATGCATACATGGGCTAGAGTATTTACTTCTCAGATAATTTTGTTTCAAATCTATATTTTGTCTGCACGACTGGTGTTGAAGTAGGGTAGTTACCATCAAAGCATGCAAGACAGTGGGAACCTTCAGCAAGCTTTTTGGCATCTTCAAGATTTAGATAACCAAGTGAGTCAACACCTATTATTTCTGCAATTTCCTCGATTGAATGATTATTTGCAATAAGATTTTCTTTTGTATCTACATCAGTTCCGTAATAGCATGGATTTAAAAATGGAGGAGCAGAGATTCGCATATGAACTTCTTTGGCTCCCGCTTCACGGAGTAGTTTTACAATACGTGCACTTGTTGTACCTCGAACAATTGAGTCATCAATCATAACAACTCGCTTGCCTTTAATAGTACTTTCTATTGGGCTAAGTTTAATACGCACCTGATTTTCTCTTGCACTTTGTTCAGGGGCAATAAATGTACGTCCAATATATTTATTTTTTACAAATCCAATTCCGTAAGGAATACCAGATTCTTCCGCATATCCTAGGGCAGCATCGAGACCTGAGTCTGGAACACCGATTACAATATCAGCATCTACAGGGTGTGATTTTGCAAGGAAATGACCGGCTTTAAGTCTTGATTCATGAACGCTTTCGCCATCAATCTTTGAATCAGATCTAGCAAAGTAGATATATTCAAAGATACAGAGTGCTTTCTCTGCACGGTTACAGTGTGTAGTTATTGACTGGATGTTGTCTTTTGAGAAAACAACTATTTCTCCAGGAAGAATGTCTCTTACAAATTTGGCTCCGACTGCACTTAGAGCACAGCTTTCTGATGCAACAATATATGTTCCATCATCCTTTATTCCATAGCAGAGAGGACGCATTCCGCGTTTGTCTCTTGCAGCGATAAGTTTTGTAGCCGACATTACAAGTAATGAATAAGCTCCTTCCATTTTGTGCAGTGCAACTTCAACAGCACTTTCAATAGATGGAGTAGTTAGTCTTTCTTTAACAATTGTATATGCGATTGTTTCTGTATCAGATGTTGTATGGAAAATAGAACCTGTAAGTTCCATATCCTCACGAAGCTTAAGTGCATTTGTAAGGTTTCCATTATGAGCAATAGCAAGAGAACCCTTTATGTGGTGTACTTCAATTGGCTGTACGTTTGTACGGTTATTTCCACCAGTAGTAGAGTAGCGGACATGACCAATTGCTATAGCACCAGCACCAAGCTCCTTAAGTGTGTTTTTATCAAATACTTCACTTACAAGACCTATGTCTTTATATGAAGAAAAAACGCCGTCATCATTTACAACAATTCCGCATCCCTCTTGGCCTCTATGCTGAAGAGAGTAAAGACCATAGTAAACAGTGGATGCAATGTTTTCATCATTATTTAGTTGTGGGTTGAATACGCCAAAGACGCCGCATTCTTCATGAATGTTATCAAACATATTAAACCTCGAAAGTTTGTAAATAGGTCGCTTGAGTTATTTATTTTAAAGCCGCATTAACAAGACCAAGGAATAGTGGATGTGGCTTATTTGGTCGTGATTTAAATTCTGGATGGAACTGAACACCTACATAGAATTTATTCGACTTAATTTCTACAGTTTCTACTATGTAATCATCAGGTGATGTACCTGAAATTGTAAGTCCTGCTTTTTCTAAAGTATCTCTGTATTCGTTGTTGAACTCGTATCTGTGTCTGTGACGCTCAGAAATATTTTCTGACTTATAACATTCGTACATTTTAGTATCTTTCTTTACAGAACATGGATAAGCGCCCAGTCTTAATGTTCCACCCTTATCAGTTTTATCATTTTGATCAGGCAAGAAATCAATAACATTATGTAAACCAGACTCGTCGAATTCTCTTGAATTTGCATCTGCTAAACCTGCAACGTATCTCGCAAATGATATTACTGAAATTTGCATGCCAAGGCATATTCCTAAATAAGGTACATCGTTTACTCGGCAGTAATTTGCTGTAATAACCATTCCTTCAATACCACGGCTTCCAAAACCGCCAGGAACGATAACGCCCTGAACACCTGACAGTGTATCTGCTACGTTTTCTTCTGTGATTTGTTCTGAATCAATCCACTTAATATCAACAAATGCTCCGTGTTCATATCCAGCGTGGGAGAGTGCTTCAGCGACTGATAAATACGCATCATGAAGTTGTACGTATTTACCAACGATTGCTATACTTACATGACGTGTTCTGCCATGGATTTTTTCAAGCATCTTTTCCCATTCTTCCATGTCGTTTTCGAAATAATCGAGACCGAGCTCTCTGCATACAATTTTTGAAAAGTTGCTCTTTTCAAGCATGACTGGAGCTTCATATAAAACAGGAAGAGTCATATTTTCAATTACACAATCAGGCTTTAAATTACAGAACATTGCAATCTTTTTAAAGATAGATTCTTCTAGTGGCTTATCACATCTAAGTACTACTATGTCTGGATGGATCCCCATACCCTGTAATTCTTTAACTGAATGCTGTGTTGGTTTTGTTTTGTGTTCATCTGAACCAGATAAATAAGGCACAAGACATACATGAATGTATAAAGAATTTTTCTGGCCAACTTCAAGACCAACTTGTCTTATTGCTTCTAAAAAGGGTTGAGACTCTATGTCACCGGTTGTTCCGCCGACTTCTGTAATGACTATATCTGCTGAAGATTCGTTTGCTACGTTGTAAATAAAAGATTTGATTTCGTTAGTGATATGAGGGATAACTTGGACAGTTTCTCCAAGGTATTCGCCACGGCGTTCTTTGTTGAGAACGTTCCAGTAGGTTTTACCACTGGTTAGGTTAGAGTATTTATTTAAATCTTCGTCAATAAATCGTTCATAGTGTCCAAGGTCAAGGTCAGTTTCAGCACCGTCCTCAGTGACGTAAACTTCGCCGTGCTGATAAGGACTCATTGTACCTGGATCTACATTTATATATGGGTCAAGCTTCTGGGCTGCGACTTTGTATCCCCTGGCTTTTAATAGCCTTCCGAGAGAGGCAGCAGTTATACCTTTTCCAAGGCCAGAAACAACACCGCCAGTAACAAAAATATATTTTGTCTGCTTCATGGTTCTTCCCTCCATTGGGGACGCTTCTTTTGTCATATGGAGTGTCCCTTTGTACTATGCCATGCGATATGCATACATCCGCTATATCGCAAAAGAAAAAGACGCTTACTAGGACGGCTTTGCCGTCAGTAAACGTCTTTGTTCGTCTGATATTGTAAATCGACAACGTTTTTCTGTCAATTGTTTCTAGGAAAAATATGAAAATATTTTTCTGTTAAATTTATTAAAAACAAGTTAAAATTTATATAGTTATTTGAGTAATGTATTTACTTATATATAGGGAGTATATGACCATGAGAGATTATTATGTTTTAGATGAAGAGCTTTTTGATAAGGTGGAAGTTGATGATTCTGAAAATAAGGAAGAAAAGGAAATCAAGAAAGAGAAGGGGCTTAAAAGATTCTATAAGGCTGTGAAAATTATGCTATATGCTGTTATGGGATCAGCTGCAGCAATGCTATCATATAAAACATCAGATAATAAAGATAAAAATACGGACTATTTAGACAGGTTTTGACAATAATCTAAAGTTATTTGTACGGAGGTAAAACATGAATCGCAGTGCACTCATTTTGGAGGGCGGAGGAGTAAGAGGTATTTTTTCCGCTGGAGTATTAGAT
>JAUNNN010000007.1 GCA_030531435.1 Lachnospiraceae bacterium
TGCCTTAGCGCCACAACCAACAAGAAGAGTTGCAACCATTGCTACACTTAAAAGTGCGCTTAAAACTTTTTTCTTCATTTTGAATTTTCCTCCCGTTCAAAATATGAATTATTTATTACAGTAATTACAATATCACAAAGTCTTTAGCAATGATTTGCGACTTTCTGTAAATATTTGCTAATTACAGATAGCACACTATCTCGTTTATAGCATTTTTTTGCACGCAATATGTAGTAATAACAATTTTGTGCTAGTACATAAATGTAACAAAAATTATACAGTATAAAAAAAGGACGCTTACGCGTCCTTTTCTATAATTATTTATTTACATTTAGATATACATCTTCTTTTAAGTGGAATCCACCATCAATAATTACATCATCAATATTATCTCTATTTACAGATATGGGCTGAAGTGCAACATAGGGAACATCATAGGAACCATCATTTATTTTAAGGCTTGTATCAATGCCTTCTCCCTGAGCTAGCTTAACAGCATATTGTGCTGCTTCAGAAGCAAGCTTTTCAACTGGTTTATATACAGTCATTTTCTGGGTTCCTTCCACAATGTGCTGACATGCTGTAAGATCTGCATCCTGTCCAACAACAATTATATCGCCAGCTCTTCTATTTACAGCAAGAGCTCTTACTACGTTAGTAGCAATATCATCATTTCCACACATTATTGCGTCTGCCGCATCTACCTTACTTATATTTTCATTAATATAATCGTATCCAATTTCTGCTTTCCAACCGTCACAGTAAGTTCTGTCTATTATTTCGATATCCTTTTCGGCCATTACTTGTTCAAAACCATTCTCAACCATAGATACATTATTATCAGACTGAGAACCGCCAACCATAATAACCTTTCTAACAAGAGGATCGCCTGAAACAGCAACACCCATCATTCTGCCTACCGCTTCATTATCAAAGCTTATATACATATCTGTATCAGCATTCATGATAAGTCGATCGTATGAAATAACGGCTATGCCAGCATTCTTTGCTTTCTGAACAACATTTGAAAGTGCATTACCATCAATAGCAATAACAACAATGACGTTCATTTTCTTCTTAATAAGGTATTCTATTTGTGCTATCTGCTCATTTACATCACCATTTGCATTTTGCACATTTACTTCAGCACCTAAATCCTTTGCTGTAGAAACAAAGACATCTCTGTCTCTTTCCCACCTTTCAATTACAAAGGAATCAAATGATATACCTATCTTAATAGAATCATTATCGTTTTCTTCTTTTTCCTCTGCTACTTTATTATTTTTACCGCACCCAGTTAATACGACTAGTAATATAAGTAGTAAAATAGTTAAATACTTTCTCATAACCTCTCTCTTGCCTCAGTAGGTGTAACTCCCGTATATTTCTTAAAGTTTCTTGAAAAATAGTTTGGATCTGAATATCCAACCATACTACATATTTCTTTCATAGACATATCTGTTTCTTTAAGAAGCTTCTTTGCTTCTTCCATTCGAAGTTCAGTCAGATATTCAATAAAGTTTCGTCCTGTTTCTTCTTTAAATAGTTTAGAGAAGTAGTACGAGCTTATATCAACCTTCATAGAAACATCTTCAAGACTGATATCTTTCGCAAAGTTTTCTTCCATATATTTCTTCGCTTTTTCTACTGCAGACTCAGACTGATTTTCTTTTCTATCTGATATATATAAAGCATTCTCAGCAAACTTTTTAACAAACCATTCCCTCAGTTCATCAAAAGTATTCATAGCCATAATATTTGAAATATAATTTGTTCTGGCTCTGAAATGATAAGTCTTATTTGCACTTATATATGTAAGATGTTCCGCCCACAACACGAACTCTAAAACTTTAAGTCTTACATCCTCCATATGATCTTTTTGCGATTCTTCCATCCAGTCAAAGAAATCATTGGCTACAGCTGCCGTTCTCTGGGCATCACCTGTTTCAAGTATTTCAAATAATCTGTTCTCAACATCAATTGGATAGTCTTCTTCATATTTACAGCCAATTGGCATATCATCTGCATGTCCAACTCTGCCTGTTGTTTCTATTAATATAGAAAGAGCTTCATTATATGAGTCTGACATATCTCCTAGTGGTTTTACTGATCCGAGTCCAACTCTAAAGCTACAATCCATTCTCTCAGAAAGTTTTCTTACAAGTGATCTTGACCTATCAATTAAGTCAGTTCTTTCTGCATATTCCATACTTGAACTGTTTCTTGGCACGAGAATAGGTATTTTATTTGCCATAACATATCCCACAATTCCAGGGATATATTCTTCAACAAGCATCCTGATTTCCTGATATACGTTCTGCATCCTGATACCTGCAGCAACAGCACCTGTCATATGATTTCCAACCTGTTCATCACCTGCTATGATAACAGCCATATACCCGTAATTTTCTTCAATACCTAAAAGATTTTTATAGTTATTTATATCATCTTCAAAATGCTCTCTAGATAAAAGGTTTTGAATAAGACCATTTTCAATAATAGGAACTACCGTTTCCATCTTCTCTTTAATAAGAAGATCTTCACTACGTTTTTTTCTATCTGAATCAATCATATCCATTGCTCGACGAAGCACACCAATTACAACGTCTTTTCTTGCAGGTTTATTCAGATAATCAAGTACACCAAGATTGATAGCTTCCTTCGCATAATCGAATTTGTCATATGCAGTCATTACAACGAAAATAATGTTAGAATTAACCTTCTTTATTTCCTTCATGGCGTCAATACCATTTATACCTGGCATCTGTATATCCATAATGGCAATATCTGGTCTGAAGGATTCTGCAAGCTCAATGACACTTCTACCTGTTTTTGCAAACTTTATTTCACAGAGGTCACCAAATTCCTTCTCTATCATGAATTTTAATGATTCGATAACGATACCCTCGTCATCAGCCAGCATTATTCTGTACATAAATTATAGTCTCCGTACCCTTATCTTTTCCTTCACTTATAATATTTAAAACGTCGTCTTCGCCAAAATACAATTTCAGTCTATTAATAACGTTATCAAGACCTACTCCGTTTGAATCAGTTTCTTCTTCATTCGCATGGAAGTGTCCTGTCATAATTCTATCAATAACTTCCTGTTCAATACCGATACCATTATCCTTAATACTTATACATACGGTATCATCCTGTCTATAAACCTTTAATTCGATATGACCTTCCCTATCAATATTTCTTATACCGTAATTAACACTATTTTCCACAATAGGCTGGAGTGTCATACCTGGTAGTTTTACATCAAGAAGCGATTCATCTACTTCTTTACTAAAATGTATATCTCCTGCAAATCTAACATTCAATATGTAAATATAGGTATCAACAAGTGAAATTTCCTCGCGAAGAGTAACTTCATCCTGATCCTTATTAATATTGTATCTGAAGAAATCAGCAACTCTTTGTACATATGTATATGTTTTTTCTGCATCCTCCATCATAGCAAGCTGCGCACCTGCATTTAATGTATTAAACAAAAAGTGAGGATTTATCTGAGCCTGTAGGTATTTCAGCTTCGCATCTTTTAAGTGGGCTTCCATAAGAAGCTCTTTTTCTTTCATCGCTCTCTCAGTTTCCATATTGGCCCTAAGCCTCTCTATGTACTCCCTAATGTTAATGACCATCTGATTAAATGCTTTAGTAACAACACCTACTTCATCCTTTGAAGTAACCTTAACCATCTCAATTTCGAAGTTACCATCAGCAACAATTTCAGCTGCATCTGCCAGACTTCTAAGAGGCCTTGTAATTGAGTCTGTAAGGATAACAACAATAATCATATTAAGAACGCCAATTACAAATAGTGAAATAATATTGATAACTTCGATAATACGCAGACCATCTGAGAGAATTTTATAATTCTCAGCATTAACCTTAAATCTTTCATTATTAAGATTAGTAATCATTGTCTGAAGGTACTTATACAATCTTTCGGCTTCTTCATATCTTGTTCTGTATTTTTCGATATTACTACCTCTTTTACCATCAATTGCAAGATTAGTAAGTGCAAGATAGCTTTCAGACATATTCCTAATGTCTCTTTCAGTTAGAAGTAACTCATTTTCAGATATATCATCACTTAGTTCATAAATCATATTATTATAGTCCTGATAATATCTGTAATAGTCTTCCATAGCGTCAGATGATCTTGTATTTAAGTAGGCCGTCATAGAAAGCTGTACCTTTTCAAGGGTATCTGAAATCTCATTAAGTGAAATATTTTCTGCGTATACTTTATCGATGGAACTAAGCATTCTATTTGTATTTCCATACATAAAGATATTCATACAAAGAAGAAGCGCCGTTGTAACGAGGAACGCCAGAAGAAGTTTTACCTGTATAGACCTTGAATAAAGGCTTTTGATTTTTGCTAAAGCATCCATTTACTGACCCTCATCCACTTTCTTTCGGTATTCAAATACATTAGATTTATTAATAATCTCACTGTCTACCGAGAAATATTCACTAACATAACCACTCTCTAAATATTCAGATATAGCAAATACTCCGTATTCGCCTAATTCTTTTGCATCAACTGAAACAGTTGCCTCAATAACCCCCTGTTCAACACCATCAAGAACTGTATTTGAAACGTAATATCCTAAAAGTCTTGTTTCTCCAACCTTATTGTAATCAACTAAAGCCTGATAAACACTGGCTGTAGACATTTCATCAAGACAGATAATAACATCTGCTTCATTTTCATCATTCATAAAAAGAGTTCTTATACTTTCCTCTGTTGAGAAAGAATCCTTTGAATTAACAAGAAGCGCTGAAACATTTACAGATTCATTAGCATTGAGACCTGCTTTGATTGTATCCTGAATTCCAAGATATACAATGTTCTGTGTAGAATCGTTATAAGATGTATCCATAACAACAATGACATCGTCATCAACCTTGTTCATTCCAGCTAAAACCTGTTCACCATATTCTCTTCCGAGATTATATGCACTGGCCTGAACAAAACTTTTTCTTCTGCTATCAGGGCAGTCTGTAATGAGTGTTACAACACATATACCTTTCTTATCAGCTTCAGAAATAAGCTTTCGCATTTCATCTGTATTTTCCGCCTCAAGTAATATTCCATCAACACCTGATTCAATGGCGATTTTCATCAAATCGCTTTTTGAATAATCATCTCCAAGTCTTTCAGATAGCATATCAACACATATTCCATTGGCATCTCCAACGAACTTTGCCTGATTATATATTTCAGTCCATAATTCAGATTCATTACAAATAATTGCGTAATACTGGTCATACTGCTTGTAATACTTCTTATCAAATGCAGATGCCGTTGATGAAATCATATATCTAAATATGACAAAGGTTACTATCGTAATAGTCGCCATAAACAAAACAGAGCATGCAACCATAAACGCAACCGGTCTCACGCTCTTCTTTTGCTCTTTATTCTTTTTTATATTAAAAAGATTCTTCTTATCCATAGTATCTGTCCACGTTATCTTACGGGCAATAGTATATCACTTTTTTTGTATTAGTCGCAATTAAGCATTATAAACATTATAATTCATTATTAATAACATGTGTATTTTAAATATATGGCTATGTATGCGGCGTTTTTACGTCTGTATTTATTATATCATGTTTTAATTTTTTATCTTCATCTTGTTTTGAGAAATTAACGTATGTATTTTTGACTTTATTTTTACTTCACACTTCTTTTAATCCTTTGTGTTTATTGCATTTGAGTTATTTATATTTTTTATCGATATGAGGGCACTTTATTCTTTAAATTTTATTTAATCGTGTTTTAATTTTCGTGTTTCATTAATTTCGGTCTCTTTTTCTTTGCAATCACCTGTTACGAATTCAAGAGGAATTCAAGAGGGACGCTTCTTTTGTCATATGGAGCGTCCCTCTGTCATAATACAAAATTAACCCCCGTATATATACGAGGGTTAATCTAATATTTAATATACTTTTGTGTTTTAGTACTTCTGAGCTTCCTCTTCTCCGTTAAGAACTCTAAGTCCACCCTGTACAAGAGCAAGAAGTTCATCTTCTCCTGGATATACTGTAAATGGAGCAATCCATCCACAACGAGCCTTAATACCGTCTACTACGACTTTATCATAAGCAATTCCGCCTGTAACGATAATCTGATCAACTTTTCCTTCAAGAACTGTTGACATAGCACCAATGTTCTTTGACATCTGAAGAATAAATGCCTCTCTAACCTCTGCTGCCTTAGCATCACCGTTCTGAACCATCTTTTCAACGTCTCTCATATCGTTTGTACCAACATATGCGTTGAAACCACCGTTACCAACAAGCTTTTTATATACTTCCTTCTCTGTGTACTTTCCTGAGAAACACATTTTAACAAGTGCACCTACAGGAACTGCACCAGCTCTTTCAGGTGAGAAAGCACCATCTCCATCAAGAGCATTGAAAATATCTACTACTTTACCATTCTTATGAGGTCCAACTGAAACGCCACCACCCATATGAACAACGATTAAGTTAAGATCTTCGTAGTTTTTACCTACTTCTTTTGCGTATCTCTTTGCTACAGCCTTCTGGTTAAGAGCATGGAAAACGCTAGTTCTTGGAAGCTCTGGAACTCCTGAATATCTAGCAATTGGAATAAGCTCATCTACAACTACAGGATCTACAATATATGATGGAACGCCGATTTCATCAGCAATTTCCTTTGCAAGAATACCACCAAGGTTTGATGCATGCTGTCCAGATACACCAACTTCAAGGTCTTTAACGAGCTCATCTGTACATGCATATGTGCCACCTGGGATAGGCTTAAGCATTCCGCCACGACCTACTACCATGTTGAGGCTCTTAATATCAAAATCTTTTGATTTAAGGAGATTAAGAATAATATCCTTTCTAAAATCCTTCTGATCGAAGATAGTAGCATACTGAGCTATTTCTTCTGTTGAATGACGAAGTGTTTCTTCAAAAAGAAGTGTTTCATCCTCAAATACACCGATTTTAGTTGATGTTGAACCAGGATTGATAATTAAGCTTTTTACTGACATAATCTTTGTTTCCTTCCTCTTATTTCATTTTCTGCATCTCTTCTGCAACAACAGCAGCAAGAGCAATTGAGTTAACTTTAACTTCACATGTATCTGAACGGCTTGTTAAGATAACTGGTGCCTGTGTACCTGTTAAAATATTACCGTTTTTACATTCAACCATATGAACTATTGACTTATAAACAAGGTTGCCTGCATGAATATCAGGGAATACAAGAATGTCTGCATCACCAGCGACCTTACGTCCAAGTGCACCCTTCTCTTCAGCTGCTTCTTTATATAAAGCAATATCAAGTGAAAGAGGTCCATCAACGATACAATCTTTGATTTTTCCTTCTTCATTCATTTTTGTAAGTTCAGCTGCATCTACTGTTACCTGCATCTTAGGATTTACAACTTCAACTGCTGCAAGTGGAGCAACCTTTGGCATATCAACGCCGCATGCCTTTGCTACTTCTACTGTGTAGTTAATCATGCACTCTTTTTCTTCAAGTGATGGGTATGGCATAAATGCAACGTCTGTTAAGAAAAGAAGACGGTCAATGCCTGGAATTTCGAATACACAAACATGTGATAAAGGTTTTCCTGTACGAAGTCCAACTTCCTTGTCAAGAACACTCTTAAGGAATGTCTTTGTATCAAGAAGTCCTTTAAGATACATGTCAGCTTTTCCATCATGTACAAGTTTAACTGTTGCAAGAGAAGCTTCTACTGTATCCTCAACATTAATAACTTCATAATCTGCAAGATCCATATCAAGCTCAGCTGCAATTGCACGAATCTTTGCTTCATCTCCTACTAAGATTGAAGATGCGATACCACGCTCATTTGCTGCCTTAACTGCCTCAAGTACTGCCTTATCCTGAGCACATGCAACAGCAAGTTTCTTTTTGCTGCACTGAGATACTTTTGAAAGTAGCTCATCAAAATTCTTTGCCATTTCTTTCTTTTCTCCTTATTTGTTTTCTTCTATATCAATTTTAATATGAACATCTTTAAGCTGCTTTTCATCAACTTCTGATGGTGCACCCATCATAACGTCCTGAGCAGTTTTATTCATTGGGAATGGAATGATTTCTCTAATGCTTTCTTCTCCAGCAATAAGCATTACCATTCTATCTACACCTGGTGCAATACCTGCATGAGGTGGTGCTCCGTAACAGAATGCGTTATACATTGCAGGGAATTTAGCCTTAACATCTTCTTCGCCAAGACCTACAAGACTGAATGCCTTAACCATAATCTCTGGATTGTGGTTTCTAACAGCACCTGATGAAAGCTCAACACCGTTACATACTAGGTCGTACTGATATGCCATAATTTCAAGTGGATCTGTATTATTTAACGCATCCATACCACCCTGTGGCATTGAGAATGGGTTATGGCAGAATTCAAGTTCTCCTGATTCCTCACCGATTTCATACATTGGGAAATCAACAATCCAACAGAACTCATAGCATTCTTTCTTCATATGAGCTTCACAGTTCTCGCCAAGGTATCTTCTAAGCACGCCTGCAGTCTTCTGAGCTGTAAGCTTTTGTCCAGCTGTAAGACCTACAAAATCTCCTGGCTTAAGATTAAGCTTTGCAATAACATCTGCCTTGTTTTCCTGTAAGAATTTAGCGATACCGCCTACGATTTCACCATTCTCATCAAGCTTAAACCAATATGCCTTCTGTCCTGATGTTACTTCAACATCTGCACAAATCTTATCAATAACCTTACGTGTAGCTGTGAAATTATCTACTACAATTGCTTCAACTGTATTTCCTTCAAATGGTCCAAATCCACATCCAGCCAAAACATCTGTAGCATCTGTAAGAGTTAAATCAATACGAAGATCTGGCTTATCTGAACCATATTTCTCCATAGCATCTCTAAATGAAATACGAGCAAATGGAGCTGTTGAAGCTGTTTTATATTTACCATACTTTGCAAAAATTGGTGGAAGTACATCTTCTACTACTGCAAATACATCTTCCTGTGATGCAAATGCCATTTCCATATCAAGCTGATAGAATTCTCCTGGAGATCTATCTGCTCTTGCATCCTCATCTCTGAAACAAGGTGCAATCTGGAAGTATCTATCAAATCCAGAAGTCATAAGAATCTGTTTAAACTGCTGTGGAGCCTGTGGAAGTGCATAGAACTTTCCAGGATGATTTCTTGATGGTACAAGGTAATCTCTTGCTCCTTCAGGAGATGAACATGTAAGAATAGGCGTTGTGATTTCAAGGAAATCATGTGCTGTCATGCTACTTCTTAACTCTGCAACTATCTTACTTCTTAAAACAATCTTTGACTTAACTTCAGGATTTCTTAAATCAAGATATCTGTATTTAAGTCTTGTAGCCTCATCAGCTTCTTTTGATCTGTTAATCTCAAATGGAAGCTCATTGTAAATACACTTGCCAAGAACTTCAATTTTTGAAGGTACAACCTCAATATCTCCTGTTGGAAGATTTGGGTTCTTGCTTGATCTTTCTCTTACAACACCTGTGATTGAAAGAGTTGATTCGTTATTAATTCCAGCAAGAGAATCCATCATTTCTTCAGTTTCTACAACTGCCTGTGTTACTCCATAGAAATCACGGAGTACAAGGAATCCAAGATTCTTACTTACCTTTCTCATATTGTCGTACCAGCCGACAATAGTTACTTCCTGACCTACATTTTCAATACGTAGCTCATTACATGTGTGTGTTCTTGACTGTGTCATTTTATTATCCACCTTTTTATAATAATTCAAGTCTATTTATTGCACTGAATATAGCTCTTATTGAAGCACGTGTGATATTTGAACTAATACCTACACCATATGTAACACGTCCATCATTAGCAGAAAGCAAATGGATATATGCTGCTGCCTGTGCGTTTCCACCACTCTGAAGAGCATGTTCTTCGTAATCAAGTACTTTTACTTCTACATCAAGTTTCTGTCTGATACCACGTACAACGGCATCGATAGGTCCATTACCAACAGATTCAACTGAATCTTCAACACCATTTAATGTGTATGTAAGTGTTATCTTTGTATCAAACTCTGAATCTGTATCGCCTGACATATCATCAACTTTAAGTTTTCTGAAGTGAAGTGGCTCTTTTTTATCAATATAGTTTTCTTTGAATGAAGCCATAATCTGATCTGGAGATACTTCACCCTGCTTTTCTGAAATAGCCTGAATAACGTTTGCAAATTCTTTATGCATTCCCTTTGGAAGCTTAAATCCAAAGTATGTATCCATAACAAATGCAACACCGCCCTTACCAGACTGAGAGTTAATACGAACAATTGGCTCATATTCTCTTCCGATGTCAGCTGGATCAATTGGAAGGTATGGAACTTGCCATATTTCAGAGTTACGCTCTCTCATTGCCTTAACACCCTTATTAATTGCATCCTGATGAGAACCTGAGAATGCAGTAAATACGAGCTTACCGGCATATGGGTGTCTAGGATGAATAGGTATCTTACAGCATCTTTCGTATACTTCAATTAATTCATTTACATTGCCAATTTCAAGGCCTGGGTAAATACCCTGTGAGAACATATTATAGGCAATATTAAGAATATCAACATTACCTGTACGTTCTCCATTACCAAAAAGAGTACCTTCAACTCTGTCACAGCCAGCAAGCATAGCAAGCTCTGCTGTAGCAACACCCGTTCCACGGTCATTATGTGGATGAATACTTACGATAACTCTTTCTCTATCTTTAAAGTTTTTAATAGTCCATTCAATTCTATCAGCAAATACGTTTGGTGTTGTCATTTCAACTGTTGATGGAAGGTTGATGATAACAGGATTTTCTTTTGTAGCTCCCCACTCATCCATTACAGCTTCGCATACTTCAAGCGCATATTCTGGCTCTGTTCCTGTATAACTTTCAGGTGAATACTCAAGACGGATATTTCCTGGGAAATTCTTCGCTCTTTCCTTTACCATCTTGGCTCCAGCAACACCGATAGCCTTTATTTCTTCCATATCCTTACCAAATACAACATCTCTCTGAAGAGTTGATGTTGAATTGTAAATATGAACAATTACATTCTTTATTCCTTCAATTGACTCAAATGTTCTGTCTATGAGTTCTTCTCTACACTGTGTAAGAACCTGAACCCAAACATCATCTGGAATCATTTTTCTATCAACAAGCTGTCTTAAGAAATCATACTCAATCTGAGATGCTGCAGGAAATCCAATTTCAATTTCTTTAAATCCAAGCTTAATTAAAAGCTCAAAGAACTCCATTTTTTCTTCAACAATCATTGGATCAATAAGTGCCTGATTACCATCTCTTAAATCAACACTGACCCATGTAGGAGCTTTTGTTATCTCATTATTTGGCCATGTTCTTTCCTTAAAATCCATGACCGGATTTCTCATATATCTTTTATAATTCATAATATTTTTTACATCCTTCCAACTATAAAAAAATTAGACTGACCTCATGAGGTCAGTCTAGACTAATCAAATTTATTCGCCTAATCCGCTTTCTATTGCTTCTACTAAGGATGCTAGCGCTTCTACTTCATCCTCGCCGTCGCATGTAAGCTCAACCTCATCTCCACATTTAACGCAGGCTCCTAGGACGCTTAGCACACTCTTTGCATTAGCTGTGCTTTCTCTGCATGTAAATGTAATTAATGATTTAAACTGCATAGCCTCCTTACATAGGATACCTGCAGGACGAAGATGTAAACCTGTGGGATTTTTTATCAACACCGTCTGGCTTACCATGACCTAAATCCTCCATCGTTTCAAAAAATCTATTTGTATTGCAACGCAATACAACAAACTATTATAACCTAAACTTCTAAATATCTCAAGATTAGAGAACTACATTCTGGATAAGCTCAGCAAGTTCTTTTGCCTTTTCGTTTATCTCATCCTGGTTCTCACCTTCAATCATAACTCGAACTAATGGTTCAGTTCCTGAAGGTCTTATTAATACTCTTCCTTTACCATCAAACTCTTTCTCAAGTTTTCCTATAGCATCAGCAACTTCCTTATAGTCCATGAAGCTTTCTTTCTTTTCTGTAGGAACCTTGGCATTTACAAGAGCCTGTGGAAGCACTTTCATTACCTTAGCAAGCTCTGAAAGCTGTTTTCCTGTGTTTTTTACAACCTCTAGCAGGTGAAGTGCTGATAGGAGACCATCACCTGTTGTATTTTCATCAAGGAGAATTATATGTCCGCTCTGTTCACCACCGAGATTTGCACCCATCTCTCTCATTCTTTCGAGAACATATCTATCTCCAACTTTTGTCTTTTCTATATTGATACCCTTTTCATCACCCATTATGAAAAGGCCTAAATTACTCATTACTGTGGCAACGATTGTATCTTTTTTAAGCTTGCCCTGAGACTTCATATAGTTTCCGATAATGGCCATAATTTCATCGCCATTAACTTTCTTTCCGTTTTCATCAACAGCAAGAAGTCTGTCAGCATCTCCATCAAATGCAAGACCTAGCGCAGCTTTTTCAGATACAACTCTTTCCATAAGCTCTTCCATGTGAGTTGATCCACAGTTTGCATTTATATTTGTGCCATCAGGATTATTGTGAATAGCTACAACATCTGCACCAAGCTTTTTTAATGTCTCATATGATGTGTAATGGCTTGCACCTTCTGCGCAGTCAATTACAATCTTCATACCGCTTAAATCGAGCTTAACAGCATTCATCGCGTACTCAACGTACTCATCCCTAGCGTCATTTCTATATTCGATTTTTCCAATCTCTGTGCCAGTTGGCTTTGGAAGACTCTCGCAATTATTGCTTATAAGTTCTTCTATCTCATCCTCAACTGAATCAGGTAGCTTATAGCCTTCTCCACTAAAGAATTTTATTCCATTAAACTCTACAGGATTATGAGATGCAGAAATAACTACGCCTGCATCAACCTTATATTTTCTTGTTAAATATGCAACTGCTGGTGTTGGAACAACTCCAACATAAATTGCATCTGCACCAACTGAACAAATTCCTGCCATTAATGCATTTGCAAGCATATCTCCTGATATTCTTGTATCACATCCAACAATTATAACAGGCTTGTGTGATGTGGATTTTGTTAAAACATATGCGCCTGCTGCGCCTAACTGCATTGCAAGAAGTGGTGTTAATTCTTTATTTGCTACACCTCTTACTCCATCTGTACCAAATAGTCTGGCCATAACTCTATCCTTTCAAATTACTATTCGTTCGATTCATCTTCAGTATCTGGTGCAATAACAACTTTTACTGTAGCATTTCCAAATACCTGTACACCTTCTGGAAGGACAACAGATAAATCTGCATTATTTACACCAACGTATAGCTTACCATCTTCGATTTCATCATCTGTATCAGGTACCATTTCCTTGGCATCAATAGTAGCAATTGGAACCCACTCTGTAAGGCTTGCGAGATCATCTGCCAAACCTGATACTTCAACTTCCATTACTGCTGCATCATGAAGAACTTTCGCTGTATATCCTTCTGGAACATTTTCTACTGTAATATTTTCGTATGGAAGGAAGATGCTAACTGTATCATGTGCTTCCACAACAGTAGTAACTATAACATCACCCTTATAATCATCGTCGGCAAGTCTGATACTAGCTGGCAAATATTTTCTGATATTTAATTCAACAGTGACATTTCCTGTTGCATCATCAATTATATTGTCCTTATCAGGAATTGTAATTGCGCTTAGATTATTAAATACATCACCAAGTCCTGCAACCACTACACTTGATGGCTCACATATTACAGTCCCAGTAGCTGAATATCCTTGTGCAGGAACACCAATATATGTTGCATTAATTGGAACTTCCTTTGTCTCAAGAATCTGAACCTCTGTAGTAATCTCTTCCTTTGAGATTTTAACCATATCATCTTCTATGAGTTCATAATCAGATCCCCACAGCTGTACCTTTGATGAGTTTGTAAATGTTTCATTCATTCCATCAAGGCTTACAGTAACTGTAGCTTCTGATACCTTTTCTATAACGGATTCAGGTCCCGATACCGTAACAACGTTTACATTTGGCTTAATATCACCTACAACATATCCATCTGTAACATTTCCTACTGTATTAACTTTAACCTTTATCTGCTTATCTTTTCTGTCTTCAATCTCAACCTGTACATTTGTAGTTCTTGAGACAATTGACTCTATCTGATCAGAATATCTTATTGATTTAAGCTCGATAGGAACTGTATTCATAAATGAAAGCTGCTTTAAATCTGCTGTTGCCCTGATATAATCTCTGGACATATTCTCTATTACAGATCTTTTTGCAGATACTACAACTGAAATTGTGTCTGAACCATCCACTATTTCATATGTCTTATTCTCACCAGTAACTGCATCTTCATTTATTACTTCAACCTGAATTCCTGTATATGAGCGACTTATTACAGGATCATCAACATTTACAATTACCATCCAAAGGAAAATAGACGCAATTACAGAAGCTATTTTAAGGCCGATGTTATTTGTTAGCATTTTTCTCATTCTTCGACCTTCCTTTCCAGAAGAGAATCTTGCTTTCCTCATATACTTTATTCTGCATGAGTTCAAGCTTCTCTCTAAGTTCTTCTGAATTTAAGTTTCTATATAATTCTCCGCCTAATGCAACTGAAACTCTTCCTGTCTCTTCAGATACGACTACAGTAAGTGAATCTGTAACTTCAGAAATACCAACAGCAGCTCTATGACGAGTTCCAAGCTCCTTTGATAATTCTCTATTATCAGATAATGGCAGATAACATGTAGCTGCAACAATTCTATCTCCACGTACAACAACAGCTCCATCGTGAAGTGGAGTGTTATGTTCAAATATGTTAATTAAGAGCTGAGATGAAACTACAGAATCAAGGTTGATACCTGTTCTTTCATACTCAATCAGTGAATCATTCTTTTCAATAACTATAAGAGCTCCTGTTTTTGCTCTTCCCATAACAAATGAAGCATTTACAATGCCATCAATTGTTTCATCTGAGAAAAGTTCTCCTGCAATTTTCGTATTATCAAATTGGAAGAGATTAGAAAATACATTTTTTCTACCAAGAGATTCAAGAGCTTTTCTAAGTTCTGGCTGGAACACGACAATAAGAGCAGTTACTGCCACACTGAACAAGTTCTTTGTTATCCAAAGAATAGTTGTCATGTTAAAAATAGCTGCCACAAGTACAAAACCAAGGATTACAAGTATACCCTTCATAAGAGCCCAGGCTTTAGTTGTCTTAATCCAAACTAAGAGATTATACAAAAGAACAGATATTATAATTATTTCTACAATATCTGTCCATAAAAGCTCTGGAACATGAATCCATGTCATGAATTTGCCATGAACCGATGTAATTTTTCCAAATAACTGACTCATAAATTACCTTTTATCTTTCAGGTCTCCTTACTGGTCTTCTTTTAACCTCCGGAGCCTGTTTTCTAACAGAAAGCCTTGGAATAGCTTTTACGTAATAATAATATTCTTCATCTTCAAACTCTACGTATTCAGCCTGACTATAATCTACGTTATGAACAAATAGCTGAATAGCAAATGCCAATAGTGCAGATATAAGCATTGAAACAATAGCTCCAACTATACTCACATCAGCATCCATAGCACTTGAACCAATTATTACAACAATCAGTCCAAGAATTGAACTTACTGCAAGTCCTATATACCATGAATAATCAAAAGATATTCTTTTTATAACATTCATTAGTACTGTTATTACTGCTAATGTAACAACCATAACTATCATTGTATCGTTATTTATTACATTATCTATTATTACCTTGAATCCAGATAAAGCATTGTCTGCTGAAAATGAAGCATTAAACTTTTCTGAATTTTCTCCAATATAATCAACCATGTAATAAACAACTGTACCGCATGACACTGACACAAACGAAAGCGGGCCGCATAAAAAACCAGCAATTAATGCCATCAGATATGGCAGTTTAATAATAAACATAAGTGGTGTAAGCATTACAACGACTGCATCCTTTGGAGAAAATCTGAAATACAGTACAAACATGACTGCAAACACTAAACCAACAATAGCTGCTACCTGCAATGATAAGCTGTATAAATGTCCTAAAATAAATAACGCAGCAATGATTACTGATACATTTACTGGTAAAAAGGCTGCTATTAAAGCTACCGCAAAAACAATAACAATGTTTGTAAGTTTATCCATAAACCCAAGTTTTCCATTTATGAGTAAAATGCTCACAAACATAAGAATAAACTTAAGAATAGGTGTTATTATTCTTTCAAATCTGGCATATACTTCGAGAATACTGTCTCTTAATTCTGAAATAGTTTCCATTACAAAATCCTCTATATTTTAATTATAATATGAATACAAATTTTTAAGAGCATTCTGATACAGTTTGACGTTCTTTTTAGCCTTACCATATCTGTATGCTGCAACGAAATATGAAATAACTACATATATTGCTATAAAAATAATATATTTTGATAAAACACCCTGGAAGAATGAAACAATATCCATCTTGTAAAATTCAACCATAAATGTCTCAAGGTCATATAAAACATACATCAAGAAAATAATAGCAAATCCTATAGTTCCATATATTGCCCCTTTTAAGACTTCCATGCTTATATAGTCGCCTCTAAAGTAGCTATTTACCTTAAGATCTCCTAATTCTTCCTGCTGCTCATATGCCGCAATATGTGTCATTAAAATTGTCTTTTCACCATCTGGCATTTTTCTTACCTATCCTTGGCCTATACTAAGTGTTAAATAATAAATTTTACTAGTCCCTGCATCCTTCAATACCGCTGCAGCTACATTAATTGTAGAGCCTGTTGTATAGATGTCATCGACAAGTATAGCCGATTGTAATTTTACAGCATTTTTAGTTATTTTGAAAGCATTTTTTAAATTATTACTGCGTTCGATTGCATTAAGATTTTTCTGAACAACAGTATTTTTTACTCGTTTTAAAATGTTGTCGTATGTGGGGATTCCTGTAAGCTTTGATAATTCTTTTGATATTAGATATGCCTGATTATATCCTCGCTTTTTATATCGCGATTTGTGAATAGGAATTGGAATTAATCCTTCTGCATTCCATTCCTTTATTTTTGGTCCAAATTCTGCATAAATCTGACTTGCATAATATTTTGCGTATTCTTCTCTTCCACCATATTTAAAGCTGTATATGCTCTTTCTCATGATGTCATCGTAAATAAATGCCGCTCTTCCCTCGTCGTAGTATCTTATATTATTTGTACACTGCGAGCAGTATGCCATAGATGAATCACGTATTGGTTTTCCACATTTAAGGCAATATGGATCACTTACTTTCTTGAAACCATCTTTACAGGAGTAGCATATAAGCCCATCTCCCATGGGGACAATGTCATGACATACGGGACATCTTCTCGGGAAAACAGCATCAATAACTGCTGCTATCAAATTCAATTACACATCTCCTTTATTGCTTCTGATAAAGACGTATACCTTTTCTGTTCATTACTATTCTCTATCATTTTTGAAACAGTATCCGCACTTCCAATAATTGTTACACATTTTTTCGCTCTTGTAACACCTGTATAAAGCAGGTTTCTGTTAAAAAGCATCTGAGGGCCTGTTAACAACGGCATAATTACGGCTGGATACTCACTTCCCTGTGATTTATGGATTGTTACCGCATACGCAAGTTCAAGTTCATCCAGTCCAGAATATGGATAGTTAACCTTCCTTTTATCATCAAACTCTACTGTAACTGTTTCGTTATACTCATTAATAGCAGTTATTATGCCCATATCTCCATTAAAGATTCCAAGGCCTGAATCTATGGGAATACCATATTTACTCGTTATTTCCCACTCAAGTTGATAGTTATTTTTTACCTGCATAACCTTATCACCAACTCTATATAAAGTATTACCATACTCTTTCTCGTCCTTATCTTTTGAAGGTGGATTTAGGTATTGCTGCAAAATAGGATTAAGTTTTTCCACACCTAACATTCCTTTTCGCATTGGTGTAAGGACTTGAATATCAAAGCTATCTGCTTCAACATATTTTGGAAGTTTCTCTTTTATTAAAACAATAATGTTATTTAATATATGATCTACATTATCCCTTTTTAGGAAAAAGAAATCTTTACTTTTATTATCGAGGCTGATCTTTTCTCCATTATTTATCTTATGGGCATTTATTACTATATCTCCCGCCTCATCCTGTCTAAAAATTTTCTGAAGTCTGACAACAGGGAACTGCTCTGATGCAATGATGTCTTTTAAAACAGCACCTGGTCCGACTGATGGAAGCTGATTTGTATCACCAACAAGAATAAGTCTTGTACCAACAGCAACAGCCTTCAAAAGTGCGTTAAATAGCTGAATATCAACCATAGACATCTCGTCAATTATTATTACATCAACTTCAAGTGGATTATCCTCATTTTTATCATAGCTAAAGCTTGTTATATCTCCAGCCGTTGTTGGGATAAGGTGAAGAAGTCTTTGAATAGTGCTTGCTTCATAACCTGTTGTTTCAGTCATTCTCTTTGCTGCTCTTCCAGTAGGCGCAGCAAGATAGAAATCGAGCCCATTTGCCTCAAAATACTTTATCATCATGTTTATGGTAGTAGTTTTTCCTGTTCCTGGGCCACCAGTAAGTATAACCACACCATTTGTAACTGCTTTAATAACAGCATCAACCTGTAATTCATCAAGCTCCATGCCAAGCTTATCTGAGAGCCTTCTGATAATACCTCTTACATACTCTTCATCTGCTTCTGTTTTTATGGATAAATCAAGAAGCCTTCTTGCAACAGACAATTCTGTTCTATATAAAACGTTTGAGTATACCCTTGTTTCCCCTGATACTTCCTTTATTACAAGCCTTTTATCCATCATAAGATTCATAGTCTGAGTCCAGATTGGTTCAGGGTTAACACCAAGGAGTTCTCTAGCCTTTAGAATAAGAGTTTCCTTTGGATAATAGACATGTCCTTCCCCTATTGATTGAGAAAGTGTATATAATATACCGCTTCTAATTCTGTAATCAGAGTCTGTATGTATGCCTATCTTTGAAGCTATTTCATCAGCGGTTTTAAAGCCTACACCATTAATGTCTTCTGCTAATATATATGGATTTTCATTAATAATTTTTATAATATTCTGCTCATATCTTGCATATATCTTATTTGCAAGGCTAACACCAATACCATAGTTTTGAAGAAAAACCATAACCTTTCTAAAGTCATGTTTTTCCATAACCTGACTTGCTATATCTCGTGCTTTTTTCTCAGATATGCCCTTTATATTAACTAGTAGCTCTGGCTCTTCCTCAAGAACTCGGAATGTATCGTCCCCAAACTCCTTGACGATTTTCTTTGCCATTGCAGGTCCAATTCCCTTCACTGCGCCTGATCCAAGATAACGTTCTGCAGAAACTGCATCTGTTGGGGCAATTATTTCATATTCCTTAACAAGGAACTGCTCGCCGTAAACTGCATGGGTAGTGTAGTCACCTTTTAAGCGTAACATTTCGCCTTCGTCTGCATAGCGAAAAGTACCGACGCAGGTTATTTCTCCTGCCTCGGTTACTAATACTAAAACTGTATAACCATTTTCTGGGTTTTGGTAAATGATGTGGTCAATATAACCAGTAAGTGATTCCATACGAAATGATTAGTTTTCTTCGTTCATTGCTGTAGAAACTGCTTCTTTTGCAGAAGTGTCATCTGCCTCTACTTCTGCCTTTTTGATATCATCTGGAGAATAATTTCTCTTCATCTGTTCATACAAAGTCTTTGCAAGTCCTAAATCCTGCTGATCAGTGATTTTTTCTGCATACTCAGTCATAAGGCCATCTTTAAAGTAATTCGTAAGAGTAGACAATGAACCACTTTCAGTAACATCACCTTCTGTGAATGTATCCATGGCCTGCTTTAATACCTGCTCTACAAAGTATGACTCAAATTGTTTGCAGACATCCATCAACTCTTCATCTGTAGCGCCTGACAAATCAGCATTCTTTAAATTTCCAGACAACTTTGATGATTTTGCATTTTTTGCCTGATTTGCATAATATTCAGCATTTAATGAGCTAATATCCATCTATTATCTCCTTAATTCATTAGCTTCCTGCATCATTGTATCTGATGCCTGAATTACTTTTGAATTCATTTCATAAGCACGCTGTGCGATGATAAGATTAACCATTTCATCAGCAATCTGTACATTAGATCCTTCCAAGTATCCCTGTCTAATCTGGCTTCTCTTTAAGTTGGCATTTGTTGCCTCATTAAGAGCCGCACCAGAAGCATCTGATGTTCTGTAAAGGTTATCTCCTAATTTATATAATCCCTTTGGATTCTGGAACTGCCATGTTCCTACCTGCATATTAGGGATTTTCTGTAAGTTATTTTGTGCATCTGGATACCATAACTGTCCGTCTGAATCGATTTCGATTCTGCTTGTAATATGGTCATTTCTTGTAACCTCAATAGGATTACCCTGTGTATTAAGTACAACCTGTCCATCTGCATTTGTAAGCCAAAGGTTACCATTTGAACCAATTGACCATGTGAAGTTACCATCTCTTGTGTAGTAACATTCACCATTTTCTGCTCTTATTCCAAAGAATCCATCACCATTTATTGCAAGTGCTGTATCTGACTCAGAATCAAGAAGTGCTCCCTGTGTGAACTGGCTTGTTACGGCTGCATTTCTTACACCAAGACCGACCTGTGCGCCAACTGGTTTTTCTTCACCATTAGCTGATGTAGTTCTTGTCTGAAGTTCCTGATAAAGAAGTGACTTGAATTCATTAACTTCAGTCTTATATCCTGTGGTATTTACGTTTGCGATGTTATTTGCAATTGTATCAACATTATTCTGCTGTGCAATCATTCCGGTTGCTCCGGACCATAATGCTCTAACCATTTACTCTACCTCCATTAACGAACTCTGCCGAGATTATTTACTGCTTTATCAAGAGTTGAATCCATTGTCTGAATCATCTTCTGATTTGTTTCATATGCTCTTGTAAAATTAATAAGATCAACCATTTCCTGTACTACCTGTACATTTGAATCTTCCAGATATCCTGAATAAACCTGGCAGTTTGGTTCTCTTATTTCACTTCCTTCTAAGGCGTTATAGTAGTTTTCACCATACTTTTCAAGATAATCGTAATCGACAAAATCAACTACTTCTATACGATGAACCATCTGACCATCCTGATATATCTGGCCATATCTATCTATAGACGCTTCTTTCATAGGGTCTAATACTATATGTGCACCATTTTTATTAAGGAGGAAGTCGCCATTCTTATTAACAACCTCTCCCTTAATATTAAGTGTGAAATTTCCATCTCGGGTATATTTCGTTGACGTCTCTCCCTTTTTATTTGTGAATTCTACTGCAAAGAATCCTTTATCAGAAAGAGCCATATCGAAGGTATTGCCTGTTTCATGGATTGAACCCTGGGAATAATCAGTATATACTTCACCAATTTTTACACCCATATTCATTCCACCAAGTTTTCTTGCAACACCTGGTTCTGATGTGTCATTGATTTTATATGCCATCATGTCATGGAAAGATTCAGATGTGGATCCTTCCTTTTTATAACCTGTTGTAGCGGCATTTGCCATATTGTTGGCAAGAATGTCAACTCGCTTCTGCTCGTTAATCATTCCCCAATTGGCTGTATATAGTCCCTTTACCATATTTACTCCTTTACCGAACTCTATGCTGCCTTCTTGGCACCCTCACGCATTAAGAATCCGGCCTCCCAATGGTTACTGTTCGATATCTTCCTCGTTATATCCTGCAAGGAATTCAACGAACTTACCTGTTCCGATAGCTACGGCTGTCATTGGATCTTCAGCTGTCATAGTATTAATACCCATCTTATAAGCTATAAGATCCTCTAAACCTCTAAGTAAGCTTCCACCACCTGTAAGAACAATACCACGGTCTGCAATATCTGCAGCAAGCTCCGGTGGAGTTCTCTCAAGTACACTATGAATAGCTTCAACTATCTGAGATGTTGTCTCTCGAAGTGCTTCTTCAGTTTCTTCACTTGAAACTTTAACAGTTCTTGGAAGACCTGTAACGAGGTTACGTCCTCTAACTTCAAGATAATCTATCTCCGGTCTCTTAAATGCTGTACCAATTTTTATTTTAAGTTCTTCTGCGGTTCTTTCACCGATAAGAAGATTGTGTTTCTTTCTCATGTAACGAACGATTGCTTCATCGAAGTCATCACCCGCAACTTTAATTGATGTAGATACAACTGCTCCACCAAGAGAAATAACTGCTATATCTGTAGTACCACCACCGATATCTACGATCATATTTCCCTGTGGCTTTGAAATATCAATTCCGGCACCGATAGCAGCTGCTATTGGCTCCTCGATAATTTCAACGTATCTTGCACCTGCCTGATATGTAGCATCTTCAACGGCTTTCTTCTCAACTTCTGTTACCCCTGATGGCACACATACGCTGATTCTTGGCTTACGGAATGTCTTCTTACCAATAGCCTTCTGAATGAAGTACTTAAGCATCTTTTCTGTAACTGTATAGTCAGAAATAACGCCCTGTCTAAGTGGTCTTACTGCTACAATATTTCCTGGTGTACGACCAAGCATGAGTCTTGCGTCCTCACCAATTGCTTTAATTTTGTTAGAGTCTCTGTCGAATGCAACAACTGATGGCTCTTTGAGTACAACGCCCTTACCTCTGATGTAAACGAGAATACTAGCTGTACCTAAGTCAATTCCTATATCTGTATAAGGCATAATCTTTCATCCTTTCAACAATTCAAATATAAAAGTGTCTACTTCTAGACATACATATACAGATATAGTATAAACCAACAGGCACGGAAGCACAAGAACTAAGATGAATCCCTTCATTAATTCTTATGCTTCCGTGCCTGTGTACTTAATATATCGGCACTATTTTAAATTTCTGAACTATTTTTCAAGATATTTTTTAATATAATGTCCTGTATATGATTCTTTTACCTCTGAAACTTCCTCTGGAGTTCCCTTTGCTATTACAGTTCCGCCACCATCTCCGCCTTCAGGGCCAATATCAATAATATAGTCAGCAGTCTTTATAACATCAAGATTATGTTCAATAACTACTACTGTATTACCACCTTCTGTAAGCTTTTGAAGAATTTCTACAAGCTTATGAACATCAGCAAAATGAAGACCAGTTGTAGGCTCATCTAAAATATAAATAGTGCGTCCTGTACTCTTTTTTGAAAGCTCTGTAGCAAGCTTAATTCGCTGAGCTTCACCACCTGACAGCGTAGTTGAAGGCTGACCAAGTTTTATATAAGAAAGCCCAACATCATATAATGTCTGAATCTTATTTTTGATTGAAGGAACATTTTCAAAAAATGTAACGGCTTCTTCAACCGTCATATCAAGAACATCAAAAATATTCTTTCCTTTATACCTAACGTCTAAAGTCTCTCTATTGTATCTTTTGCCACCGCAAACTTCACAAGGTACATAAACGTCTGGTAAGAAATGCATCTCTATTTTTACGATACCATCTCCAGAACATGCCTCACATCGACCACCCTTAACATTAAAACTGAATCTTCCCTTAGCATATCCTCGCTCTTTTGCGTCCTGGGTTGATGCAAATAAGTCTCTTATATGATCGAACACGCCAGTGTATGTCGCAGGGTTTGACCTTGGAGTTCTACCAATTGGAGACTGGTCAATACAAATGATTTTATCTAACTCTTCTACCCCAAGTATTTCCTTGTGTTTTCCAGGTATAAGTCTTGCTCTGTTAAGCTTCTTCGCTAGAGATTTATATAATATTTCGTTTACAAGAGATGATTTTCCACTTCCTGAAACGCCTGTTACGCAGGTCATTACGCCAACTGGGAACTTAACATCAATATTTTTTAAATTATTCTCCTGAGCACCTTTTACTGTAAGCCACGCTCTAGGTTTCCTTCTCTTCTCAGGTACTGGAATTTTGATTTTTCCAGAAAGATACTGACCTGTAATAGACTCCTTACATTTCATAATATCTTTTGCAGTTCCCTGAGCAATTACCTCTCCACCATGAGCACCAGCCATTGGTCCTATATCAACAACATGGTCTGCTGCAAGCATAGTATCTTCATCATGCTCAACAACAATAAGTGTGTTTCCAAGGTCTCTTAAATCCATAAGTGCTGACAAGAGCCTGTCATTATCTCTTTGATGAAGACCAATACTTGGTTCATCAAGAATATATGCTACACCTACAAGACCTGAACCAATCTGTGTAGCAAGACGAATTCTTTGAGCTTCGCCTCCAGAAAGTGATCCCGTTGCTCTTGCTAATGTTAAATAATCAAGTCCTACCTGAACAAGGAATGATAATCTCGCTCTTATTTCTTTTAAAATCTGATGTCCTATAAGTTCCTGCTGTTTTGTAAGAGTAAGGCTATTCATGAAATCTAACGTCTTCACTACAGATGTTGATGTCATTTCATGAATGTTAATTCCACCAACAGTAACAGCAAGAGCACCTTTTTTAAGTCTTTGTCCATGACATTCAGGACAGGCTGTAAATCTCATTAGAGATTCATATTCTGCCTTCTGAGAATCAGAACCAGTTTCTCTGTATCGTCTTTCAATGTTTCTGATAAGGCCTTCAAATGCAATATCATACACACCTACTCCACGCATTCCCTTATAATGTACCTTTAATATTTTTCCATCAGTACCATGTATAAGTGCGTGGTAAATATTATCTGGAAGTTCATCAATAGGAGTATTCATTATGTCAAAATCATACTCCTTACCCATTGCTGCAAGAGTTGCATATGTAAAGCTTGAAGGATCAGCGCATGACTGCCATCCCATTGCAACAATAGCGCCCTCAGATATTGCAAGGCTTTTATCAGGAATAATTAAATCTTCATCAAATTCCATTTTATATCCAAGTCCTGCACACACAGGGCATGCACCAAATGGGTTATTGAATGAGAAGCTTCTTGGTTCAATTTCGTCAATGCTTATTCCACAATCAGGGCACGCAAAGCTCTGAGAAAACGTAAGCATTTCCCCACCAATAACGTCAACATAGACAAGATTATCCGAAAGACCCATAACATTTTCGAGAGAATCTGTAAGTCTCTTCTCTATTCCAGCCTTTACTACAAGTCTATCAATGATTATTTCTATATTGTGTTTGATGTTTTTATCAAGGGTTATTTCTTCTGATAAATCATACTGGTTCCCATCAATTCTTACACGAACATATCCAGATCTTTTAGCTCTTTCAAGGACTTTTTCATGCATACCTTTTCTGCCTCTTACAACAGGAGCTAAAAGCTGAATTTTTGAACCTTCTGGAAGAGCCATTACCGCATCAACCATCTGGTCAACTGTCTGCTTTTCAATTTCTCTTCCGCATTCAGGACAATGTGGGGTACCAATTCTTGCATATAAAAGTCTGAAATAATCGTATATTTCTGTAACTGTTCCAACTGTAGATCTAGGGTTTCTGTTTGTTGATTTCTGATCAATAGAAATCGCAGGTGGAAGGCCTTCAATGCTTTCTACTTCTGGCTTTTCCATCTGACCAAGAAATTGTCTTGCATAAGAAGAAAGAGACTCCATATAGCGTCTCTGTCCTTCTGCATAAATCGTATCAAAAGCAAGTGATGATTTTCCTGAACCAGATAATCCTGTAAGCACCACAAGCTGGTTTCTTGGAATATCAATGGATATATTTTTTAAATTGTGTTCTTTGGCTCCACGTATTCTGATATAATCCGTGGCTTTTTTACTAGTTGCCATATTCTACCTCAAAAGTATCTATATGATATTCTGTCTTTGTAGCTTCATCTACTGCAATAAGTTCTATTTCTCCTGGAGCAACAAATCTTCTCTGAATGTTCATACTGAACCTCTTAAGACCTTCCTCTACTGCCAGTCTGTGTAACATGCAGTAATCTGTTTCAACATAATTGCCATCTATAATCATATAGATATTTAAATCTTTACATGCATTATAATCATTCATAATTCCGCCTATTGAGACGATACTCTCACCGCCCTCTGGATTTATGAATATTTTATTTCCGTCAACTCTTACACCCTTTACATCAGTAACTGTGTATGACAAATCAAACTCTGGCTCTTTTCTTTCATAGCTTCCGTCGTAGGATGTTTCATAATAGCAGTCTTTAAAATCACAAAGTGCTAGCATTTCGCTTGAAATACTTCTTTCAGCTGTTTCAAATATAACTGCATCTGGAAATACAAGGTCTACAATATACTGTACAAAATCATAATTCTGTCTATGAACATAGTATACTTCGCTAAAACGGTTATTGTAGTACTTGTGGTATGTTGCAAAATAGCTGTCTGTAAATATTAAAAGCTTCTTACCATTTTCCACATTTGGATTCATAAAATGCGCATAGAATGTTGTAGTATTGATATCTAAGGCAGGCTCAAGATATTCTGTAGCATCCTCTGATGTATCAACATTTAATGTATAAACAGGTACATCATCATCTATTGGGAAATCAGATGTATCAAGATTTGTCATTTTAACATACTCGAGCGAGAAATCATCCTCAGTAAGAGGCTTTACATCATCAAACCAATTCTGTATATGCTTATCTAAAAGCTTATGAGCAAGGAATGATCCAAATTCATTCCAATGAGTTGCGTCATACATTTTGTTGTATACAACCTGGCTCTTCTTTGCTTCAAGAAGTTCCTCGTTAGGGATCACATACTCAATATCTGTCTTTGAAAGTTTATCCTTCATATAGCTTATAACTGGAGTATTATCTTCCTTCACATGAATAGAATCAGGGAAATACTCTGGATAAATTGTCTTTTTATCAGGACACAAATAATAAAGGAACTTTATGTTTTTCTTTGAAAGATACTCATTAGTCTTAACTAAAAAATCTGTCAAATCATCCAAGTATTCCTCATCTGTATTTAATCTCTGATATGCAGAGATATAATCTGGATCTTTATAGAAAATGTGCCCTTCTTTTCCGTACATAAACAACGGATGGATCATTACCCCAAAAAGCTTGTCAACTGAATTTGTATATATAGCAATAGCCTGTTCTCTGAATCCAACTCTGTCATCAACATAGTCTTCTATAGTCTCTATTGTTTCTGATGATAAAGAAAGCTCAGGGAATTCAGTAAGGACCTTATTATCAATTTCTGATGTCTGATTATGCTTAAAATTCATTGTTGCAAAAGGGACAATGAGAATAAGCATAAATACCAATATGAAAATTTTGTCTTTAATATTTTTCTTCATAAAATAAACTGTATCAAGCAGATTTTAGCGTTTTGCTAGAATCTGAAATATATAAATGGATTATATGTACTATTAACAATAAATAAGAAACATATAAGAAGAAGGATAATAAGCAATACCCTCTTAATCACACATAAAACATCAGCAGAAATAGATGCTTTTATTGCTGCTAATCTGCTATTTGAAGTAATAATCTCGCCCCAAGGGAGACAAGCTAATACTCCAACAGCAAAAATAAATATAGTTTTATTATCAAGATAAAATCTTGGTGAGAATGCAGTGTAATCATATGGCTTTACATGGAACATCATGCCAATATATGGAATTGCCAGTGTAATGTCCTCTAACTTAAATAGTACCCAACCAAGTACAACTACAAGCATCGAATATATCCATTTCACAAAGGAAGGAATCTTAACATTTATACCTTTCTTTCTGAAATAACGTTCAATAAGCATAAATAAGCCATGCCATAATCCCCATATTAAATATCCCCATGCAGCACCATGCCAAATTCCTGTTGCAAGGAACACAATAAATAAGTTGAAATAGACATTTCCTCTTCTATTACCACCAAGTGGAATATAAAGATAATCTCTAAACCATGTAGATAGAGAAATATGCCATCTTCTCCAGAATTCTGTAATTGATTTTGAAATGTATGGATAATTGAAGTTTTCATTAAACTCAAATCCAAACATCTTTCCAAGGCCAATAGCCATATCTGAATAACCAGAAAAATCAAAATATATCTGAAGTGTATAGAATATTGCACCAATCCATGCGACGCTAGTTCCAATATAATTTACGTCTGCAGTAAATATTTTGTCTGCAACTTCACCAATTGAATTGGCTAGGATAGCTTTCTTCGCAAGACCTACAATAAATCTTTCTATTCCTCTTGTGAATCTTTCTGTACTTTCATCTCGATTATCAAGATAATCCTTGATATCTGTATATCTTACAATAGGTCCAGCAATGAGCTGTGGAAACATTGAAATATATAGTGCAAGATTGATTGGATTTTTCTGGACAAGTTCAGTCCTTGTGCCGTTTTCGTTTAACTTATAATCTTCCCTGTATACGTCTATAACATATGACATACCCTGGAATGTAAAGAATGAAATACCAATTGGAAGTGCAATTTCAGGAATAGTCAGATTCTCATTAAATAAGTCATGTACTGTGCTCATAATAAGCATAAAGTACTTAAAATAAATAAGGAGTCCAAGATTGTAGATTATTGTGACTACTAAAGCTGCTTTTTTGCTTGAAGATGTCTTTTTATTACCATCTGCCTCTTTTACTGCAAAACTATGGATAAGCATTCCAAGAGAGTAGTTTCCAACTATTGATGCGAGCATCAATAAGATGTACTTTGGTTCCCCAAAGGCATAGAAAAATAAACTTCCGATAAGCAGAAAAATATTTCTGCTTTTTTTCGGAAGTATATAGTATCCGATAATCATTATCGGCAAGAATATACACAAAAAGATAATTGAACTAAATACCATTATTCACCTGCGGCGCTTCTCATCTGAGAGAGAGTCCACTTAACAACCTCTGCACTCTTCTTGTTAAATGCACGAGATCTTAAATCTTTAACCTGCTGTAAATACTGAAGTGTAACCTTGCTAGAAAGCTTTGATTCACCTGTAGGACGTGCCTGGAACTTATATGGGATTTCTACAACCTTCTTATAACTACCCATTGCAAGTACTTCTACTAAAATTTTCCATCCAATTGGCTGAAGATCTGCATCTTTAATACAGTCTCTTTCAAACATAAACAAGCCACTTGTTGGATCTGTAATCTTTTTAAGACATGGAAGTAGAATCTTACCAATATATCTAGCAACTGCTGATACAAGCTTTCTGTATGGTCCAAGTCCACCGTCGCTTCCACCAGGGATAAATCTTGATGGAACACAGAAATCATATCCTGCCTCAAGAGCATGATACATATATTTAAGAATTGTAGGTGGATGCTGTAAATCTGCATCCATAACTGCAATATAGTCACCTTCTGCAAGATTAAATCCTTCAAGAACGGCTGTTGCAAGTCCTGTTTTGCCTTCTCTGTGTTTAAGTCTTACATTCTTATTTTCATCCATAACCTTCTTTATAGCATCAACAGTATTATCAGTACTGTCATCTACAAAGATTATTTCATATTCAATGCCTTTAAGGGCATAATCAATCTGATTTGCAAGAGGTCCAACATTTTCTGATTCATTGAATGTAGGAACTACTATTGATACTTTACTCATTCTTATAACTCCTGAAGTGTAAGTTTTAACTCTTTAAGCTTATCTCTAAGTTCTGCAGCAACTTCAAAATTAAGGTCTGCGGCTGCTTTACGCATGCTCTTATCAATTTTTTCTATAAGCTTCTCTAATTCTTTTCTGTTCATAGATTCAGGATCTTTATCAAATCGCATTTCTTCCTGAGCAATCTGCTTAGAAATACTTATAACATCTCTTACAGCCTTCTTAATTGTCTGTGGTGTTATGCCATGCTCTTTGTTATATTCTTCCTGAATATTTCTTCTTCTGTTCGTTTCGTTTATTGCATTTCTCATGGAATCAGTCATGTTATCTGCATACATTATTACATGACCTTCTGAGTTTCTGGCTGCTCGACCTATTGTCTGAATAAGCGATGTCTCTGAACGAAGAAATCCTTCTTTATCAGCATCTAAAATTGCTACGAGCGTTATTTCTGGAATATCAAGTCCTTCTCTAAGAAGATTGATTCCAACTAGAACATCAAAAACATCTAGACGCATATCTCTGATTATCTGTGCTCTTTCGAGAGTATCAACATCTGAATGCAGGTATTTAACACGTATCCCAACATCCTTCATATAATCAGTAAGGTCTTCTGCCATACGTTTTGTAAGGGTAGTAACTAGAACTTTATTATGACCTGCTGTTTCTTTTTTAATCTCCGAAATAAGATCATCAATCTGGCCATCTGTAGGTCTTACAGATATTTCTGGATCAAGAAGACCTGTTGGTCTAATAACCTGTTCTACTCTTTCAAGTTCGTGCTCCTCTTCATAAACAGATGGAGTTGCAGAAACGAACATCATCTGGTCTATTTTACCTTCAAACTCTTCAAAGTTCAAGGGACGATTATCCTTGGCAGATGGTAGTCTGAAGCCATAATCAACAAGATTTGTCTTTCTTGCCTGATCTCCATTATACATTCCTCGAATCTGTGGAATTGTAATATGAGACTCATCTATGATAATGAGATAATCATCTGGGAAGAAGTTCATAAGAGTATATGGTGTGCCACCAGGCTCTCCACCATATAAATGTCTTGAATAGTTTTCTATTCCTGAACAGAATCCAGTTTCTCTTAACATCTCAATGTCAAATCGGGTTCTTTCATCTATTCTTTGAGCTTCTAACAGTTTATTTTCACTCTTAAAATACTTAACTCTTTCCGTAAGCTCAGCTTCAATTGTCGCTGCAGCTGCCTCAATCATACTTCTTGGTATGACATAGTGAGATGCCGGAAAAATAGAAAGATGGTTAAGCTCAGATTTTCTATTACCTGTAAGCGGATCAATTTCTGTAATTCTGTCTATTTCATCTCCGAAGAACTCAATTCTAACAGCAACATCTGATTCCCATGCAGGAAAGACCTCTATTGTATCTCCCATTACCCTGAATTTTCCACGAGTGAAATCCATCTGGTTACGCTCATAGCTAATATCAATAAGCTCTCTAATGACTTCATCTCTATCCTTTGTCATTCCAGGACGTAAGGATACAATCATTTTAATATATTCAACAGGAGAACCAAGACCATATATACACGAAACCGAAGATACAACAATTACATCTTTTCTCTCTGCTAAAGATGCTGTTGCTGATAATCTTAGCTTATCAATTTCATCATTAACAGATGAATCTTTTTCAATGAATGTATCCGTCGATGGTACATAAGCCTCTGGCTGGTAATAGTCGTAGTAGGATACAAAGTATTCCACTGCGTTCTCAGGGAAGAATTCCTTCATCTCAGAATACAGCTGTCCTGCTAAAGTCTTGTTATGTGAAATGATGAGAGTTGGCTTCTGTAACTGCTGTATTACATTAGCCATTGTAAAGGTTTTACCAGAACCTGTAACACCTTTTAGTGTCATAAACTGGTTACCCTCTTTAAATCCCTTTACAAGCTTCTCTATTGCCTCAGGCTGATCGCCTGTTGGTTTGTATTCTGATTGTAATTTAAACTCCATAATACCCTTTATATCTTTCATAATTGCTTATGGTTGCTTACCAATATACGCTAAAATACCACCATCAACATATAATATATGTCCATTTACGGCATTTGATGCATCTGATGCAAGGAAAACAGCAGGACCAGTTAACTCTTCTGGTTTAAGCCAACGATTTGCTGGTGTCTTTGCACAAATAAACTGATCGAAAGGATGTCTGCTACCATCAGCCTGTCTCTCACGGAGTGGTGCTGTCTGAGGAGTTTCAATATAACCAGGTCCTAAACCATTACACTGAATGTTATACTGTCCATACTCAGAGCAGATATTTCTTGTAAGCATCTTTAATCCACCCTTAGCTGAAGCGTACGCTGACACTGTTTCTCTACCAAGTTCAGACATCATTGAACATATGTTAATAATCTTTCCATGTCCTTTTTCAATCATTCCAGGAATAACAGCCTTAGAAACAATAAAAGGTGCATTAAGATCTACATCAATAACCTGTCTAAACTGTTCAGCAGTCATCTCTGTCATAGGAATTCTCTTAATAATACCTGCATTATTAACTAAAATATCTATTACTCCAACTTCTTCATTTATTTTTTTTACAAGTTCATTTACAGAATTTTCATCCGTAACGTCACAGACATAACCATGAGCCTTTATGCCCTTTTCTTCATATGCTTTAATGCCTTTATCTACAAGTTCCTGATTGATATCGTTAAAGCATATTGTTGCCCCCTGTTCAGCATATGCAGATGCAATGGCAAATCCTATACCATATGATGCTCCTGTTATAAGTGCAACCTTTCCCTCTAAAGAAAAATTTAAAAATTCAGACAAAATACCTTCCTCCTTAAAAATTTCAAGCTTTTTATTAACTGGCATTGCAGATGCAGTAATTATTCTGTCTATATGGCTTTAATATTATTTCCCACTTACCTTGAACTGAGAAGCAGTTTGAGCTGCCCCTACTCCTGCAAGGTTTAATGCAACCTGATTATAATGAACCTGATCCACTAGATAATCTTCAGACAAAGAATGTAATACCCCTGTGCCCAAAGTAAAGTATGGACTATTTTCACATAGCATCTTTTGTGTAGCAATGACATTATCCATTGCTGTAGGTCTATATTTCCAATTGCCTGGTAATACAATAAATACCTGTTCAAGTCCATTATCAATTAATGGCGCAAATAATACAGAAATATCGTTTATATAGGTTTCAGGAGGCGTATTTACGTCTGATTCACCTTGAAGCCATACACAATATTTATGTCTTACTGTTACACCATTTTTCTTACACCAGTTAAGTGTATCTGTATACTTACTTAAAAACTGCTCCTGAGCTAAAGGATGCTTCCAAAAGCCATCTATACTAGTACCACCCTTTGCTGCATAAACCGCCATTACAGGTACTCCTGTTGACTCATAATATGTTTTTGCAAAGGCTGAAGCCATAGTTCCACCAGGATTTCTACCAACGAAAACACCCTTTTCATCCATTCCTATAGGCTCTACAAGGTCTTTTAACCCAGTAAAATTAATCCCATCTACAAATTCATATCCCGTTCCTTTTGCAATTTCTGGAGCAAGCGCTGGATTACCACCAGGGCCTTCCATATTGCTCTGTCCTGCAAAAATAACTAAGTCTACTGTCTTTGACTTTGATTTAGTATTCTTTTTAGCTGCAAATACTTCATTTGTCTGCATAGATACAACTAGCATTACTATAACAAGAAAGGCTATTATTTTTATACCTTTATTCATGTTAATAATCATCTCCTAAGCTCATAATTTATATTACTTTATTTCAAACGAATCAAAAAGCACTACTTCAGAATCAGGTTTAGTAGTATCAAAATAATAACTGTCTATGGCGCCTCGCTTCGTATCAAATATTGAAAAAGCTGTTATTTCATTACTTGCTAAATAAGGAACGTTTTCTGGTAGTTCTTTTTTATTTGGACTAACTGGCTCAAGTCCCTCTGGATCACCGTACACTGCGTAGTTATTCACATTCCATGTATCTTTAATTATATAATATGGATCATTTTTATTAAATGAGGTTGGTAATGTAAATCTTGCATCTTTTTCTGTATAAACTCCGCCATAAGAGTTTCCAACATTGGATGTCTGCAAATAATTCAATCCATTTTCTGTTACAAATCTGTTCCACAGATGCGAATGACCATTTATAACAAGATTAACATTATACTGTTCAAATAATGGTTCTAGCTGATTTTTGATAAAATCATCCTCTATTGGATAATCATACGTCATCATTGTCTGACCAGTTATAGGATATTTAACCTTTTTAGGTACTGGATCTGTAAATGCTGGAATACTGTTATTTCCTAAAGAATGGTTATCAAAATGATACATTACAATTTTATACTTTGCATTTCTAAACTCGTCACTTTTTAATTCCTTCTCAAGGAATTCATACTGCCTAGAACCTTTTACGACTGGTTCAAAAATAAACTGGCCAAATCCATATGTATCTTCACCCATTCCTGGTATTTCTGAATATTTACCAGGTGTACCAATATTATATAATCTCCAAATTCTATTTACTTCTAATACTATAACTCTAGCGTCTGCGATAGAAAAAGCGTAGTAGTGGTTATAGTCTTTTTCATCTGAGGATTTTCCAAAAATTTCATCATAAGTAATAGTATTAAATGAATTATTAAGAATAAACTCTCTTTGACCCTCTTCATCACTAATGTCGGCTTTATTATCAAGTAATTTATTTGCATAGTTTCTTGGCTTTGGATTATTAAACTGCTCGCTTAATGATTTCTTCTCAGAATACACTCCCATGTACTCATGATTTCCTAGGGCTGTAAATACAGGAACATTCTGAAGTAATGGTGCTCCCTTATATGTAACTCCATTAATGCTGTGCTCCGCATTTCCTTGTAGCACTCTAAAGAATGCATTATCGCTGTCAAACCACATGTATGCACTATCTGGAACATCTACCAGGTCACCATCTATAAACACAGCGCCTATATCAGGTACTGTTTCAAATGCTTTTTCAATATTTGCAGCGCACATTTCTTTATTCTGATGATCAGATGTAATTAAAATCTTTAAATCACTATCAGCCATGTTTAAACTATTAAGACTGTAAGTATTACTTATCTTGCCATCACTTCTTACAAAATAAGCTTCTTTCGCGTTTTCTCCATTATTTATAGGCAATCCGTCAACTGTTGCCATATGTCTATAAATATCTCTTGAAATAGATGCATCGTCTCTAGTTTTTTCAGTGTCACCACCACGCATTCTTGAAAGCTTTACTGTGTCAGCATCAATGTTTCTCTTCATATTCGGGAGAACAACTTCATTCTTTTCACATGGTTCTAGAGTAAACCACACTACATCTATAGAAGTTTCTGTTGGATTCATAAGAATAGGATCTGTGTACATTTTACTTACTTCAAGATCTGCATAGATATTTTCATCATAGTCTTCATCAATGATTATCTCTTCAGGGATATCTTCAATTACTTCTTTTTCATCATATACATTAATCACTTCTATTTCTTTTTCCTCTACAGTATCAGTAACTTCCTCAGATTTTGAAAAAATGTTTTTGCATATGAATATAATCGCAACTATTAATGCAATAGCTATAAATGCTGCTGCAACAAGAGTTTTTCTGTTTTTATTATCGCTTTTTAGATTTATATTCATATACAATCACTAAAACACATTCACACTACTTAAGTAACGCAATTGCTGTCAATACTAAAACAATGCCTATTATTTCATAAATACTTAATACTTCTTTAAATACAATGAAGCCAAACACAGTTGCCATTATTGGCTCAATACATGCCATAACTGCTGCCTTTGTATTTTCAATCATTGTAAGGCCTTTTGTGTAAAACATATATGGTAAAACTGTAACAATAACTGATGTTCCAATAACATAAAGCATATTACTTCCGATATTGCCGACCATCAGCTTAGAAACAACCTCACCTGGCTTTGTAATAAATAAAAGCGCTATTGATGAAAAAAGAAAACTATAAAAAGTAATTGTATATGGTCCATAGCCCTTATTTATTGCAAATCTTGAAAAAATACTATATAAACCATATCCAAGACCCGATCCTAGTCCAAATAAAATGCCCATAATTGGAAGATTAAGACCCTCTCCGATTATCCCAGTAACAAAAATGCATCCAATTAGTGCAATTGCTACGCAAATAATATTTCTTTTTGTAATCTTTTCCCTAAAAAATAGAGCTGATAAAAGCATTACAAATACTGGAGATGTATATAAAAGCACAGCTGCAACTGACATTGATGTCATCTGGATTGTTGTAAAATAGCAAAATCCAAAAAATGTTAAGCTAAATATTCCTGCTCCTATAAAAATCCATATATCTTTTATTTTAATCTTTAAAGCTTCTTTATTTGTTATTAGTAAAAAAAGTGTCAACAAAACAGTCGACACTATCATTCTTACTAAACAAATTTCTATACTTGTAAGAGCTGCACCTGCTAAGCCTCTTACAAATATTCCCATAGCTCCCCAAAGGGAACCTGCAATTATTACAAATAATGTACCCATTTTATACCTGCTCAGCTAATACAAAAACGAGTGGAGAATTCCAATATATTGTTATCTCATTAGTTGAATAGCTGTCAAAATAATCTGCATAACACTTAGCCTTCGCAATACCATCAAAATTTTTCTTCATATAATCATCAAGAAGTAATGGTTCTGGTCCACCTACAAGCATTCCTGGCATTGGTTTCTTCATCGCAACAGAAGGTCTGTGATGTGGTCCCATAGGGCTTTTACTTCCAAAGCCTGTCAGATAACACATACCATTTGGATTATTTCCAAAAAGATAGTCAGTAATACTAGAAACATATTTCTTTCTAGTATTTGTTCCATCAATCCTATCCATGAGAATAAGTAACATAGCATCATTAGCAACACCCATGTTACATCCCCAGTAATACTTACCACTCATAGAGTATCCATATGGATCCTCATCTACTGACTCAATAATACTTTTCGCATGGTCATTTAATCTTTTATATACTGCATCGTAAAACTCTTTATTTGAGTGTTCTTTTGCTGTTATATATGCATAGAATCCATACTCTCCAACATCTTTCCATTCAAAAAGTCCTGGAACGTCATCAAGATTAATACTCATTAGTATATCTTCATACTCTTTATTTCCTGTAGTCTTATACATTTCAGCATATGCAAGGAATTTTTCATCAAGAGAGCTATAATCATCATACTCACCAGTAACAATTCCTTCAGGGTTTTTAAATAGACCAGCCGTATTATTTTCTGTATAAGCTAAGGCCTTCTTTGCTGCCTCTATATATTTATCTGCATCACCTTTATATTTATCAATCTTTGAATATACTCTGTATGCATGAGCCATTGAAGCTACAAAATCATATGTTGCTGTATCAGAGATTGGAGAAACAATTAACTCCTCTGTTTCAAATTCAGGCATAATAAATCCAGGGAAACCTGCACATGTTACTTTGTGATACACTCCACCTGTTTTTTCATCCTGCATTTTTAACATCCAGTCAAGCTCGTATTTCACCTCGTCAAGTAACTGTGGAATATATTTCTCTACGGCATTCTGATTTAATTCATATGTCATCAACAAATCTAAAATTGCTTTTGTAGCTGCAACAACATACCTTCCATAATCTCCAGCATCATGCCATCCGCCTGTTACATCGATAAATTCATCTGTCCCATATATTCTTGCTTTTGTATTGTGGCATGCCTTATGTGAAAAAATATCAGCTGACACTTTGTCTAATTCACATCCACATCTTTGTAAATAAAACATCTTTACAGAAGAAATAAGAGCTTCTTCATAAACATTCTCTTTTATATCAAAAGTGAATGATTTGTTTCCAAGAGAATCCTCAATATAATACTTACCAACAATATTAAAATCAGTAAAATCTGCGATTTTTACATTCTCGTCTGCATCTTCGTAATACTTCTCTTCAGATAATGCACCACTATATACACATTCTTTTGTATCTTGGTTAATTACTTTAAAAGAATCTGCATCTGATGAGCCAGAAAATACTGCTTTTTTAATTGTCCCTGGTCTGTATCCAAGCTGATTAATCATTATGTTCATAGAATTAATCCTTATTTCATCTTAGTTTTTATTACTTCTATTGCCTTCTCAAGCTGACTGTCATATCCATCTTTTCTATATCTTTCACCGTCAAACTCGACCTCTACATCTGGCTTGATTCCAACACCATGGATGCATTCATCGTTTGGAAGATAATATTCAGATTCTGTAATCTTAACACCAGTTCCATCAGGAAGAGTAAGTACAGCTTGAACTATTCCCTTACCAAATGTATTCTCACCTACAATAGTGGCAACTTCATGATCCTTAAGTGTACCAGTAAATATTTCAGAAGCTGAGGCAGAGTTTCTATCTACTAAAACAACTAGTGGAATATTTTTGCACTTTGCATCGGATGTGCGTTTGTCTCCACTTCCATTTTTATTTTTTGTATATACAATAGTTCCTTCAGGCAAAAACTCATCAGCTAAATCAACGACTGCATCAAAATCACCGCCTGGATTACTTCTTAAATCTATTATAAGGCTCTTCATACCCTCTTTTTCTAGGCTATCGTACGCTTTGTTAAACTGTGTAACCGCAGGTCTTTCAAACTCATAGAGCCAGATATATCCGATTTTATCTTCGAGCATTCTGCTCTCAAGCATAGCTACTTCGATTTTTCCTCTCTTAACAGTTATATTAATGAGCTCGCTTTCGCCTTCTCTTCTAAGCCCTAGAACAACATCTGTTTTATCAGGGCCTTTTATTTTTGACACTACAAGATTAAGATCCTGTCCTGTTACATCCTCTCCATCTATCTCATATATATAGTCTCCTGCCAAAACACCAGCTTTCTCTGCAGGTGAATCTGGCATTGGTCTAGCGATATACGGTATTTTTGACTCTGGATCAACTGATACATACGCGCCTATTCCTGAATATTCTCCAGAGGCATCTTCTAATAATTCATCCATTTCACTCTTCGTATAGTAACAGGAATATGGGTCTTCAAGGCTATTCATAAGACCTTTATACATTCCATCCATTGCTTTTTCAGTATCAACATCCCAAAGGTAATATTTATTTATCACTCTCCAAAGTGCATTTATTTTGCTTTCAGATGTATTATTTAATACTTTTACATCAGGAGTACGACCATATATATATGTTTTAACGCATAAATATCCGCTCAATAAAAACAAAGCAAGAATGACCACGGAAGCCAGGGAGATTAATACTCCCTGCAGTCTTCCTGAAGATCTTTCTCGCTTTTTTATTCTTTCAAACTCTTCTAAAGTTATTACTTCGTTATTTACAGCTGAATCTACTCCCTCGTTCACTGTTTCATTTACTGTTTCGTTTTCCATAGCTTTAACCTAAATAATTCCAAGGACTTACATAGCTTCCATTAAGTCTAACACCAAAATGTAAATGGTTACCTGTGCTTCGCCCTGTTGATCCAACCTTTGCTATCTGCTCACCTCTTGCAACCATCTGTCCCTTTGATACAAGAAGCTGTGATGCATGCATGTATATTGTGTATAATCCATCCCCATGGTCAATCATGATATAATTGCCCATTGTTCCTGAATAGTCTGCTGCCACAACTTCACCATCATATGCAGCAAGTATTCTAGATCCACCTGGTGCAGCCATATCAAGTCCATTGTGAAACTGCTGAACTCCTAATGTTGGATGCATTCTGTTACCGTATTCATCAGAAATTCTCTTATAATCTGGTGCTGGCCATGCAAACTGACCACCATCATAAACTATTGCCTTTTTATTTTCTTCTAAAAGTCGCTTCTTTTCAGCAAGAATCTGCTGTTCAAGCTCTTTAATAATAGCATTCTGCTCGGCAATATATGCTTCATATTCTTTTATTGCCTGCTCTTTATTATCAATATCTGCTTCAAACACAGAAATCTCAGATTCTTTATCTGCTACTAGAAGTTCAACTGCTTCCTGCTCGCTTTCAAGTCCTTCCTTTGTAGCGTTTAATTCTTCCTGTTCAGATAAAAGCTCGGCTTCTTTTTCTTCAACAAGTTTCCTTGTTGCCTCGTACTGATCAAGCATTTTTTTATCATAATCAGAAATTTTATTTACAAATTCAGCCATATTTAAAAATTCTGAAAATGACTTAGACGTAAATAAAAGCTCAAGAAATGACTTCTGCCCCTTCTCGTACATGAACTTGACACGCTTTTTCATCATAGCATACTGATTAGCTTCAGTGATTCTGGCAGCCTCAAGTTCAATTTCTGTATTTGCAATATTCTGTTCCAAAATGGCTATCTGTGCATTTAAATCGTCGATATTTCCATTTATTTCTGCCAAATCAAGATCAAGCTGTACAATATAATCTTCAAGATTATCCTTTGCTGTCTCAAGCTCACCTAAAAGCTTCTTGACATCTGTAAGACCTTTTTGAAGATTCTTCTTGTTCTGTTCTGCCTCATCCTTTTCCCTCTCGCTCTGTTCAATAAGCTCATTTGTTAGTTTTTCTGCCCCTACAGAATTATATGAGCATAAAGCGATGGAAAGAGACAACAACATTGAAATGGCAACTTTAAGATGCCTTTTTCCCCTCATATTTTCCCCTAAAAATATTACACCTTAAGTCTCTTATGAACAGCCCATGAACTTCCAAGAAAACCTATTCCTACTCCAAGAATAAGTGCAACTGGTGTAAGCTGTCTAAATAGCTCGTCAACACTCATAAACTTAAGAATATCTGAAAGTGCTGAGAACTGATCAACTGCATAAACAATTACATTTGTGTAAATAAAATATATTGCAACAAGTGGAACTGCTGATCCAATAAGACCAATTAAAATTCCTTCAATGACAAATGGTGAACGAACGATAAAGTCCTTTGCACCAATAAGCTTCATGATAGATATTTCCTCTCGTCTAACAGCAATACCCATAATAACTGTATTACTAATAAGGAATAATGATACTGCAAGAAGTATTGCTACAATACCAGCTGACACATAATAAATAAGTGTGTTGATATTTGAAAGAATATTTGCAGTAATGTCTGAGTGATTTACTTCTCTGACGCCACTTACACTCTTAAGATAATTAACAAGTTCTGTCTGCTTTGATACATCTTTAAGATAGATTTCATAGTTATCAGAACCTTCAAGTGGGTTATCTCCTTCGTATCCTTCTGCATACTCTCCAAGATAATCAACCTTAAATCCTTCCCATGCTTCTTCAGCAGAGACATAAACGATATTTGATACTTCTGGACGTGATGCAATAAGTCCTCCGATTTCCTGAACTCTCGCATCATCAATGTCTTCATCGAAGAAAACTGTAACTGCAACATTTGATTCAGCTTCTTTAACTGAATACTGAACATTTACAAGAATAGAATAAAATATACCAAACAGGAAAATACATGCTCCCATTGTAGCTATTGATGCAAGGGAGAATATTTTATTATTGAAAATGTTCTTAAAGCCCTGTTTTAAAACGTAAGCTAATGTACTAATCCTCATCTATATACTCACCCTTCTGTTCATCACTAACAATAACGCCCTTTTTAACTGTAATAACACGTTTTCTCATGGCATTAACAATTTCTCTATTATGTGTAACAACAAGTACTGTTGTTCCTCTTCTGTTGATTTCCTCAAGAAGCTTCATGATTTCCCATGAGTTTCTTGGATCAAGGTTACCTGTAGGCTCATCTGCAAGAAGAATAGGTGGGTTATTTACAAGAGCTCTCGCAAGTGCAACTCTCTGCTGTTCACCACCTGATAACTGCTTTGGCTTTGCTTTATACTTTTCAGCAAGTCCAACAAGAGACAGCATTGCAGGAACATTTTTCCTTATCTGTCTTGTAGGCACTTCAATAACACGCTGCGCAAATGCAACGTTTTCATATACATTTCTATCTTTTAATAATCTGAAATCCTGGAATACAACACCAATATTTCTTCTAAATTTTGCAACCTTTCTTCTACGAAGTTTATTTACTTCATAATTATTTACAATAATTCTTCCGCTTGTTGGTGTTATTTCTCGTAATAGAAGCTTTATAAGCGTAGACTTTCCTGAACCAGAATCACCTACAATAAACACAAACTCACCCTTATCAATGTGTAAGCTTACGTTATTAAGTGCAGGTACTCCGGTGGAATAGGACTTGCTAACCGATTCCATTGTGATCATAATTTTCTCCCCTGTTGTTCCCCTAAATTAAATGCTCTCTTCTACATACTTCATGTATTTTACGACCATGAGAGCAATTTTAAATGTAATCGCGTCTTCAAATACTCTTAAATCAAGTCCTGTGCTCTTCTGAAGCTTATCAAGTCTGTAAACAAGAGTATTTCTGTGAATATATAACTGTCTGGATGTTTCAGAAACGTTCAGACTATTTTCAAAGAATTTATTGATAGTTGTAATTGTCTCCTCGTCAAAATCATCTGGAGACTGTCCATCAAATATTTCTTTAATAAACATTTTACAGAGAGGTATTGGAAGCTGATAAATAAGACGGCCAATACCAAGTGCGCTATATGCAATAACATCCTGGTCATCATAGAATATCTTTCCAACATCAAGAGCCATCTTAGCTTCCTTGTATGAACGGCTCACTTCTCTTATTTCATTAACAATTGTACCGTATGATACATGTATTATTTCTTTTGATTCTTTATTATTAAAGAGCTCATAAACCTGCTCTGCTACGCTTCTTACAGTTTCGTAATCCTCATTATCCTCAAGACGTTTAACCACTATTAGATTATGTTCATCTACTGCAGTAACAAAATCATTTGATTTGTTTGAGAACATATTCTTTAATGATTCAAGCGCAGTAGCTTCATTATCAATATTTGTTTCAGTAATGATAACTACTCGTCTTGCATTAGTTTCAATTCGAAGCTTCTGAGAACGATTGTAAATATCTACAAGAAGCAAATTATCAAGAAGAAGATTTTTAACAAAGTTATCCTTGTCAAATCTTTCCTTGTATGCAATAAGTAATGTCTGAATCTGGAACGCTGCAATCTTTCCAACTGTGTATGTATCTTCTGTAGACCCAAGTACAACAAGAATATATCCAAGCTGAAGTTCATCATATATTTTAAAGAACTGATATCCCTGAATTTCCTGGCTGTCTGCAGGAGATGTGGCAAAACCTTTTGCTAAAGTTGCAAAGTTAACATTCTCCTGAAAGTTTGTAGCTAAAACATTTCCTTCCGCATCAATTACAGAAAGTTCTGCTTTAGTTATTTCTGAGAGCCCATCTATTGTGCTCTGTAAAATCTGATTAGAAATCATAACAACTTCTCCTTAATAGTGTATCCCCATACATAGCTTATTTTAATACATTTTCAACAAAAACAAAAGATTTTTTCAGCTATTTTTACTATATTTTGTATTTTATTTTTTATGAGGTATAATATCGAGTATGAGTAAAGAAAAAAAAGAAACAATAATTTCATATTTTTTAGTTCTAATCGGAGTAGTTGTATACGTTTCCCTGGTATTTAATAACAACGTATGGCTTGATGAAGCTTTTACTGCTTCACTTGTAAGAACAGATATGGCAGGTGTTTTAGAGCGTTCAATGGCTGATACACTTCCGCCTCTTTATAATATCATTCTTAAGTTATCAACAGATATTTTTGGATATGTGATTCCTGTAATGAAACTTACAAGCGTTGTTCCAATGATTCTTACAATGGTATTATCAGCAACTGTTGTAAGAAAACGACATGGCTTTGTTACTTCAACACTATTTACACTTGCTCTTATGTCTATGCCAAATCTTCTTTTCTTTGGTGTAGAAATAAGAATGTATTCTCTTGGATTTTTCTTTGCAACAGCATCTGGTATATACGCATATGAGTGCATAGTGGATTCAAATAAAAAGAATTGGATTATATTCACAGTATTAAGTGTACTTGCAGGCTACTCACATCACTTTGCCTTTGTTACAGTAGGACTTGTCTATTTTTATATGCTACTTCACTTCATTATAAAGGACAAGGCAAATATTAAACGATTCTTTTTCTGTCTTATTGGTACGTTTGTATTATATTTCCCATGCCTTTTAGTAACACTAAAGCAGTTTAAAAGTGTAAGCGGATATTTCTCTATGCCAGAGATTACACTTCCTGTATTTATAAAATATTGCAGATATCCTTATACAGTCGGAGTTACTCCACTTACGATTATTCTAGCTGTATCTGTTTTTGCTTTAATTATTATTTCTATCGTAAGATTATACAAAGATAAGAAATCCGATATTCTGTTTTATGCTATAGCATGTTTTTCAATATATTATCTTGTGCTTTTGTTTGGTACAGCCATTTCAAAAGTTATGACAGCAAATATTTTTGTTGATAGATATTTGTTCTTTGCAATAGGACTTCTTTGGTTATTCTATTCAATTGAAATTACACAGTTTAAAAACCCTAGAATTCACTATGCAGCAGCCATTCTTATCATACTTTGTGGTATAAGCGGATATGTTAAGGAATATAAAATAGAATATACAGAAAGTGCCGATGAAATAATTAATTTCCTTGATTCAAATGTTGAAAATGGTGATGTGCTATATACGCTTGAAGACAACGAAGAAATGGCATTTTGTCTGCCATTCTACGAAGAAGATTTAACTAATTATGAAGATCTAAATGAAGCCGTAAACGCATCAGAAAACGCTGACTCTGATATATATGTGTCTGTAATTGATTACTATGATTATGACTTCAAAGAAATAAAAGACCTAGGTTACACTCCTGAGTTTGAAGGAGATTTCGCCTTTGATAGATATAAGATTAAGCTCTATAAATTATATAAATAAAATCCACTATTTCCTTATAAAGCGAAGAATATAGTGGATTTTATGATTTATAAATATTTACTTATCAAATTTGTAACTGGTCCTAATGCAAATATCACAAACAAACATATTGTAATTCCTATAATGCCTGAAACAGTTAACACCTTTTCTCTGGCATCATTTTTTCTAAATATATTCTTAAGATATTCCATACGACCTTCATTCTGACACATACCCATAAGTAAAAGAATAGCCAGCGCAACCGTTATAACTGCCATAACAAAGAAAAATCCCGACATAAATAAAATAATATTATTACTCAAGGTCGCATCATATGCAGACTTAATATCGCTTTGACCTGCCAGCTTAAGTGCCCATTTTGACAAATAAAGCATCGCAACATTCTGAAGATTTATTATGGTATGCATTATTATTGACGGCCACAATCCGCCAAGAGTCTCATCTGTAATAGCAAAAATAAGTCCTAAAACAAGTGCATAGCAAAACTGATTTAGGTTTAAATGCATAAGTCCAAAGAACACTGCGGAGAGCACCACAGATGCAATTATTCTTCCTGTTGCAGAACGCAGTCCCTGGAAAATAATCCCTCTAAATACAAATTCCTCACACACCGGGCCAAACACACCAATTGTAAGCGCCATAAGCCAGAATGGCATATCAAGGATTTCCCCGGACATACCAACAACCTCGTTTTTAGTAAATAACTGTGAAAAAACATTTGCGGCTGTTGCAAGAGGCATACAAAGTTCTGTATAGATAATCATCATTAGAACTGTTGTTATCTTTAATTTTCCAAACTTTATGCCATTTTCCTTACCATTATTTAGTAAAACAAAAAGTAACCCAGGAACTAATATGAATCCCTGAGATACTATGATGTTTGTAATAATTCCTATTTTTAAAGACTTAGTGGCTAGTAGGGATACAAACACCGAACCAGCCACACTAAGTATTACTGAAAATAAAAATAAAAAATTAATTTTCTTAACTGTATTCATTAACCGTTTACCATGAATGAAATAAGCTTATCAATATCCTTTGGCTCATAAGCTACGATCTCAAGCTCATCTATTGTGCCATCAGAAAAAATCTTAGCCATTGATACATACTGTGAAAGCTTTGACTTAAGGTTAAGTCTATCTCCCTCACCTGTAACTAACTCAACCTTTCCTGTGCATGAATCAATTACTTCAAAAAACCTATCTACATCTTTAATATTCTGTACTTTCATCTTAAGTACCTCCTTCTTCTTAAAACCTTTTCTTTACACCATTAGTGTATCCCTTTACTCTAGCATAGTAAATATCACATAATGACAAAATATACAAAAATGGGTACGCGTTTTTGTGCATATTTACAACGATTTTTACGGAGGTCTTAAATTTTACTAAAAACTATCTAATAATACGAATAGATTTTTCTGATATTTCGACTTGTCTCTCTTTATACAAATGACCTACAGCACGCTTGAATTCGTTTTTACTCATACCAAATTCTCTACGTATAGTTTCAGGTGATGCTTTGTCATTAAATGGCAAAACTCCATCAAACTCTTCAATAACATCAAGAATTTTTTTCGCATCTTCTTCTATCTGAATATATGCTTTCTGTCTTGTAGCCAGATTAAGTCTGCCATCATCAGTTACAGAAATAACTCTAAATTCTTCTTTTGAATTTATCTTAATATCGCCATACATTTCTTTTTTAGGAATGAGGGCTGAATATTTATCATCTACCGCAACAAACGCTCCGAAATTATCGCTAACCTGATATACTCTTCCTGTCACTGTATCTCCAGCTTTATATGGAGCACCATTCTCAAGATAATCATAGACCTTCATTGTAACTGCAAGACGTCCAGATTTATCTATATATAAGGCAAGAAGTGTTTCTTCTCCTGCAATAACACGCTTTGTTTGTTCCTTAAAAGGGAGAAGTAAATCTTTTTCTAATCCCCAGTCTACAAATGCGCCTATTTTGCCAACATTAACAACCTTAAGCACTGCCGTATTATGAAGAGAAATAAGAGGCTCTCTTATGGTAGCTATTTTCCTATCCTTAGAATCAAGATAAATAAATACCGAAATCACGTCACCAATCTTTACACTTTCGTCAACCTGTTTGATTGGCAAGAGTACTCTTTCATCAGAATCTTTGCTTTCTGAAAGATATACACCATATTCAACTTTTTTAACAACAGTAAGTTCCTGTTTTTCGCCTAATCTTAACATACCATTTTTCCTATATAAAGATAAAAAAAGGAGCCAATCAGGCTCCTCTTTTAAAAAATCTATTAAATAAAATCTAAAACATGAGCTATTGTAACAGCAAGATTAAGAATGAGTAATACAAGATTGAAAGCAAGCAGTATCTTTGTTCCACCGCCACCAGCCTTAACTGTTTCTGCTACTGTAGCATTCTGAGTTTCAAGAGCAGCCTGTACATTCTTGTATACCTTAACACACTCTTTATGAACATGCTCTTCCATTTCTCCATAAAGAGCATTCATCTCTTCCTTTGTAACAGGAACAACATCTAAAGGACCGTTGTCATCCTCTGGCATCTGCTGTTTTGCAGTTACATCTCTTAATTCACCCTGAATTCCAGCAACCTCAGCTCTTAATGAATTAAGAAGTGTATTATTATTGATTACAGTCTGAAGCACTTCCTCACTGTTGCTGTCTGTAGCTGGCATAACAGGCATTGAGAATTGTGATGACTGATTATTTGTTGCATTTAATATTTCTCTTAATAAATCACCTTTTTCTTCAAGTGACTCATTTATCTGGCTAAGCATTGAGCTGTTGCCACGTACAAGCATTGGCAACTGTTCTTCTGCAAACTGTGCAAGAAGATCGCTATTTTCTCTGACTTCTCTTAAAATAGCTTCCTGTGTTTCATTTGTCTCTTCTGCATCAGATGAAATTACAGCAGCACTCTCTTCTTTCTCTTCAGCATTAAGCTTATCCTGAAGGGAATCTATCGCATTCATAAGCTGCTTTTCTGTTTCAAATAAGTCATCCTTTGCATCTTCAAAGAAATCACTAATGACATCAAGCTGCTTTGCATTACTATCATCTATAATCTGATTAACTTCTTCAGCTGATAATCCTACAGGTGAAGCACCGTATGATGATCTTCTGCTGCCTCTTTCAGCTCTGTCATATCTACTTTCGTCATATCTGTCATAACGATCTGATGAGCCTCTGCCCATTCTATCTCTAAAGCCGTCCATTTATTTATCCTCCACAAACAACATTAGCGTAAACATTTTAGCATAGATTTACATAAAATACAATCTAACCCTCTTCTTCTACATTTAACTGTGCAAATAATAAAAGAATTACAAGCGTAAATGGCTGTACAATAATAAAGTTTTCAAAGAAACTCGTTATTAACATACAAATAATTGCTGCAAATACTGCTTTATTAATTTTATTATCAGAAACTATATTTCTCTTATCCAAAAGACGCTTCGTAAATAGCATAAATAGAGGAATGAAAACAATTATTCCATGTACAATAAGTATATCTAAAAATCCTCCATGTACTTCTAACATTCCTTCCATGAAGTCAGTCTTTACTACATATGAAGAACCAATTCCAGTTAATGGAGACTTTATAAACTCCTGCCACAACTCTTCCCAAAGTACTTCTCTTCCAGATACTAAATCTTTATAGAAAAGCTGGATATCAATAACTCCTTTAAGGTGTCCAAAACCAATATATACAAGAGAGGTAATAACACCACCTATTGTTCCAAAGATAGAAATAAGAGTATATACAACCTTATTTGTAATTATTTTCACAGGAGTAAACTTGATTAATAACAGTGTTATTAAACCAATAAGTGCTGTTCTTGACCGATACCATGCAATGATATTGTAAGCTAACGCTATAAAGAATAATTCTACCAATATGTATAACTTATTATATTTGCTAGGATGTTCTCTCAAATATTTTGTTATATATTCAGAAATAATCATCAAACAGGCAAAACCAGTAATTAATATAAGCCCACCATAATTTGTATTGTAACCCTTAAAGTATCCCTTTACGTCGACAGTCCAGTAGAAAAAGAAAAAGGCCATATAACATAGTGTTATAAGTGTTTGCTTCTTTGTAAGACGAACTTTATTGGCAAGATATAAAACTATGCCCATATCAAGAGTCACTAAGATACAGCCCTTATTTGACTTGATTATAAAAAGGTTCATAAGAGCAACTGCTGAGGTTCCTGCAATAAGCCAGAAAACAGGGTCTTTAACCATGTCTTTAATATCTACATAGCAAAGAGTTGCTGCTACAAGTGCTACAAATGTGATAAGAGTTCCATATGGCGTAAATAAAGCGTACCATGTAGAAAAATGCCATTCCAAAGTGGTAATGGCAAGCACTGCTATCATCAATATTATATTTCCAATATTTTGTCTTTTAGAAATCATTCTATTACCTTATTGTTTGGCTTATAGTTTTTCACAACAGCCAGTAGGAACATAAGATTTAGAGCATAATCAGCCCAAAGCAAATCAACGTCTATATATGATTCAAAAAATACTGCAATAAGTACGCAGTATGCAATTAATGAAATACTATTCTTTGATGCGCTTTCGCTAAATTTAATCATGCGCTTAAATATAAAATACATTGCACCTGCGAAAACGATTATTCCATGCACAACTAAAATATCATACATTGCATTGTGAACATTGAATTCAACAAACGATTCAATAGTAATATTTGTTCCAATTCCAGTTAATGGCTTTGACTTGAAATAATTAAAGAACTCAAACCATATATTTTCTCTTCCCGAAAAGATATTTTTATAAAATACAGGGACAAAAACATTGAAGCCTGAAAGTCCAACTGCTGTGTAAATAGCAACGAATATGATTGAACCAAAGGTTGCTAAAAACATAATAGCTGTAATAAATTTCTTATTTTCCCAAAGCTTCTTTGGAACAATATAATAAAATACAAAGAACAAAGTAAGAATAATAAATGCTCCCCTTGCTCTATGCCATATATCAAGTCTGATAAGTCTTACAAATAAAATCACAATAAATACGCCAACAAATCTGTACTTTTCAAACAGATCTGCAAGAAGAATATATGCACAAAAGAAAGTGTATACCGTAAATGTCGCCGCACCATTTGTATTAAGAGCAAAGCTTGCATCATAGCTTCCAAAATATCCATGATACAAAACTACAAGCCAGAACATAAGCATTAATAAATATGCTGCAGACATGATTTTAAGCTGATTATTCGAAAAACTTAGCTTATCTGATGCATAAAAAATTAAAATAAAGTTTGCTGCTGTAAAATATGCACCATACCCTGATCCTACAACAATAAGATTTACTCCAATAATAACTAGAATTACTGCGCAAACAATAAAATCAATATCTTTATTTTTAATTGCCTCAAATGGATTGAAATTATTTAATAAGAGAACTGACTCCATAAGAAATACAAACAAACCAGCATATTTGTCAGTCGCTGCATAAAATGGAGGATACAGAAATTTCAATGTATAACACATGAACAATGTGAAGAAAACTGTCATGTTTATTATTGTATGAAGTTTTGTTTCTTTATATGTATTCATAGAATGATATTTTATCATATCTGACATAGTACGAGCAATATAGACAACTTACCCCTATAAATGAGGAGTGCCCAGGTGGATGAGAATCACCTGGGCAATATTATGAAAAAATTCATCTATTAGTCTTTTTTTATATTCTTTGAGGTGTTTCCCTCTCTGAACTGTTTATATTGTACAAAACAATTATGAACAAATTATGAACTATTAGTTAATTCGTACAAAAAATATTATTAACTATTTAGTGCTTTGTGCATTTTGTTCAAGTTTGAGTTTGTTCTGTCTTTCTACCTCAGCCTGAATCTCCTCATTTAGTGTAAGCATTTTATCATCTAGAAGTGACACCATCTGTGCGCACTCATATAATTCCTGTTTAATTTTATCTGGAGCATTCTTTTCGAGTTTATAATTCATCTTGTGCTCAAGGCTTGCCCAGAAATCCATAGCAACAGTTCTAATCTGAATTTCAACCTTTGTATCAACTACGCTGTCAGAAAGATAAATTGGAACTGAAACTATCATATGAAAGCTTTTATATCCGCTTTCCTTTGGAGACACAATGTAATCCTTCACTGATATAACTTTAATATCATTCTGATTACGAAGCATCTCAGCAATGTGGTAAATATCAGAAGTAAATGAGCATATTACACGAATACCTGCTATATCATTTACAAATTCTGTCATGTTTTCGATTGTTGAATCAAGCCCTCTTTTCTTAAGCTTCTTAACGATGCTTTCAGGGGACTTAATTCTTGATTTGATATGCTCTATAGGGTTGTACTGGTGAATATGCTGGAATTCATCATTTAATATTTCAAGCTTTGTGCCTACTTCCTTCAATGCAGAATTATAAAGAAGCATCATTGTTTCCCAGCTATCAACACCATCGTTAACTTTTGTTTTGTTGTAATCCAATACCGTTCTCCATTAAAAATTGTTATAGTTATTATAACATAACAAGCGATAAAACGCTAATTTTGTGATTGTAATACGTTTATGATATTATAAAATCTATTAGAAAAACGGGACAACTTTTTGGAGATGATATGTTCAGAATTTGGGCAAAAGAATTTAAAGATAACAGAATGTTAAAAGATACTGTAATATGTGACGACAGAGACGAAACACGTACACATAAGGTATTTGATGCAATAGAAAAAATATGTTTTGAATTTGATTTAAGCAAACCATATTGGCTTGATAAAAATATTGAAGACTTTAAAAGGGATGCAAAAGTCAAATTTCGCCAGGATAACTTTGTAGATGAAATTGATTTCGATTATCTTGAAGTAATGATTATCGAAGAGGACTAAAGTCTTAAATATTTATGTCGATATATACTTCACAGATACTCTGATCAAGTATTCTGTAATACAATTGTTAAGCCACGGAAGGTTTATTTCTGCACGGTCACGGATTGATCCTGCTTAAATAAATCTTTTTTTATTTTGGCACAGGGAGGTAAATGGAATAGAATAGAGGGCTAACAGGAAAGTGGGGGAAAATTGAAAATTCAAAGCAGTAGTATAGGAATGGAATCCTCAAGAGTCTATACTTCTGTTCGCATGGATGCGTTTTTAAGTTCACAGTCATCTGTGGGCATAGGCGGGGACTTCCTCAGTTCCTTAAAAAGCAATTTAGGCAATGAAGATGAAACAAAAGAAGCTGAAGGTGAGAAAAAGACACTACAAGATGAATCAAATGATTCACTTGAATTTTTAAAAGGGAAATTTAATGAGTTATCTTCAATCAGAGGGGTAAAACAAAGTGGTCTGAACGATGATTTTATTAACAGATTTCATTCTCTTTGTATCAAGTATCTTCTTATGCTCCTTCTTGGAAAGGATGCTCAGGATTTATTTAATGTGACATACGGTATGAACGGTAGCAATGATTATGTACTTACAACTACAACAAATACCATGGCCCATTACTACGCAGAAGAAGAATCCACTTCTTATAAAGCTAGTGGCAAGGTTGTTACATCAGATGGAAGAGAAATAGATTTCGGTATTGAACTTGGTATGAGCAGGAGCTTTGAAGAATATTTGGAGCAGTCAACTGAATTTACTACTATTTCCAGAAATCTTATGGATCCGCTCGTTATTAACATGGATACAAATGTCACAGAAATAAGTGATCAAAAATTCTATTTTGACTTAAACTCAGATGGCATAGAGGATGAAATGTATGCTATCAGCAAAGGAAGTGGGTTCCTTGCGCTCGATAAAAATAACGATGGACTTATTAATGATGGAAACGAGCTTTTTGGAACAGCTTCCGGGGACGGTTTTAAAGACTTAAGTCAGTATGACAAAGATCATAATGGATGGATTGATGAAAATGATGATATTTTCGATAAGCTTAAAATTATGGTTATTAATGACGACGGAAGCCAGAAGCTTTTCACCTTAAAAGAAAAAGGTGTTGGTGCAATTTATCTTGGAAATACTGACACTCAGTTCTCACTTACAGATTCAAACAATAGTACAAATGCAATGATTCGAAAAACTGGATTATTCCTGTATGAGAATGGTGCTGCAGGCACCGTCCAGCATCTCGATCTTGCAGTTGAACTTGGAGCCTAAATTGTATATTCAAGAGGGACGCTTCTTTTGTCATATGGAGCGTCCCTCTGTCACAAGTAAAAGACCTGCACATAGTGCAGGTCTTCTCTATTTTTTAATAAACTTCTATCCCTTATAGTAATTAATAAGACATCCTTTGAGAATTATTTCTCTTTCGTCATCTGTAAGCTCACCAAGAGTTAAATCAAACTCTGTTAATGAATCATTTCCAACAGCATATGCCTTGATTACATCTCTCTTCTCAATAACAGCATTTCTTACATCTGGAACAAAGATATACTGCTTATTCTCAAATGGAAGCTTTTCATGGTCTTCATTGATGATAAATGGAAGCATACCCCAGTTAATAAGGTTTGAACGATATCTCTTTGTAGCATATTCGTTTGCAATATTTGCCCAACCACCAAGAACCTTCTGACATGAAGCTGCCTGTTCTCTTGCTGAACCATCACCAGGCTTAACAGCAAAAATTGTTGAACCAAAACCTGTATTTGTATGATTTGCATCAGCAAATTTTGTCTTAATGACGCTCATTGCAGGTTTAACTTCATCATTAACCTCACATGGATGTCCACCTTCCATTCTTATGTCTTCGCACTTCTTGATTTCTTTTGCAAGACCTACATAGTTAGGATCTTTTCTTGAAAGTGTAAACTCAGCAAGTCCTAATGGATTTGATCTGAATGATGATGTTTCACCAGATGGAATAAGCTCATCTGTTGTTGTAACAGGATCATGAATTACTGATACTACCTTAAGTAAAAGATTTTCTGGAAGAGCGCCCATCTTTGGCCAGTCCTTAATATTTGGACCAAACTGGATTTCCTGATTCTTATCAGCAACACCCTTTGAATCAAATACTCTGTTAGCATAAATAGATGAATCATAATGATACTTATATGTCTTAAGTGTATCAGCTTCAATCTGCTTTGTAGCACTTGTTAAGAAGCCTTTATTTGCTGCTGTTGCTGCAATTGAACGAGCATCCATAAGTGCAACTGAAGCAATCTGACCATTCTGAAGCTTAGAACCTTCTCTGTTAGGGAAGTTTCTTGTTGAATGTCTAATTGAAAACGCATTGTTTGAAGGTGTATCTCCAGCTCCAAAACATGGGCCACAGAATGCTGTCTTTAATACTGCACCTGTCTGCATAAGTTTTGCTGCTGCACCATTTTTTATGATTTCCATATAAACAGGCATTGAAGCAGGATAAACGTTAAGTGTAAATGCATCTGAACCAATGCTCTTTCCTTCAAGAATGTCTGCTGCTGCACAGATGTTTTCAAATCCACCACCTGCACATCCTGCAATAACACCCTGCTCAACATATAGCTTACCATCAATAACCTTATCCTGAAGAGAATACTCAACCTGACCATCAAGTGATACTAATGCTTTCTTCTCTACATCTGCAAGAATATCCTTAAGGTTAGCATTTACTTCATCAATAGTGTATGTATTACTTGGATGGAATGGCATTGCAATCATTGGGTCAATTTCTGATAAATTAACTTCAATAACACCATCGTAATAAGCACCATCCTTTGGATCAAGCTTTTTATAATCGCCTGCTCTACCGTGAATAGCATAGAACTCTTCAATCTTATCGTCTGTCTGCCAGATAGATGAAAGACATGTTGTTTCTGTTGTCATTACATCAACGCCAATTCTGAAATCAGCTGAAAGATTAGCAACACCAGGTCCGACAAATTCCATTACTTTATTTTTTACATATCCATTTTTAAATACTGCTCCAATAATTGCTAAAGCAACGTCCTGAGGTCCAACACCTGGCTTAGGAGTTCCTGTCATATATACTGCAACTACTTCTGGGCAATTAATATCATATGTACGTGAAAGAAGCTGTTTAACAAGTTCTGGACCACCTTCACCCATTGCCATAGTACCAAGGGCACCGTATCTTGTATGAGAATCAGAACCAAGAATCATCTTACCGCCTTCAGCAAGCATTTCTCTTGCGAACTGATGGATAACAGCCTGATGAGGTGGAACATATATTCCGCCATATTTCTTAGCACATGTAAGTCCAAACATGTGGTCATCTTCATTAATTGTTCCACCAACAGCACAAAGTGAATTATGGCAGTTTGTAAGAACGTAAGGAATAGGGAATTTTTCAAGTCCTGATGCTCTTGCTGTCTGAATAATACCTACGAAAGTAATATCGTGGCTAGTAAGCTTGTCGAACTTAATCTGAAGCTTTTCCATATTTCCACTTGTATTGTGGCTTTCAAGAATACTATACGCGATAGTACCTTTCTTTCCTTCTTCTTTTGAAACAGGTCCATTTTCACAGAGAGCTCCATTTACAAAAAATGCTCCGTTCTCATGCAGTTTAATCATTTCCATTCTCCTTTTAAACTATATGTATCTCTATGTATACAAGCCATTATATGGCACTTTATCTAAGATAAGTCATATATACAACTAATGGGAACAATACAATGCTTGCAAGTGTTGATAAGAACACATTTTTCGCAGCAAGTTCCTCATTTCGGTCATACTCTATTGTAAACATTACGACTGAATTAGCAATAGGCATTGACATCATAACAAGTGTTACAGCACGAATCGTATCATCTGGAATTAGTCTTTTTATTACAAACCATGATAATATCGGTAAAATCAACTGCTTTATTACAATAAATGCATAACATCTGGCTTCATTAAACACATTCTTTATTGGTATTTTAGCAAGAGCAGCACCCATTAAAAGCATTGCTATTGGTGGAGTCAAGTCTCCTATCTGATCAATCGTTCCTGTTAGTATTTCTGGCAATTTCAGATTTGTAAAATATAACACTATTGCAAGAACTGCACTCACTACACCAGGATGTAAGATTATTTTTGAAATAGGTATAGATTCACCATTTGCATCAGGATAATTTATTGCCTTTACACCAATAGTGTACAGAGAAATATTAAATATCATGTTAAATATTGCTGTGTAAAATAAAGCCTCTGGACCAAGTAATGACTCAATTATTGGAAATCCCATAAATCCAACATTTGCAAAAATTGTCATAAACACATATAGTCCAGTATTTTCTGGCTTGCATTTTATAATCTTTGCTATTCCCATGCCAATCGCTGGTGTAACAGCATACATAATAATTGCTACAGTAAATACAAATATAACCTTCTTAACATCTCTGTCCCCACTAATGTTAAAAACAGATGCAACCATCATACATGGACTTGAAACTCGAAGAACAAAATTTGTTATCTTCTTGTTAAAATCCGAGTCCATTATTTTTATTTTAAATAATGCATATCCAACAGACATAAGTAAGAAAAACTTTATCATCTGCTGAATAATGACCGTTATATCCATCGTTTTTTCCTACCAAATTACAGCAAGAGGCAGAGAAATACACTCTGCCCCTTTACAGTAAATATAATTAATTATTTCTTAAGAACTACTTTATCAAGCTTCCAGATATCGTCTACATATTCCTGGATAGTTCTATCTGATGAGAACTTACCAACACTGGCAACATTCTTCATTGCCATTTCAGCCCATCTATCCTCATCCTTATATGCTTCTTCAACACGCTTCTGTGCAGCTGCATATGCCTTGAAATCCTTTAAAATAAAGTACCTGTCAGCCTTATCTGTGCACTGTGTGTTAAGGAGTGAGTTATATAAATCCTTAAATAACTCTGTATCACTTGGAAGATAGTAGCCATTAATAAGCTGCATAAGTACTTTACGTACATCAGGATCGTTATTGAAAATTTCTGATGGATCATAACCACCATTATTTTCAAAGTTGATAACTTCCTGAGCAGATAAACCGAAGATGAAAATATTATCCTCGCCTACTTCTTCAAACATCTCAACGTTAGCACCGTCCATTGTACCAATAGTAACAGCACCATTTAACATGAACTTCATATTACCTGTACCAGATGCTTCCTTAGATGCTGTAGAAATCTGCTCTGATACATCTGCTGCAGCAAATATCCACTCTGCATTTGATACGCAGTAATCTTCAATAAATACAACCTTAATCTTACCACCGATACTTTCATCATTGTTGATTACGTCTGCTACTGTGTTAATAAGCTTAATTGTAAGCTTTGCTGTTTTGTAACCAGCTGCTGCCTTTGCACCAAAGATGAATGTACGTGGATAGAAATCCATATCTGGATGTTCTTTAATCTCGTTGTAGAGATACATAATATGAAGAATGTTAAGGAGCTGTCTCTTGTACTCGTGAAGACGTTTAACCTGAACATCGAAGATTGATCTTGGGTCAACTTCAATTCCATTATGCTCTAAAATATACTTCGCAAGACGAACCTTATTCTGATACTTAATGTTCATGAATTCATGCTGAGCCTTTTTATCTGTAGCATAAACATTAAGTTTTTCAATCTTTGATAAATCTGTGATCCAGTCATCGCCAACCTTTGATGTAACCCAATCAGCAAGAAGTGGATTACCATGAAGAAGGAATCTTCTCTGAGTAATACCGTTTGTCTTGTTATTGAACTTCTCTGGGAACATCTCATAGAAATCACGAAGTTCCTGGTTTTTAAGAATCTCTGTATGAAGTCTTGCAACACCGTTTACTGAGAAACCTGCACAAATTGCAAGATTTGCCATACGTACCTGTCCATCATAAACGATAGCCATCTTACGAACCTTATCATAATTTCCAGGGTATTTAGCCTCAATCTGCTGAACGAATCTTCTATTGATTTCTTCAACGATCTGGTAAACTCTTGGAAGAAGTCTTGAGAATAACTCGATTGGCCACTTTTCAAGTGCTTCAGCCATAATTGTATGGTTTGTATATGCACATGCCTTTGTAGTAACTGCCCATGCATCATCCCAACCAAGACCATATTCATCCATAAGAATTCTCATAAGTTCTGCAACTGTAAGAGTTGGATGTGTATCGTTAAGCTGGAATACAACCTTTTCATGAAGCTTCTTAACGTCTTTATGATTTCTTAAGTATTTTGCAACAGCTTCCTGAATACTAGCTGATACAAAGAAATACTGCTGTTTAAGTCTTAATTCCTTACCTGCATAGTGGTTATCATTAGGATAAAGGACTTCACAAATATTTCTTGCAAGATTTTCCTGCTCAACAGCCTTTGTGTAATCACCTTTATCAAATGAATCAAGCTGGAAGCATTCAACAGGCTGAGCATCCCAGATTCTTAATGTATTTACAATACCATTGCCATAACCAACAATAGGAAGGTCATATGGAATAGCCTGTACTGACTGATAATCTTCCTGTGAGAAATGGCTTTCACCCTTCTCATCAACCTCAACCTTTACATAACCGCCAAATTTAACGATTTTAGCATATTCTGGACGACGAAGTTCAAATGGATAACCATTTGCAAGCCAGTTATCAGGTGCCTCAATCTGATAACCATCTCTGATTTCCTGTCTGAACATACCGTAATGGTATCTGATACCACATCCATATGAGCTATAGCCCAATGTAGCAAGTGAATCAAGGAAACATGCTGCAAGTCTTCCAAGACCACCATTACCAAGTGCTGCATCTCTTTCCTGATCTTCAATCATATTAAGATTGATTCCCATTTCATCAAGTGCTGCAGCAACATCTTTGTAGCACTTTAAGTTAATCATGTTATTACCAAGTGCTCTACCCATAAGGAATTCCATTGAAAGATAATAAACTGTCTTTGGATCCTGTTTCTCATACTCTTTCTGAGTCTCAAGCCAGTTATCAATAACTGTATCCTTGATTGTGTAACATACAGCCTGGTATATCTGCTGCTCTGTTGCTTCCTCTATTGTTTTACGATATAGAGTTTTAACATTGTCTTTTACTGACTTCTTAAAAGCCTCTTTATTAAAAGATGTTGACTTCTTTGGCATGTAATTCCTCCCTCTTATGAATATTAGTTTTTCTTTACTGCCATAGTTACTTCTTCACCGTTGATGTTCCATGCTTTCTCGTATCCATCTGTAGATCCAAGAATAACATCATCAGCAAGAACTTCAGACATAATCTGTGATTTATTATTTGTGAGAACTTCCTCTACCTTCTTAGAGTCCCTAGCATAGACATTAATTCTGTCCATCACCTCGAAGCCAGCTTCTTTTCTCATCGTCTGAATCTTTGAAATAAGCTCTCTTACAAAGCCTTCTTCTATAAGCTCAGGTGTAAGATTTGTATCAAGAACAACTGTCTCAACATTATCATTTTCTGATACATATCCGTCTTTCTGAACCATCTCGATAAGAAGATCTTCCTTAGTAAGTGATACTTCTTCACCATTAACATCAAATGTAACAGGATTTCCTGCATTTAATGTATCCATTGCTTCATTTCCATCAAGTTCCTCAAGCTTTTGCTTGATTCCACCAATAAGCTTACCGTATTTAGGTCCTACTGTTTTAAGCTGTGGCTTGAATGAGTATGAAGTAAACTCTCTTACGTCATCTGTAAATACAACTTCCTTAACATTTAATTCATCAGCAATTATCTCTTTATAGAAATCTGATAATTCTTCTGGTGCTTTAACAAACATTTTACCAATTGGCTGTCTGTTTTTAATGTTAGCTGTATTTCTTGCTGCTCTACCCATAACAACTGTCTTAAGAACAGCATCCATATTTTTCTCAAGTTCCTTATCAATAAACTTCTCATTTACTGTAGGGAAATCAAGAAGATGAATACTTTCTGGTGCATTCTTATCAATTTCACATACAAGATTTCTATAAATCTCTTCTGTCATGAATGGAACCATTGGAGCTGCTGCCTTACATATCTCAACAAGAGCTGTGTAAAGAGTCATATAAGCATTAATCTTATCCTGCTCCATACCCTTTGCCCAGAATCTTTCACGACAACGACGAACGTACCAGTTACTCATTTCATCTACGAATCCATCAAGTGCTCTAGCAGCCTCTGGAATCTTATATGCGTTAAGAGAATCATCAACTTCCTTGATAGCTGAATTAAGCTTTGATAAGAGCCATTTATCCATTACTGGAAGTTTATCATACTCAAGAGCATATTTTGTAGCGTCAAAATTATCTATATTTGCATAAAGTACAAAAAATGCATATGTATTCCATAATGTTCCAAGGAACTTTCTCTGTCCTTCCTGAACTGCCTTACCATGGAAACGGTTAGGGAGCCATGGAGCTGAGTTGATGTAGAAATACCATCTAATTGCATCTGCACCATATGTCTTAAGAGCATCAAATGGGTCAACTGCATTACCCTTTGATTTACTCATCTTCTGTCCGTTCTCATCCTGAACGTGTCCAAGTACAATAACGTTTTCATAAGGAGCCTTATTGAAAAGGAGTGTAGATTCAGCCATAAGAGAATGGAACCATCCACGAGTCTGGTCAACTGCCTCAGAAATAAACTGTGCAGGGAACTGTGACTCAAATAATTCCTTATTTTCAAATGGATAATGATGCTGAGCAAATGGCATTGCACCTGAATCAAACCAGCAGTCGATAACTTCTGGTACTCTCTTCATATCCTTTCCACATTCTGGACACTTACATATTATTTCATCAATGTATGGTCTATGAAGCTCAACTGTTAATGCCTTATCATTTCCAGATAACTGCTTTAACTCTTCTCTGCTACCTATACATACCTGATGGCCGTCTTCACATTCCCAGATATTAAGAGGAGTACCCCAATATCTGTTACGAGAAATAGCCCAGTCCTGAATATTCTCAAGCCAGTTACCAAATCTTCCTTTACCAATTGATTCAGGAATCCAGTTAACTGTATTGTTATTTCTAATAAGATCATCTCTTACTGCTGTTTCCTTAATGTACCAGCTTTCTCTAGCATAGTAGATAAGTGGTGTGTCACATCTCCAGCAGTGAGGATATTCATGCTCAAACTTAGGAGCGTCAAATAACTTTCCTTCTTTATCAAGGTCAACAAGAACATCCTTATCCGCATCCTTTACAAATTTTCCTGCATAAGGAGTTTCTTCTGTAAGCTCACCTTTTCCGTTTACAAACTGTACAAATGGAAGGTCATACTTACGTCCAACATTTGCATCATCTTCACCAAATGCTGGAGCAATATGTACAATACCTGTACCATCTGTCATAGTTACATATGAATCACAAACAACGTAATGACCAACCTTACCCTGCTTTTCTACGCAATCCTTTGTACATTCCCAAAGTGGCTCATAAGCCTTTCTTTCGAGATCAGTTCCCTTATATGTTTCAAGAATTTCATATGCCTTGTTATCATCTGTAGCAAGCTTTCCTAATACTGTATCAAGTAAAGCCTTTGCCATGTAATATGTGTAACCATCATTAGCTTTAACCTTGCAGTACTCTTCATCTGGGTTTACACAAAGTGCGACGTTACTTGGAAGTGTCCATGGTGTAGTTGTCCATGCAAGGAAATAAGCATCTTCTCCAACAACTTTAAATCTAACGATTGCTGAACGTTCCTTTACTGTCTTATATCCCTGTGATACCTCTGCTGTTGATAAAGGTGTTCCACAACGAGGACAATATGGGACAATCTTAAATCCTTTATAAAGGAGACCCTTATTCCAGATTTCTTTAAGAGCCCACCATTCTGACTCAATGAAGTTATCATCGTATGTTACGTATGGATCATCCATATCAGCCCAGAATCCAACTGTACCTGAAAAATCCTCCCACATACCTTTATATTTCCAAACGGATTCCTTACATTTCTCAATGAAAGGCTCCATTCCGTATTCTTCAATCTGCTCTTTTCCGTTAAGTCCAAGAAGCTTTTCAACTTCAAGCTCAACAGGAAGACCGTGTGTATCCCATCCGGCCTTACGTGGAACCATATATCCCTTCATTGTACGGTATCTTGGAATCATATCCTTGATAACACGAGTTAATACATGACCGATATGTGGCTTACCATTAGCTGTTGGAGGTCCATCATAGAATGTATATGTAGGGCCTTCCTTTCTATTTTCCATACTCTTTCTGAATATGTCTTCTTCTTTCCAAAATTTTTCTATTTCTTTTTCTCTGTCTACAAATTTAAGATCTGGATCAACTTTTTTATACATAATAATTCCTCACGCAAAACAAAAAAGAGTCACTGTGCATAGCACAGCGACTCTATAATAACCTAAAAATTCAGATTTATCAAGCCTTACCGTCTGATCCAAGAACGTTAACGATCTTGTGAGCAACCATGTCCTTAACAGCCTGTCTAGCTGGCTTTAAGTACTGACGTGGATCGAAGTGATCTG
>JAUNNN010000088.1 GCA_030531435.1 Lachnospiraceae bacterium
AAGAAGCTCCAGCAGCTGAATAATTTAGAAACAAATCGAAATAATAAAATTATTAGGAGGAAATAATAATGGCAAAGTTATCAACAGCAGAACTTATTGATGCTATCAAAGAGCTTACAGTTCTTGAATTAAATGATTTAGTAAAAGCTTGTGAAGAGGAATTCGGCGTATCAGCAGCAGCTGGCGTTGTAGTTGCAGCAGCAGCTGGCGACGGTGCAGCAGCAGGTGAAGAGAAGACAGAATTCGACGTAGAACTTACAGAAGTTGGTTCTGAAAAGGTTAAGGTTATCAAGGTTGTTCGTGAAGCAACAGGTCTTGGTCTTAAGGAAGCAAAGGATCTCGTAGATTCAGCTCCTAAGATGATCAAGGAAGCAGCTTCTAAGGACGAAGCTGAAGCTATTAAGAAGCAGCTCGAAGAAGTTGGCGCTAAGGTTACATTAAAGTAATTAAAAGCTAAAAATATTTTACAAAATCAATAAATAACTTATTGACGAGTCTAAAGGCTTGTGCTATCATATAGATTGCGCTATTGTGGTGGCACGGGCCTTTTTGCGTGCAAAAAATAGCACAAAATGTAGTATTTACTGCATTTTTAAGCACTAATTTTTTTAAAAATAAAGAACGGGGTGAAACGTCAATGGAAAAAAATAGGATACGCCCGGTAAAAGCCGGTAAAGGTACCCGCATGAGCTATTCCAGACAGAAAGAAGTTCTCGAGATGCCTAACCTTATTGAGGTACAGAAGAACTCTTATCAGTGGTTTCTGGATGAAGGTCTTAATGAAGTGTTTAAAGACATTTCTCCAATTACAGACTATAGCGGACATTTAAGTCTTGATTTTGTTAGCTATACTCTTTGCAGGGATGATGTTAAATATTCTATTGAAGAGTGTAAGGAAAGAGACGCTACATATGCGGCTCCACTTAAGGTTAAGGTTAGACTCTACAATAAGCAGGATGACAAGATCATCGAGCATGAAATATTCATGGGCGATCTTCCATTAATGACAGCTACAGGTACATTCGTTATTAATGGTGCAGAGCGTGTAATCGTATCACAGCTCGTACGTTCACCTGGTATTTACTATACTATCAGCCGTGATAAGACAGGTAAGAGACTTTTCTCATCACAGGTTATTCCTAACAGAGGTGCATGGTTAGAGTATGAAACAGACTCTAATGATGTGTTCTTTGTACGTGTAGATAGAACTAGAAAGGTACCTATTACAGTACTTATTCGTTCACTTGGTATCGGCACAAATCAGGAAATCATTGATATGTTTGGTGAAGAACCAAAGCTTATGGCTTCATTTGCTAAAGATTCTTCTACAAACTACCAGGAAGGCTTACTTGAACTTTACAGAAAGCTTCGTCCAGGCGAGCCATTAACTGTTGAAAGTGCAGAAAACCTTCTTCGTTCTACATTCTTTGATGCAAGACGTTATGACCTTGCTAAAGTAGGTAGATATAAATTTAATAAGAAACTTCATCTTCGTAATCGTATTAAAGATCAGATTCTTGCAGAAGATGTTGTTGATGCATACACAGGCGAAATTCTCGCTAAGGCTGGAGACGTAGTTACACTTGAACTTGCTGACAAGATTCAGAATGCTGCTGTCCCTTCAGTTTCAATCCAGACAGAAGAGAGAAACGTTAAAGTTCTTTCTAACTTAATGGTAGACATTACAAGCTGGATTGATTGTGATGCCAAGGCTCTTGGAATTAACGAAAGCGTTTACTTCCCTAAGCTTATGGAAATCATGAACGAGAATGCAGAAGCATCTTCAGAGCAGCTTGATGAAATCATCAGAGCTAACGCTGCAGATCTTATGCCAAAGCATATTACTAAGGAAGATATCTTAGCTTCTATTAACTATAATATGCATCTTGAGTATGGTATTGGTAAGGATGATGATATCGACCACTTAGGAAACCGTCGTATCAGAGCCGTTGGTGAACTTTTACAGAACCAGTACCGTATCGGTCTTTCAAGACTTGAAAGAGTTGTACGTGAGCGTATGACAACACAGGATCTTGAAGGTATTTCACCTCAGGCACTTATTAATATTAAGCCTGTAACAGCAGCCGTTAAGGAGTTCTTCGGTTCATCACAGCTTTCACAGTTCATGGATCAGAACAACCCTCTCGGTGAGCTTACACATAAGAGACGTTTATCAGCACTTGGTCCTGGTGGTCTTTCAAGAGATCGTGCCGGATTCGAGGTTCGAGACGTACATTACTCACACTATGGTCGTATGTGTCCTATTGAGACACCTGAAGGTCCTAACATCGGTCTTATTAACTCACTTGCTACATATGCAAGAATTAATGAGTACGGATTTGTTGAGGCTCCTTACAGAGTTATCGATCATTCAGACCCTGAAAACCCAGTAGTTACTGATGAAGTTGTTTACATGACAGCTGATGAGGAAGATAACTACCATG
>JAUNNN010000050.1 GCA_030531435.1 Lachnospiraceae bacterium
ATTAAATTATGTTTACCACTTCCTGTTAACTTGATAAAAACCCTATTTTGATATATTATTATTAGGTCTAATTATGCATATTGGGAGATTATATTTATTTATGGAAAATCTTGTTTCTCAGTGGGAAGAAATTAAAGAATATATTAGAAATGAGCACGAATTATCTGATGTTTCTTTTAATACATGGATAGCTCCATTAAAAATACATAATGTTGATGAAAACACTGTAACTATATCTATACCTTTTGATCAGTCACAGTCTAAAAATTATATTTCAAAGAAATATTATCTTCCTATTAAAGTAGCAATTGCTGAATATACAAATAAAGATTATGAAATAGAATTCGTACTTGAAAAAGATGCAGATAACGGAATTCAAAAAGCAAGTATAGATATATCTAAAAATCCTAATTATGAAAGAACAAATCTTAATTTTAAATATACATTTGATACTTTTGTAGTTGGAAGTAATAACAGATTTGCTCAATCAGCAGCACTTGCAGTAGCTGAATCACCAGGTGAAATTTATAATCCTTTATTTATATATGGTGGTGTAGGACTTGGAAAAACTCACCTTATGCATGCTATTGCAAATTTTATAATTAAAGAAAATCCTGATTCTAAAGTTTTATATGTAACATCAGAACAATTTACTAATGAAGTTATTGATGCAATAAGAACTGGTAATAATTCTCCAACTGCTATGCGTAACTTTAGAGATAAATATAGAAATATAGATGTTTTATTAATTGATGATATTCAATTCATAATTGGTAAAGAAAGTACTCAGGAAGAATTTTTCCACACATTTAACCAGCTTCATGAAGAAAAAAAGCAAATTATTATTTCTTCAGATAAACCTCCTAAAGAAATGGAAGTATTAGAAGAAAGATATAAATCAAGATTTGCATGGGGATTAATAGCTGATATACAGCAGCCTGATTATGAAACAAGAATGGCTATTCTTCAAAAAAAGAAAGAACAGCTTAATTATGCGGATAAAGAAGCAATAAGTGATGAAGTAATTACTTATATAGCAAATAATGTTACTTCTAATATAAGAGAACTTGAAGGAGCACTTAATAAACTTATTCAGTTTTCAAGATTAGAAAATAAAGAAATAAGTCTTTCACTTGCAGAAGAAGCATTAAAAGATGTTATTTCACCAATGGAACCAATAAAAATTACACCAGAATATATTCTTGATATTGTTTGTGATCATTTTAGTGTTTCTCCAGATGATGTTTGTTCTAAAAAAAGAAATGCTGAAATAGTATTACCAAGACAAATAATAATGTATTTATGCAGACAATATACAGATGCTGCACAAAAAAAGATTGCTTTATTATGTGGAAAAACAGATCATACAACAGTTATCCACGCTGAAAATAAAATTAAAACAGAAATAGAAGAAAATGATTCAATAAGAAACACTATTGAAACATTAGTTAAAAAGATTAACCCAAACTAATGTGAATAAATATAAAGTTACAAACATGTTATTTTATATAATTCACATGTAAAAAAAATGTTTAACGCTTTATTAAAAGGCGTTTCACGACTTTTTAACAAATTCACACACTATATTAATAATAATACTAAAAATTATATATATTTATTTATAAAAGTCGGAGGCTAAAAATGAAAATTAAATGTTTAAAATCAGAGTTGTTAAATGGAATAAATATAGTTAGTAAAGCTATACCAACTAAAACAACAATGACTATATTAGAAAACATTTTATTAACAGCAGGTGATGGTGAAATTAAATTACTTGCTAATGATATGGAAATAGGAATTGAAACATCTATTAATGGTGAAATATATGAAAAAGGTGTTGTAGCTTTAGATGAAAGATTATTAACAGATATTATAAGAAAATATCCTGATAATGATGTTTTTATAGAATGTAATGATGAATATTTAACAACTATTACATGTGAAAATACAGATATGATTATTCCTGGAAGAGAAGGAGATGAATTCCCATCACTTCCTAAGTATGAAAAAGAAAATCCACTTGTTATATCACAGTTTTCATTAAAAGAATTAATTAAACAAACTATTTTTTCTATAGCTGATAATAATTCAAATAAAATGATGGCTGGTGAATTATTTGAAATAAAAGAAAATAAATTAAAAGCAGTAACATTAGATGGACATAGATTATCAGTAAGAAATATAGAATTAAAAGATAATTATGATGATAAAAAAGTAATTATTCCTGGATCTACTTTAAATAAAGTAAATGGAATACTTCCTGGTGATATTAATAAAGATGTAAATATTTATTTTAATAACAATAATATTATTTTTGAATTTGATAATACAGTTGTTATATCAAGATTAATTGAAGGTGAATATTTTAAAGTTGATCAAATGATTTTAAATGACAGTGATATAAAAGTTACTGTTAATAGAAAGAATTTTATTGATTGTATTGATAGAGCTTCACTTTTCTTTAAAGAGGGTGATAAAAATCCTGTTAGATTTAATTTTGTTGATAATAAGGTTGAAATATCTATTAATTCACATCATGGATCAATGAATGCAGATTTAGATGTAGTAAAAGAAGGAAAAGATATATTAATAGGATTTAATCCTAAATTAATGATAGATGCTTTAAGAGTTATAGAAGATGAAGAAGTTGATTTATATATGACTGCATTTAATGCTCCATGTATTATAAAAAATGATACAGCATCTTATATTTATCTTGTATTACCAGTAAAGGTTAATTAAAAATGGATGAAATTTTAATAAAAGATGAATTTATAAAATTAGGTCAGTTATTAAAATTAGCTGGTCTTGTATCTTCAGGTGTAGAAGCAAAAATTGTTATACAAGAAGGTGAAGTACTTTATAACAACGAAGTAGAAACAAGAAGAGGAAAAAAAGTATATCCTGGAGATTTAGTTGAATTTAATGGTCGCATTGTTAAAGTTATTAAATAGGTGATTAAATGTTTATAAAATCAATTGATTTAAATGATTATAGAAATTATGAACATATCCATATTGATTTAGATAAAGGTGTTAATATTTTCTATGGCGATAATGCAAATGGAAAAACAAATATACTTGAATCTATTTATATTTGTGGAACTACTAAGTCTCACCGTGGAAATAAAGATAAAGAAATTATTAAATTTGATAAAGATGAATCACATATTAGACTATTATTTGATAAAAATGAAATTGATTATCAGATAGATATGCATCTTAGAAAAGATAAATCAAAAGGAATAGCAGTAAATGGTGTTAAATTAAAAAAAGCTGCAGAACTTCTTGGAATAATGAATATTATTTTATTTTCTCCTGAAGATTTATCTATTATAAAAAATGGACCATCAGATAGAAGAAAATTTGTAGATACAGAGCTTTGTCAGCTTGATAAAGTATATTTATATAATCTTACAAATTACAATAAAATAATTAATCAAAGAAATAATCTATTAAAAGATATAAGTTTTCATCCAGAACTTAGAGACACAATTGATGTATGGGACAGTCAGCTAGTGGCTCTTGGAAATAAAATAATAGAGAGAAGAATGAAATTTGTTGAAGAATTAAATGAAATAATTTATGAAATTCACAAAAATCTCTCAGGTGAAAAAGAAAATCTTGTAATAAAATACGAACCAAATATAGATATAGAGAATTTTGAAGAAAAGTTAAAAATAAATAGAGAAAAAGATATTAAATATAAACTTACTTCAGTTGGACCACACAGAGATGATTTTGATTTCTATATAAATGATAAAGATGCAAAAAAATACGGATCACAAGGTCAACAAAGAACAGTAGCTTTATCACTTAAATTAGCTGAAATAAAATTAGTAAAAAATATAACAGGAAATACACCTATTCTATTATTAGATGATGTACTTTCAGAATTAGATAGTAACAGACAAAATTATTTGTTAAATAGTATTGGAAATATACAGACAATTATTACATGTACAGGACTTGATGAATTTGTAAATTCAAGAATAAAAATGGATACAGTTTATCATGTAAGGGACAACAGTTTGTATAAGGGAGAAATAAATAATGAGTAATGATACTTCAGTTACAAATGAATATGGTGCTGATCAAATACAGATTCTTGAAGGATTAGAAGCTGTAAGAAAACGTCCAGGTATGTATATTGGTTCCACTTCTGTAAGAGGACTTCATCATCTTGTTTACGAAATAGTTGATAATTCAGTAGATGAAGCTCTTGCTGGATATTGTGACACAATTTATGTAACGATTAATCCTGGAAATACAATAACTGTAGTTGATAATGGGCGTGGTATTCCTGTTGGAATTAATCATAAAGCAGGAATTCCAGCTGTTGAAGTTGTATTTACAGTTCTTCATGCAGGTGGAAAATTTGGTGGTGGCGGATACAAAGTTTCAGGTGGACTTCATGGTGTAGGTGCATCTGTAGTTAATGCGCTTTCTGATTGGCTTGAAGTTACTATTTATAAAGATGGTAATGTTTATAGACAAAAATATGAGAGAGGCCACGTTGTAAATAAACTTGAAATAGTTGATACATGTGATAAAGAAAAAACAGGTACAACAGTTACATTTAAACCAGATGGAACTATTTTTGAAGAAACAGTTTATAGTTTTGATACTTTAAAAACACGTCTTCGTGAAATAGCATTCCTTACTAAAGGATTAAAAATTGTACTTGAAGATGCAAGAGAAGAGAATCCTCAGAAAAAAGAATTCCATTATGAAGGTGGAATAAAAGAATTTGTTAGCTACATAAATAAAAGTAAAACAGCAATTTATGAAGATATTCTTTATTTTGAAGGACAGAAAGATAAAGTATATGTCGAAGTTGCTATGCAGCATAATGATTCATATAACGAAAGTGTATTTAGTTTTGTAAATAATATTACTACTCCAGAAGGTGGAACACATCTTACAGGATTTAGAAATGCAATTACTAAAACATTTAATGATTATGCAAGATCAAATAAGTTATTGAAAGATTCAGAGCAAAACCTTACAGGTGATGATATTAGAGAAGGTTTAACTGCAATTATTTCTGTTAAAGTTGAGGAGCCTCAGTTTGAAGGACAGACAAAACAGAAACTTGGTAATTCAGAAGCAAGAGGTGCAGTAGAAAATATAGTTTCAGAACAGCTTACATACTATCTTGAACAGAATCCAACTGTAGCAAGAATGATTTGTGAAAAATCAATTATGGCACAGCGTGCAAGAGAAGCTGCAAGAAAAGCAAGAGAAATGACAAGACGTAAAGGTGCTCTTGATGGAATGAGTTTACCTGGAAAACTTGCTGATTGTTCAGATAAAAATCCTGAAAATTGTGAAATATTCATAGTCGAAGGAGATTCTGCTGGTGGATCTGCTAAAACTGCAAGAAGCCGAGCAACTCAGGCAATTTTACCGCTTCGCGGAAAAATACTTAATGTAGAAAAAGCAAGACTTGATAAAATTTACGCTAATGCTGAAATAAAAGCAATGATTACTGCTTTTGGAACAGGAATACATGATGATTTTGATATATCAAAGCTTAGATATAATAAAATTATTATTATGACTGATGCCGATGTAGATGGTGCTCATATAAGTACGCTTATGCTTACATTTATTTATAGATTTATGCCTGATTTAATAAAAGAAGGACATGTTTATCTTGCTCAGCCACCATTATACAAATTAGAGAAAAATAAAAAGACATGGTATGCATATTCTGATGAAGAATTAAATCAGATTATTAATGAAGTAGGTCGTGATCAAAATAATAAAATTCAGCGTTATAAAGGTCTTGGAGAAATGGATGCTGAACAGCTTTGGGAAACAACAATGGATCCTGAAAGAAGAGTTCTTCTTAGAGTAAATATTGATGAAGAGGCTGTATCAGAACTTGATCTTACATTTACAACTCTTATGGGTGATAAAGTTGAACCTAGAAGAGAATTTATTGAAGAAAACGCTAAGTTTGTTACAAATCTTGATATTTAAATAGTAGGAAGTAAAAATAATTTGACAATTAATTGTTAAAAGGGAAAAAAATGGACGACAAAATTTTTGATAAAATTCAAGAAGTAGATCTAAAAAAGACAATGGAAAAGTCATATATTGACTACGCAATGAGTGTAATTGCTGCTCGTGCTCTTCCAGATGTCAGAGATGGATTAAAACCAGTTCAAAGAAGAGTTTTATTCTCAATGATAGAGCTTAACAATGGACCTGATAAGCCACATAGAAAATGTGCCAGAATCGTTGGTGATACAATGGGTAAATATCATCCACATGGTGATAGTTCAATTTATGGTGCATTAGTTAATATGGCACAGGACTGGTCTATGAGATGTCCACTTGTAGATGGTCATGGAAACTTTGGTTCTGTAGATGGTGATGGCGCTGCTGCTATGCGATATACAGAAGCAAGATTATCAAAAATTTCCATGGAAATGCTTGCTGATATTAATAAAAATACAGTTGATTTTATTCCTAACTTTGATGAAACAGAATCAGAACCTACTGTATTACCAAGCCGTTTTCCTAATCTTTTAGTAAATGGTACAACAGGTATTGCTGTAGGTATGGCTACAAATATTCCACCTCATAATTTAGGTGAGATTATTTCTGCTGTAGTCAAATTAATTGATAATAAAGTTGAAGAAGATAGAGATACAGATATTGAGGAACTTTTATCTATAGTAAAAGGTCCCGATTTTCCAACTGGTGGTATGATTCTTGGTACTAGAGGTGTTGAAGAAGCATATCGTACAGGACATGGAAAAGTTAGAGTTCGTGGTATTACTGAAATTGAACCAATGGATAATGGTAAATCACGAATTGTAATTACAGAGCTTCCATATCTTGTAAATAAAGCAAGATTAATAGAAAAGATTGCAGAACTTGTTAAAGATAAAAAGATAGATGGTATTACAGATTTAAGAGATGAATCTGACAGAGAAGGTATGAGAGTTGTAGTTGAATTAAGACGTGATGTTAATGCTAACATTGTACTTAATCAACTTTATAAACATACTCAGCTTCAGGATACTTTTGGTGTAAATATGCTTGCACTTGTAAATAATGAACCAAAAGTAATGTCATTACTTGAGATTTTATCTCATTATCTTGATCATCAGAAAGATGTAGTAACAAGACGTACTAAATATGATCTCAATAAGGCAGAAGAAAGAGCTCATATTTTAGAAGGATTGCTTATTGCTCTTGATAATATTGATGAAGTAATAAAAATTATCCGTGGAAGTAAAACAGTTGCAGAGGCAAAAGAGCAGTTAATGGCAAGATTTGCATTATCTGAAATTCAGGCATCAGCAATTGTTGATATGCGTCTTAGAGCTCTTACAGGTTTGGAGCGAGATAAATTACAGGAAGAATATGCAGAACTTCAGAGAAAGATTGCATATTTCAAATCAATTCTTGCTGATGAAAAACTTCTTCTTGGAGTTATTAAGACAGAAATTACAGAAATTTCTTCAAAATATAATGATGAAAGAAGAACTCAAATTGGATTTGATGATGATGATATAACAATGGAAGATATGATTCCAAACGAAAATACTGTTATCGCTATGACAAGTCTTGGTTATATCAAGAGAATGACAGTTGATAACTTCAAATCTCAAAATAGAGGCGGTAAGGGTATTAAGGGAATGAACACAATAGAAGATGATTATATAGAAGATCTTCTTATGTGTCAGACTCATCAGAGAATTTTATTCTTCACAAATCAGGGACGTGTTTATTTATTAAAGGCATATGAAATACCTGAAGGCAGCAGAACATCAAGAGGTGTTGCTATTATTAACCTTTTACAGTTAAATCCTGGAGAAAAAGTATCATCTATTATCCCTGTAACAGGTATTGATGAAAACCAGAATCTGTTTATGGTTACAAAGAATGGTATTGTTAAGAAAACGCCTGTAACAGAATATAAAAATATTCGTAAGGGTGGACTTATTGCTGTAAATATCCGTGATGATGATGAACTTATCGAAGTAAAGACAACAGATTCTGAGTCAGAGATATTCATTGTTACAAAATACGGAATGTGTATTAGATTTAATGAAACAGAAGTTAGACCTACTGGTAGAAATACTATGGGTGTTAGAGGTATGGATCTTGATGATGGTGATGAAGTTGTAGGAATGCAGCTTAATACACAGGGTGATTCACTTCTTATTGTTTCAGAAAAAGGATACGGAAAGAGAACATTACTTGATCAGTTCCATATTCAGCATAGAGGCGGTAAAGGTCTTAAATGTTATAAGATTATGGAAAAGACAGGATATGTTGTCGGTGTCAAAGCAGTTAATGATGATCATGAAATAATGATGATAACAACAGGTGGAATTATTATCCAGTTAAGAATGAACGATATAAGAGTTCTTAACAGAATTACATCTGGTGTTAAAATGATTGATCTTGCTGATGGAATTGAAGTAGCAAAAATTGCAAAGGTACGCGATAAAGTATCTGATGGAACAAATGAATATGCTAATGTAGATGAAGCAGCAGAAAATGTTGAAAATGTAGTAATCATCCATGATGAAGTTGATCTTGATATAGATGATGAGGATGATGAAAAACTTATTTTTCCAAAAGAAGAAGAGGAAGAGTAAATAACTTATATGAAAACAATCAATGTAAGTGAAATAACTAAAAATATTAAAGAAATGTGCATTGAGGCAAATCATTTTCTCACAGATGATATGAAATGCCGTCTAGATGAAGCAGTAACAAAAGAAGAATCACCACTTGGAAAGCAGATTCTTGGTCAGCTTCAGGAAAATCTTGAAATTGCGGGAAATGACATGATTCCAATTTGTCAGGATACTGGAATGGCTGTAATTTTTGCAGAAATAGGTCAAGATGTGCATTTTGAAGGTGGATCATTAGAAGATGCAATTAACGAAGGTGTAAGACAGGGATATGTAGATGGATTTCTTCGTAAATCAGTTGTAAATGATCCAATAATTAGAGAAAACACAAAAGATAATACACCTGCTGTAATTCATTATGAAATGGTACCAGGAGACAGTGTTAAATTAACAATTGCTCCAAAAGGTTTTGGTAGTGAAAATATGAGTAGAGTGTTTATGCTAAAACCTGCAGATGGAATAGAGGGCGTAAAGGATGCGATTTTAACAGCAGTAAAGGATGCAGGTCCTAATGCGTGCCCACCAATGGTAGTAGGTGTTGGAATTGGTGGCACATTTGAAAAATGTGCTCTTCTTTCAAAAAAGGCATTAACAAGAAATACAAATGAGCATTCAGATATTCCTTATGTAAAAGAACTTGAAATAGAAATGCTTGATAAAATTAATAAACTTGGAATTGGTCCAGGTGGCCTTGGTGGAAGAGTTACAGCATTAGCAGTAAATATTAATACATATCCAACGCACATTGCTGGACTTCCAGTTGCAATAAATATTTGTTGTCATGTTAATAGACATGCAGTAAGAATACTATAATTGTAGGTAGAAATTATGGACAAACACATTAGTGCTCCTCTTGATCCAAAAGTTGCAAAAGAACTTAGAGCAGGAGATTACGTTTATTTATCAGGAACTATTTATACAGCAAGAGATGCTGCTCATAAGAGAATGTATGAAGCATTACAAAATAATGAGAAGCTTCCAATGGAAATGGAAAATAATGTAATTTATTACATGGGTCCATCGCCTGCAAGAGAAGGAAGACCTATTGGTTCAGCTGGACCAACAACAGCTAGTAGAATGGATAAATATGCACCATCACTATTAGATCTTGGTTTAAAAGGAATGATAGGAAAAGGAAAACGTCTTGATACAGTAAAAGAGGCAATGATTAGAAATGGGGCTGTATACTTTGCCGCAGTAGGTGGAGCAGGTGCAATTATTTCTAAGAGTATTATTGCATCAGAAGTTATTGCATATGACGATCTTGGAACTGAAGCCATTAGAAAACTTACTGTAGAAAACTTTCCAATGATAGTTGTTATGGATAGTGAAGGAAATAATTTATATGAAACAGCAATAAAACAGTATTGTAATTGACATTTATTATTTCCTTTAGTATAATGTGGCTTGCGTCATAAATTGAACATAGTTTATTGAAGTTCAGAATTTTGGAGAAATACTCAAGAGGCTGAAGAGGCGCCCCTGCTAAGGGTGTAGGTCGGGCAACCGGCGCGAGGGTTCAAATCCCTCTTTCTCCGTTATAGTACAAAAGTCAGATACTGAAAAGTTTCTGACTTTATTTTTTTATAATCGAAAGAAATAGGATGCTTAAAACACTAGGTAAATACACAAAATTATATATATACGTATTAGCATTTATTTTGCCTATATTATTCATGTTTATTATCAGCTCAGCTCTTCATTTCTATCCATTCGGAGAGCTTTCAGCTCTTGTCGCTGATACACAGGTTCAGTTTGTAGATTATATAGCATATTTAAAATCAGTATTTAGTGGAGATAATGATTTATTTTATACATTCAGCAAAACCCTTGGTGGTGATATGGCTGGATTCACGTTCTATTATTTAGGAAATCCTTTTATTTATTTATTATTGTTATGCCCAAATGATCAGTTATCAGCAGGAATATTATTTATGATTATTCTGATAATGGCATTTAGTTCCCTTAATTTTAATATAATGCTTAATAATATTTTTGGAACTAGATGGGCATCTGTAATTTTTTCTGTAGCTTATGCTTTTATGGGCTACTTTGTTGCATATTTCAATTTTATTATTTATTTCAATAACATAATGTTACTTCCTATTATAGTGCTTGGTATTTATGAAATAATTAATAAGGAAAGAATAAGTTATAAATACATAATTTTTCTAGCAGCATCTATTATTACTAATTATTATATTGGTTTTATGACATGTATATTCAGTGTACTTGTTTTTGTATATATATGTGTTGTTAATACAAAAGAATTAAAAAGTATAACAAAATATTTTAAAGCAATGGGTATATATATTGCTTCATCTATTTTTGCGGCAGCTATTTCTGCAGTTGCATTAATAACTGTATTACTTTCACTTCAGGATCAAAAGCCGAATTCAGGATTATCAAGTATCTTTTCTATTAAGCTAAATTTCCCATTAAGAGATTTATTTGCTGGATTGTATACAGCAGGATTTAACGGAAATATTTCCGATGGTAATCCAATAATCTATTGTAGTGTTCTTGTTGTAGTATTTGTATTCTTATATTTCATGAATAAAGTAGTATCTTTTAAAGAAAAAATCGCTACAGGTATTCTTCTTTTAATAATGATACTCAGTTTTTATTTTGATCCATTAAATGTAATATGGCATGGATTCGCACATCCTGTTGGATTCCCATATCGTAATTCATTCTTCTTTAGTTTCCTTTTAATATTGATAGGATATAAAGGATTTATTCTTGTAAAATTTGGTGTTAGAAAATATCAGACAGCAATTATTTTTGCAATATTCTTTATTTATACAGTTTATTTACTATTGTCAGATAATGCATATGTACATAGAGGACAGGCTATTTTAACATGTGCATTTTTAATAATGATTTTAGCTGGCGTATACGCGATATGTTACAAAAGAGAATACATGTATCCAGTTACATTTGGATTTTTAATTATTTTCACGTTTGACATATTAATAAATGGTTATTTTTCAATAAGCAGATATTATATTAATTCGGATATTGAAAGTTGCAAGATTGGATATTATGAAGATTATGCAAAGGAAACAGGAGAAATTATAGACTATATAGAATCACAGGATGATTCATTTTATAGAATAGATAAACTTTATAAGAGAACAAATAATGATGCTATGTATTTTGCATATAATAGTTTGTCTCATTTTAGTTCATGTGAAACAGTTCCTGTAAAATTATTTATGGGAAATTTGGGATTTGCATCAAACGATATGTGGGCATATTACGGAATTGAAGGAAATACAACCTTTGTAGATTGTCTGTTAAATTTAAAATATATGGTTTCTCAATATGATAGTACAGGAAAGCCATATGAAGAAATAAAAGAATTAAATAATAAATATATATTTAAAAATCCATATGCTTTAAATTTTGCTTTTGGATGTAAGGATTCCATTGAAAATGTTACAACAGATAAAATGAATCATTTTACTTATCAAAATTCAATCGCAAAAGGTATAACTGGAGATGTATATGGAATATTCCGCCCTGTTGAGGTTGTAGATATAAATCTTGTAAATGTAGAAAAGGATGACAAGGTTTATAAGAAAATTAATAAAGAGGAAGAAGCGTATATTGAATATGAGCTTAATATAGATAGTAATGACTTTATTTATATGTATTTTACAGCTCCAGAAAATCAGGATACTACATTATATGTAAATGGTGATGAGAAACAACCATATTTCAACACATATAATTGGAGCACAAGAGCAACAGGTTATTTTGAACCCAATACAATAGTTCCAATAAGAATAAATCTTAATCAGGATGAAATAGAAATAGACAGCTATGAATTCTATTATGAAAATATAGATGAGTTAAAACGTTGGTATGAAGAAGCATCAAAAACAAAATGTGATGTTTATAAAATATCCAGCTCAAACTTATTTGTATCTGCGGATGTTGATGATGCAACCGATATGATTGTCTTCTCAATGCCATATGATAAAGGATGGAAAGTTTCAGTTGATGGTAAGGAAGTAAATACAAAAAGAGTACTTGATGTATTAATGGCGGTAGATATTACTCCTGGAGAACATATTATTGAGATGAAATATATTCCAGAAGGATTTTATGTAGGTAGTATTATTTCAGCAATATCAATTTTATTATTAATAATTATTCATTTATATGATCAGTTTAAAATAAATAAATTGATAAAAGGAGAATAATAGACAATATATTGTGTATATATAATAGGAAGAAACACGATATATTGCTATAGAAAAATAAGCACAAAAAAAGTCCGAAAAAGCGCGTAAAATTGGCATTTTTTTCGTTGACAATGTAAAAAATTATCTGTTATAATTAAGCTCCACTCGCAAATAGTGAGTGGAATTTTTATGAAAAAAATAAAAATTAAAAAAAGTGTTGACAGAGTATTTTATAAATGATATTATGTCAAAGTTGTGTCGCGTTGGACACGACAAATAAGTACCTTGATAAATGAATAGTATTAACCAACCCCGAAAATTCTTTACAAAAGTTGCGAAAGCAACGTAAACATTTTCGGAAACGAAACGAACCTATAACAGTAAATAGGAAACATAAAGCCAGTTTA
>JAUNNN010000051.1 GCA_030531435.1 Lachnospiraceae bacterium
ATGCGCCATCCACTTATGAGCTTTTTCACACTAAATGAGAGAACATATGGATATTTAAATATTATGCTCATGATTAGCGGATATTATATTATTGGTCAGACTTTTAATACACTAATGATTGCAGGTATATTCAGAGCAGGTGGAAATACAAAGTTTGGAATGATATGCGATATAATTACTATGTGGGTTGTAGCAGTACCTATTGGATTTTTATCTGCATTTGTATTTAAGTTCCCACCAATGGTTGTTTATTTCATACTATGTCTTGATGAATTCTGGAAAGTACCAGTAGTAATAAAATATTATAGAAGCTATAAGTGGCTTAATAATATTACAAGAGAAGAAGTAGTATAAAGAACTTGTTTAAATAAAAAACAATTAAAAAGCATTTTTTACTTGAAATATTAGTATTAAGTGTATATAATAGCATTGTTTGACACTTTAAACTTCTAAAGTTTAAAGCGAAATTGCCGAACAAATGTAATAAAATAGCTTAGATTTATATGGATTTAAGCAAAGGGAGAAATATTATGGCACAAAAAGGTAGTTTATTATCAGTAAGAGAAGACGTCAGAGTTCTTGATGCAACATTACGTGATGGAGGTCTTGTAAATAGCTTTAATTTTTCAGATGAGTTTGTAAAAGAGCTTTACGAGGCAAACGTAAAAGCTGGCGTTGATTATATGGAGTTTGGTTACAGAGCTTCAAAAGAGCTTTTTGATGAGAGCAAGTTTGGAAAATGGAAATTTGCAACAGATGAAGATATAAGAGCAATTGTTGGAGACAATGATACAGACTTAAAGATTTCAATAATGGCAGATGTTGGAAGATGTGATTTTAGAAATGACATTAAAGACAGAAGTGAAAGCCCAGTTGATCTTATAAGAGTTGCCTGCTACATTCACCAGATTCCAGGCGCAATTGAAATGATTAAGTACTGTAAGGAGAAAGGCTACGAAGTATCATGTAACATTATGGCTATTTCAAAGCTTCAGGAATCTGACATTGCTCAGGCACTTGAGATGGTTTGCCAGGCTGGACCAGATTGTATATACATTGTTGACAGCTACGGTTCATTATACCCAGAGCAGATTTCAAGAATTACAGAATTCTACCAGAATGTTACAGATAAGTATGGTGTTGCTCTTGGTATTCATGCGCATAACAACCAGCAGCTTGCATTTGCAAATACTATAGAAGCACTTAAACATGGAGTAAGTTACCTTGATGCGACAATGAGTAGCATGGGAAGAGGAGCTGGTAACTGTGCAATGGAGCTTCTTCTTGGATTCCTTAAAAATCCTAAATACAGTTTCATCCCTGTTCTTAAGTTTATTGAGACACAGATTCCAAAGGTTAAGGCTGAAGGCTCTGTTTGGGGCTATGATGTTCCATATCTTTTAACAGGTATTATGAATCAGCATCCATCAGCAGCTATTGAATGTGTAGCAAATAAGAACACAAATTACAGAGAGTTCTATGAAGGACTCCTTGACAAAGATTGATACATGAGGGACGCTTCTCTTGTTATATGCAGTGTTCCTTTGTCATATAGAGTGTCCCTTTGGCACATAAAAAATCACCTTGCGAAATTAATTTTTGCAAGGTGATTTTTTTTTATATAACGTAGTCAAATATAACAAAATGTAGTATAATAATTCAGATTATAAGGCAAAATAGGCAAAATCTTGTAGAAAGGCTATTTGGATATATATATGTACTTAAAAGAGCAGAACTTAGCATTTATAGCAAAGGGAGATAATCCAGTATATTTAGTGCCTAAAATGGCAAATAGACATGGCATGATTGCTGGAGCAACAGGTACTGGTAAGACAGTTACATTAAAGGTTTTAGCAGAAGCATTCTCTGAAATGGGAACTCCTGTATTTTTAGCAGATATAAAAGGCGATGTTACAGGTATGATTAAGCCTGGTGACATAGATGGAATAAGTAAACGTCTTGATAAACTTTCAGTTACTGATTTTGAGTGTAAATCATTTCCTGTAAGATTTTGGGACGTATTTGGTGAGAAGGGTCACAATGTAAGAACTACTATTTCTGAAATGGGACCTGACCTTATTGCAAGACTTCTTGAATTAACAGAAGTTCAGGCTGGAGTGCTCACAATTGTATTTAAAGTAGCTGATGACAATGGATGGCTTCTTATTGATTTAAAAGACCTTAAAGCTATGGTTAAATACGTATCTGAGAATGCCAAAGACATACGTGAAGAGTACGGCAATGTTTCACCACAAAGTGTTGGAGCAATTCAGAGAAGCTTACTTAGACTTGAAGAAGCAGGTGGAGATATATTCTTTGGAGAGCCTGACCTTGATATTCACGACTGGTTAACAGTTAATGAGCAGGGCAAAGGATATATTAATATTCTTGAATGTGTAAAACTAGTACAAAGCCCATTATTATATTCCACATTTCTTTTATGGATGTTATCAAGCATATATGAGACTTTGCCAGAAGCAGGAGATTTAGATAAGCCTAAAATGGTGTTCTTCTTTGATGAAGCTCATTTATTATTTGATGATGCACCAAAGGCTCTTATTGCAAAGGTTGAGCAGGTAGTTCGTCTTATCAGATCAAAAGGTGTTGGTGTTTACTTTATTTCTCAGAAGCCAGCAGATATACCAGAAAATGTTTTGGCGCAGCTTGGAAATAAAATCCAGCATGCCCTAAGGGCATACACACCACAGGAACAGAAGGCTGTAAAGGTTGCAGCACAGTCATTTAGAGTGAATCCTAATTTTAAGACAGAGGATGTAATTACTGAGCTTGGAACAGGTGAAGCCTTAGTGTCATTCCTTGATGAAGAGGGTATTCCAACAGTTGTTGAAAAAGCATATATATTACCACCTCAGTCATCAATGTCTGTTGCTGATGATATGCTAGTTGCTCAGGCGATTAAATCAAGCCCATATGATGTTAAGTACGCTACATCTGTTGACAGAGAGTCTGCTTATGAAATCTTAACAGAGGCTAAAAAACAGGCTGATGAAGAAAAGCAGGCATTAGAAGAAATAAAGGCTAAAGAAAAAGAAGAAAAAGAACGTGAAAAAGCGCTTGAAGCTGAGAGAAAAGCTCAGGAGAAGGCTGCAAGAGAACGCGAAAAAGAAATAAAAGATGTAGTTAGAAAAATGACAGGTACAGGAACTTCTTCTAGAAGAAAACAGTCTGTACTCACAAAAACTGTAAACACTGCTACAAATACGATTGGAAGAGAAATAGGAAAACAGATTTCAAGAGGTATTCTTGGAAGTCTTAAGAAGATGTTTTAAGTATGAAGTGTCAGGACGCAGAAGCAAAAATTCAGGCATTTATTGATGATGAGCTTACAGGAGAGACACTGGCAAATTTTGTTAGACATATAGATAATTGTCACAGCTGTTATGAAGAGATGGAAACAAGCTACCTTTTAAAAGAGGCACTTAACCGTCTTGAGAATGGTGAAACATTTGATTTGTCAGGAGAGCTTAATACAAAGCTTACTAATATGCGTGAATGTTTAGAATTTCATAAAGGACTAACTGCAGTTAGACGAGCAATTAGTATTAGTGCTGCCATAATTTTAGTTATGTGTGGTTTGTATATTATTTGCTCAAATTACATGATGTATATGTTCTAAGTTTTGTTAAATAGAAATGAAGAAGATTGTTTTAATAGATGGTAACAGCATAATAAATAGAGCATTTTATGGAGTCCCTGATCTTACAAATTCAGAGGGCTTACATACTAATGCAATCTATGGCTTTTTGAACATTATGAATAGTATTTTAGATGAAGAAAAGCCAGATTATCTTACTGTTGCTTTTGATGTAAAGCACCCTACATTCAGACATGAAATGTATGCTGATTATAAAGGTACAAGAAAGGGCATGCCAGATGAGCTTAGAGAACAGGTGCCAGTTTTAAAAGAACTTCTTAAAGCCATGGGTGTTGTTACTCTTGAGAAACCAGGATATGAAGCTGATGATATATTAGGTACTATTGCTAAAAAGTCTGAAAAAGATGGACTTACAGTATCGCTTGTATCTGGAGATAGAGATCTTTTACAGATTGCCACTGATAACATTAAAGTCAGAATTCCAAAGACTAAAGGTGGAAAAACTGAAATTGAAAACTATAACACTCAGGATGTAATAGATAAGTATAGCGTGCCTCCACTTGGAATTATTGAGCTTAAAGCTCTTATGGGCGACTCATCTGATAATATTCCTGGCGTGCCTAAAATAGGTGAAAAAACAGCAACTCAGCTTATCGTAGAATATGGCTGTATAGAGAATCTAAAAGAGCATATTCCGGAAATTACAAAAAAGTCTGTTAAAGAAACTCTTGAGCAGAATTTTGATATGGCAGTAATGTCAAAGAAACTTGCAACTATTGATATTAATGCTCCAATAGAATATGAACTTGAAGCATTAGAGATTCATAATCTTTATACGAAAGAAGCATATCCTATAGTCAAAAAACTGGGCTTTAAGAAGCTTCTTGAGAGGTTTTCAGATGATTCAGTAGATGACACACCTCTAGTTGAAAGAGAAGTAATTAATATTGACTCTATAGATGAATATAAAAATCTTTTTAAAGAAATAAACTCAGATGCACTTGCATTTAAAATTAACAATGATAAGAGTAGCTTAAGCTTTGCTGATAATGGTCAGGCAAGCTTTGACTTTTCAGAAAAAATCGTATCAATAGAAATTACTACAGATAAAGTTAAATATACTATTTCTACTGGAAATGGTATTAGCGAAGATAGCCTATATTCTGTATTTGAAGATTTCGTATTAGCATCAGATAACATTACCTTTGTATCAGATAATCTTAAAAATGATTTGAAGGTTCTAAAAAAATTATGTAATACAGAAACTGCAAAGAAAAAGCTATTTGATGTAACAATTGCAGCTTATTTAATAAATCCACTTGCTGGAAACTACGAAACAGAAGATGTTTTACTTAAATACAGAGAAGTTAAGGATAAATTAAAAGAGCTTGCAATGTATGATTTGTACATAGATATTGAGCTTCCATTGATAGTTGTATTAGCTGATATGGAAATGGAAGGTATTCTTATTAAGCCAGATGCTCTTGAAAGCTATGGCAAGGAATTAGCTGTACAGATTGAAAAGCTAGAAGCAGAAATAAAAGAATTAGCCGGGTTTGATTTCAACATTAATTCTCCAAAACAGCTTGGAGAGATTTTATTTGAAAAGATGGAAATACCTGGTGGAAAAAAGACAAAAACTGGATATTCAACTGCAGCAGATGTATTAGAAAAGCTTGCTCCTGATTATCCATTTGTTGCAAAAATTCTTGAATATAGAGGTCTTGCTAAGCTTAAATCCACATATGTTGATGGCTTAAAGGATTATATACAGGATGATAACAGAATACGTTGTCATTTTAATCAGACAATAACAGCAACTGGCCGAATTTCAAGCTCTGATCCAAATCTTCAGAATATTCCAATTAGGACTGAACAGGGAAGACTCATTAGAAAGTGTTTTGTTCCAAGAGAAGGCTATACATTTGTGGATGCTGATTATTCCCAGATTGAGCTAAGAATTATGGCACATATGTCAAAAGATGAAAAGCTTATTTCTGCATATGAGAAAGCTCAGGATATTCATAGAATTACAGCATCAGAAGTGTTCCATGTTCCATTCGATGAAGTTACTGATTTACAGAGAAGAAATGCAAAGGCAGTAAACTTTGGAATCATTTATGGTATAAGCTCATTTGGTTTAAGTAATGACCTTAGTATTTCAAGGAAAGAAGCGAAAGAATTTATTGAAAATTATTTTGTTACTTTCCCTAAGGTAAAAGAATACCTAGACGGACTTGTAGAGGGCGCTAAAGAGAATGAGTATGTTCTCACTCTGTTTAATAGAAGAAGACCTATTCCAGAACTTAAATCCTCAAACTTTATGCAGAGACAGTTTGGTGAAAGAGTTGCCATGAATGCGCCAATACAGGGAACAGCAGCGGACATTATGAAGATTGCCATGGTAAAAGTACATGACCGTCTTATAAAAGAAAATTTATTATCAAGAATCATCCTTCAGGTGCATGATGAACTTCTAATTGAGGCACCTGTAGCTGAGAAATCAAAGGTTGAAGAGATTCTTTACGAAGAGATGGAGGGAGCCTGCAAGCTTGCAGTTTCTCTTGATATAGATGTTCATTCAGGTGACACCTGGTATGACGCAAAATAATACTTTGTGAGGCATATATGTACGTTATAGGAATTACTGGAGGCGTAGGCTCTGGAAAATCAAAGGTTTTGGAAATACTTGAGGAAGAGACAGACTGCTACATTTTAAGAGCAGATGATGTTGGTAATGAGGTTAAGAAAAAAGGACAGCCTTGTTATGACAAAATTGTTGATCTTCTTGGAGAAACAATACTTGATCCTGATGGAGAAATAAATCGTCGTATGATGGCGATAATGATTTTTTCAGACCCTGTAAAAAAGAAACAGGCAGAAGCAATAATTCATCCTGCAGTTAAAAGGTATATCCTTGATAAAATTGATGAATTAAAGCGCGAGGGTACGTACAAATATATGTTTATTGAGGCAGCACTTCTTATAGAGGATGGATATAAGCAGATATGCGATGAGCTTTGGTATGTTTATGCTTCAATCCCTACAAGAACAAGAAGGCTTGTTGATAACAGAGGATATTCACTTGCAAGAATTGAATCAATTATGGATTCACAGCTTTCAGACAGAGAGTTCCGTAAAAACTGTGAATATGTAATTGACAATGATGGCGATTTAGAAAAAACGAGAGAAGATATTAGAAATATATTACACTAGGGGAAAAATATGGCATCTACAAAGAAAAATCCGGGAAATTTAGTTTTTGGTTTGGATATCGGTACAAGAAGTATCGTAGGAACAGTTGGTTATAAAACAGAAGATCAGTTTCATGTCATTGCACAGCAGGTAAAAGAACATGATACAAGATCAATGTTAGATGGACAGATTCATGATATAGACAGAGTTGGTCGTACTATTGCAGATGTAAAGGACGAGCTTGAAAAAGTTATAGATAAGCAGCTTAACGAAGTATGTATTGCTGCCGCTGGTCGTGTACTTAAAACAATAACTACTTCAGCAGAGCTTGAGTTTTCAGAGGAAACTGTAGTTGATGCAGAGCATGTGTACACTCTTGATATGCTGGGTGTTGAAAAGGCATATGATGAATTTCATGAAATAAATGATACAGAAGTTAAATTCTATTGTGTTGGATATACAGTTGTTAAATACTATGTAAATGATTATCCAATTGCAACTCCTGAGAAGCATAAGGCTAGAAAAATTTCGGTTGAATTAATTGCCACATTCCTTCCTGATGATGTTGTAGATGGACTTTATAAAGCAGTAGAAATAGCTGACCTTCAAGTAGCAAATCTTACATTGGAGCCTATTGCAGCTATGCAGGCTGCAGTACCTGATATGTATAGAATGCTTAACATCGCCCTTGTGGATGTAGGTGCTGGTACTAGTGATATTTCAATTACTAGAGATGGAAGTATTGTTGCATATGGAATGATTCCAAAGGCTGGTGATGAGCTTACAGAAACAATTGCAACAGCACTTTTACTTGATTTTAAGATGGCTGAACATGTTAAGACTCATGCATCTTCAAATGAAACAATTCACTATGAAGATATTATGGGAATTGCCCATACTATTGAGCCAAATGAAGTTAAAAAGATATGTGATGATGTTGTTAAGGAAATGACAAAGGACATATCTGATAAGATTAAGGAATTAAATGCAGGTAAGCCAGTTAGTGCTGTATTTGTAGTTGGTGGTGGCGGAAAATTCCCTACATTTACAGAGTATCTTGCAAATGAGCTTGGAATTATTTCTGAGCGTGTTGCACTTAGAGGTAAAGAAGTACTTAAGGATATTGACTATCAAATTGAGAATCCAGTAATTGATTCAATGTTTGTAACACCAGTTGGTATTTGTCTTAATTTCTATGACCAGAAGAATAACTTCATCTTTGTTAATTTCAATGGTAAGAGAATTAAGCTATATGATAATGGACACCTTACGATTGCAGATGCGGCTATGCAGGCTGGATTCCCTAATGAAGGTCTTTTCCCAAAGAGAGGAGAACAGCTTAATTTCACAGTAAACGGAAAGCCTCATATGATTAGAGGTCAGATGGGTGAGCCAGCTATTGTTAAGCTTAATAATGAGGAAGTTTCTTTAACTACTCCTATTCAGGCAGGAGATAAGATTAAAGTTACAGAGTCAACTGCAGGTGAAGCAGCATATGCTGAAATCAAACAGCTTCCAGAATTTGATTCAAGTGTAAATGTAGTAGTTAATGATAAAAATATTGATCTTCCTAAGTTTGCTGAAGTAAACGGTGAACTACAGTCAGGATATTACAGCATCAAGTCTGGTGATGATATTAAGATGCTTAACTACTATACAGTTAAACAGATAGCAGAGTTTATGGATGTTCTTATAAATACTGATATGAACATTTACGTAAACAATAAAGTGGCAACACTTGATACTCTTGTATATGAGAACTTTAACGTTATCTGGTCAATGGAAAAATTAAACTTATCAGATGTTGTTGATGCTCCAGATGATAAGGAAGATATAGATTTTTCAAAGTATTTATCAAATAATGACAGTGAAGAAGAAACAGAACTTGTAGCCATTGAAGAGCCAACTAACGAGAATTCTAGTGAACTAACTTCAGAAAATAATGCTGAAAACGTAGAAGAAGCTCCTAACGAAGAAACAGCTAATAAGGAAGAAAATGAAAGTGCTGATGATTCTTCAAATGAGATGACAGTGTTTGTAAATAATGAAAAGATTACTCTTAAGGGTAAAGAGTCATATATCTTTGTAGATGTATTTGATTATATTGATTTCAACTTATCAAAACCAGAAGGAAGATCTGTTGTTACAAAGCTAAACGGAGTAAATGCAGAGTATGCACAACAGCTCAATCCACTAGATAAGCTTGATATTTACTGGGAGAAATAATATTAGGAGATAATAAGGGGATGGAACTTGTCAGTATAACAAGTGGAAGCAGTGGGAACTGCATTTATGTAGGGTCTGACAATACTAACATTTTGGTCGATGTTGGCTTATCTGGTAAAAGAGTAGAAGAGGGACTTAATTCTATTGGTTTATCAATTAAGGAACTGGATGGCATTTTAGTTACCCATGAGCATGTAGACCATATAGCTGGTATTGGTGTTATTTCAAGAAAATATGAAATACCAATTTATGCAACTAAAGGGACAATAGAAGGTATAAAAAACACTAAAAGTGTTGGAGAAGTTGATTCTGATTTATTTACTGAGATAAAAGCAGATAATAAATTTTTAGTAAATGATCTTGAAATAAATCCAGTTAAAATTTCCCATGATGCCAATGAACCTGTTGCATACAGAATAAATAACAACGGAAGCTCTGTAGGAATATGCACTGACCTTGGTGTATATACAGACTATACCGTGAAAAGCTTTAAGGGAGTGAATGCAATGCTTCTTGAAGCAAATCATGATGTAAATATGTTGCAGGTTGGTAGTTATCCGTATTATCTTAAAAGAAGAATTCTTTCTGATAAGGGACACTTGTCTAATGAAAATTCAGGAAGACTGTTATGTCAGTTATTACATGATGATTTTAATACGGTTTTGCTTGGACATTTAAGTCAGGAAAATAATTTGGCTGAGCTTGCATATGAGGCAGTACGACTTGAAGTGTTAATGTCTGATATAAAATACAAGCCAGATGATTTTAATATAAGAGTGGCATCAAGAAGTGAAGTTTCAGAAAAAATAGCCGTTTAGGAGGATACAAATATTATGAAAAAAACAATAATTACAGTAGTTGGAAAAGATACAGTTGGTATTATTGCAAAGGTTTGTACATATCTTGCAAACAACAGAGTTAATATTCTTGATATTTCTCAGACAATTGTTCAGGACTATTTTAATATGATGATGATTGTTGATATGAATGACTCTTCAAAGCCATTTGGTGATATTGCAGATGAGCTTGCTCAGATTGGAGAAGAAATCGGAGTTATTGTTAAATGCCAGAGAGAAGAAATTTTCGAAAAGATGCATAGAATATAAGGAGTCCATATGATAAATCAAAATGAAGTTTTAGAAACAAATGAAATGATTGAGAAGGAAAACCTTGATGTAAGAACAATTACTCTTGGTATTTCACTTCTTGATTGTATAGATTCAGATATAGATAAATGTTGTGATAATGTTTACAAGAAAATAACTACTGTTGCAAAAGACCTTGTCCCTGTTGGAAAGGAAATTGAGGCAGAGTTTGGTATTCCAATTGTTAATAAAAGAATCAGCGTCACACCAATGGCATTAGTTGGTGGAAGTGCATGTAAAGATACATCAGATTTTGTAAAGCTTGCAAAAACTATGGATAATGCAGCAAAAGCTGTTGGCGTTAACCTTATTGGTGGTTATTCAGCTCTTGTATCTAAGGGTATGACAAAGGCTGATGAAATGCTTATTCGTTCTATTCCTGAAGCACTTCATTCAACAGACAGAGTATGTAGTTCAATAAATCTTGGCTCTACAAAGACTGGAATTAATATGGATGCAGTTCGCCTTATGGGTGAAATTGTTAAAGAAACTGCTGAAATATCAAAAGATAACGATTCAATGGATTGTATGAAGCTTGTTGTATTTTGTAATGCACCAGATGACAACCCATTTATGGCAGGCGCTTTCCATGGTGTTACAGAAACAGATGCAATAATTAACGTTGGTGTATCTGGTCCTGGTGTTGTAAAAACTGCACTTGAGAAGGTTAGAGGTGCAGATTTTGAAACACTTTGTGAGACAATTAAAAAGACAGCATTTAAAGTTACTAGAGTAGGACAGTTAGTTGCTGGAGAAGCATCAAAGATGCTTAATATTCCTTTTGGTATAGTTGATTTATCATTAGCACCAACTCCAGCTGTAGGCGATTCAGTTGCTGATATTCTTTGCGAAATCGGACTTGAATATGCTGGTGCACCAGGAACAACAGCTGCACTTGCATTACTTAACGATCAGGTTAAGAAGGGTGGTGTAATGGCATCATCTTATGTTGGTGGATTAAGTGGTGCATTTATTCCAGTTTCAGAAGACCAGGGAATGATTGATGCTGTAAAAGCAGGTGCACTTACTTTAGAAAAATTAGAAGCTATGACTTGTGTTTGCTCTGTAGGTCTTGATATGATAGCTATACCAGGAGATACAAAAGCAACTACAATTTCTGGAATTATTGCTGATGAAATGGCAATAGGTATGGTTAATCAGAAGACAACAGCTGTAAGAATTATTCCTGCAATAGGAAAAGATGTTGGTGAGCAGGTGGAATTTGGAGGTTTATTTGGATATGCACCAATAATGCCTGTTAACAAATATTCATGTGATGACTTTGTTAACCGTAAAGGCCGTATTCCAGCACCAATACACAGCTTCAAGAATTAATATATGGCTATTAAATTAATTTATCATTCAATAATTTTCATATTTGCACTTATAGCAATATCCAGGATGGTTACATATAATGGCAAGGAGTCATACAGTAATGTATCCCGCGTATATTCTGTTTATTGTGCGTTTTATGCAGCGTGGTGTATATTCACAATTTCGGCAGCATTTACTAAAAATTCCTTTGGACAGCATATTTTTTATTATTTGTCAGAATTTGGAAAAATAGTATGCTATGTTTGCATATTTGAAATACTTAGTAGACTTACGCATTATTATGAGAACGTTAGTAAAAGAATAGTGCATATGTTTACAACGCTTTATTTGTACCTTGGTATATTGTTACTATTTCTTGATTTATATTTAGGAAAAGGTACGCTTAGGTCAAATATATTTGGTCTATATTTCACATCTACAAACAGATTTAATGAGTTTATTAGATCATTCTATTATATTCTTGTTCTGTTTGGTTTTGTGTTCCTTGTTACTTATTACAATGAAAGATGCAAAAAACAACGTGAGATATATGCCTGCAAACTTCTTATTACACTTGTTGCCATATCATTTGGTGCCCTAATTGCAGAAATTTGTGGATTGGTTGTTAGTACCACGTTTATTCCATCAGCACTTATCTGTTATGCAATTAATATGTGCTTTATTGAGTATTTGATTTCATATCAGAGAAGTCTTGAATTTAATTCAGATGATTATAATGAATATCTTTATCCTAATGTAAAGCAGAGTATTGCTATATGCGATGATAAGGGTAACATTGTATTTGAGAATAAACGACTTAGTATTATGGCTGAAAATTATAGAGATAACTTCTCAGGTCGTAATCTATATGAAATTTTCCAGATTAGTGATATTGAGAAAGTTAAAATAGTTCAGAATAAGGGGACTGAACCTGTTTTAGTGCCTGCAGTATACATTAAAATGGATATTCCAGTGTATTTGTCGTTTGTAAATACTTATGACAGATATGGTTTTGTCTTTTCTATGATTGTTACTGTTTTGAATAAGAACAGTGTGAGTGATGATGATAAAGAGAAGCTTAGAGAAGAAGAACATTCGACATCACATGTTGAAAGAATAGATATTGCTCCTGAAAATCTGCGTGAGATGCAGATCGATGATTTAATAGAAATGATATCATTATGTAATAAGTTATATGATGAGAATAAGCAGGACTTATTCAGATTTAATTTAAGAGGCGTTAAGAAAATGGCCAAGATTCTTAGATTCTCAGCCATTGATGAACTGGCATCAAGGATGGAGAGCGCGTGTCTCTTTGGAGACTGGCAGATTATAGATAATCTGTTAATTGAAATGGATAGACAGGTCGAAA